>NYZD01000172.1 GCA_002685935.1 Planctomycetaceae bacterium | reverse complement strand
TCGTCCCTGGTCCTCTTTGGTGAGCAGCAGCAGACGATCGCCGTGGCGCGCTGGGCGCGCCGATCGTCGACGTGTCGGCGCCGCGAGGACATGTCCGCTTGACCTCCGCTCCCCCCCTCCGGGGGCGGGGGCGGCCGACCCGGGTCCGCGCGACGAACGTGTGATGTGTGACCGAACATCAGAGGCCGAACATGAACCGCCAGACCCCACAACCACCGACCCCCGCCGTCAACCCCTTAGTGGTCCATCACCTCATCGGTTTTCGCCTTGACCATCTCTTCGACCTTCGCTTCATACTGTTTGACCAGATCCTGAATCTGATCCTTCGCATCGGCCGCCTGATCTTCCGAGACGTGTTGGGTCTTGTCCTTTTCCGCCTGGTCCACGTGCTTGTTGCCGTCCCGCCGCGCGTTGCGCACCGCGATCTTCGCCTGCTCGCCCATCTTCTTGACCGACCCGGCCAACTGCTTGCGACGGTCCGTGCTCAGCGGCGGCATCACCAGCCGAATCTGTTTCGCCTCCGTCATCGGATTCAGTCCCAGCCCCGACTGCTGAATCGCCTTGACGATCTCCGACAACACCGATGCATCAAACGGCTTGATCAGCAACTGCGTCGGCTCCGGCACCGAGATGTTCGCCAACTGCCGCAAGTCCGTGGCCGAGCCGTAGTAATCCACCTTCACGTATTCGACCAGCGCCGGCGAGGCCCGCCCCGTGCGCACTCCCCGCAACTCATCGCGCAAGTAATCTACTGACTTCTCCATGTGTTCTTCGCATTCGAGCAGTGCTTCATCCAGGTCCATGACCGTGCTCCGTGATTCACTTCCGATCCAGATCCATTTCCCAACCGAACCATCCGCCGGCGCGCCCGCCCGCCGGGTCACTCACGGGTGATCAACGTCCCGTGCCTCGCGCCCGCCACGACCTCGGCAATATGTCCCGGTGCTTTGAGATTGAACACCACAATCGGAATATCGTGATCCATGCACAGCGAAAACGCGCTGGTGTCCATGATCTTCAGATCGCGCGCGATCGCGTCGCGGTAGCTGATCGATTCAAACCGCTCTGCATCGTCGTGTTGATTCGGGTCCTTGTCGTACACGCCGTCCACCTTCGTGGCCTTCAGCAATACATCGGCGCCGATTTCGATCGCCCGCAGGGCCGCGGCACTGTCGGTGGTGAAAAACGGATTCCCCGTACCCGCGGCGAAAATCACCACGCGCTCTTTTTCCAGATGCCGCATCGCCCGACCGCGAATGAACGACTCGGCGACCGACGACAGATCCAGCGCCGTCATCACCCGCGCCGGCCGATCCAGTTTTTCCAGCGCCTCTTTCAGGGCCAGGGCGTTGATCACCGTGCCGAGCATGCCCATGTAATCGGCGGTGGCCTGCGGGATATGCTCATCGCGCGACAGCTGCGCGCCGCGGATAATGTTGCCCCCGCCGACGACCACCGCGATCTGAGCGCCCGTGTCGTGGGCGGCGCAGATCTCCCGAGCGAGCGTTCTTAGTTCATCGCCGTCGATGCCCTGCCCGCCCGGCGCGCACAGTCCTTCCCCGCTGACCTTCAGCAACACGCGGCGGTATTTCGGTGATGATTCTGCCATGCCCGCTCCGACGTCAATCGAGTTCCGCGGTCCGTAACGCTCAGACGATACTTGGGATTTGATTCGTTTTACCCGCGCAGGTCAAGCCCGCCGCAGGTTGCACATGGCCGATCATCGCCCGTGCACGGTCACTCGGCGTCCACGGGCTCGGCTTCGTCCGCCTGCAGTTCTTCGATCATCTCGATGCGTTTGAGCACCGACTTGGCCCGTTCCATGTTGTTGAGCTTCACCCACATCTCGTGCGTCTTGTGCAGGTATGCCTTGGCCGCCTCGTACTCCCCGGCCTGCTGCGCGTTCATCGCCAGGTTCGTCATGACGCGAATCACATCCTGCTGATTCTGAAGCCGCTGGTAGATCTTCAGCGCCTGGTTCAGCGACTCCGCTGCCGCATCGGTGTTGCCGCGCCGCACTTCAATGAACCCGATGTTGTTGTGCATGTCGGCGATCGTTTTGTCCAGCTTCAGTTGCCGCGCCCACTGGAGAATCTCGCGATACAGCCGCTGCGCGTCGTCGTATTGCTGCGTTCGATCGAGTTGCGAGGCGAGCGTCATGCCGACGGCCAGCTTGGCGCGCGGATCCTCGCCATTCCGGGCGTGCGCCATCGCCAGCCGTCCGTACTTGATCGCGTCATCGGATTCGTTCAACTGCGCCGAGCACTGCATCAGAATCTGGCGCACGTCAAACGACGTGGTCGGGTTGTTCAGTTCTTCGAGCCGGGCCTCTGCTTTGCGTCCCCAATACAGCGACTGATGGAACTGGCGGCGCCGGCCGTAGATGTGCCCGGCGCGCACGGCCAGACTCACCGCCTCGGCGAGATTGGACGGCTGTTCGCTCATCGCATTCCACGCCTCGTCGAGTCGTTTGGCGGCAAGATCACGATCGCCGCCCATCAACTGGCAAAGCGCATGCTCGCCCAGGATTCGGGATTTGAGTTCGGGCATGTCCGGCAGTTTGTCGGCATACGTCCCGGCCAACCGCAGCACCGCCGACGCCTCCTTGTATTTGTGAGCGTGGAACCGGCACCGGCCGGCCACGAATGCCGTCCGCGCCAACACCTCATCCATCTCCGACTGATCTTCCACGCGCTGGGCCGCGTCCAAAGCGCGCAGGGCGAGGCGTAGCGCTTCGCCATACTTCAGCTCGGTGAGTTTGGACTCCGCCAGGTAATACAGACCGTAGGTCATCGATTCGGGCTGGTCCTGATCCTTGGCGAGGGCGACGGTGCGTGTGGCCCAATAGCCGGTGCCCCGGGTGTCGCCGGCTTCATGTGCATCGGTCGCCAGCAGGCGGGCAAATTCCGGGCCGTACGGCATTCCCCGTTGTTGCATCCCTTCAATGTATTCATCGAGTTGCGAACGTATCTCGTATTGCTCGTCGATTCGATCGAGTTTGAAATACACGACCATCAAATGCCGGGCGCAGGCGGCGCTGAGATCCACCGCTCCAAGCTGCTTGTGCATGTCAATCGCGGTGAGCAGGAGCGGCTCGGCGGTCGACGGGTCGCCGGTCTCATTGAGCAACTCGCCCAGCTTCCGGTGATAGGACGCGACACCTCCGGACGCGGGTGCGTCGGCCAGATACTGGTAATGGCGCTGCAGCAGCGCCGCGGCTTCGGCGGGATCGGACGCCAACGGCTCGCACTCGACCAGGGACACCGCGGCCCATGCGACATGTTCGGGGATCTCAAGCTGCAGCGCACGGGCCAGGCCTTGTCGCGAGGCCTCGTTTGCCCGATCGATCTGCCCGGCGTCGTCGAGGATAATGGCCAATGCGTGGTAGTCGCGACACACGTTCTCGGCATCGGCCTGCTGTTCATCGAATGACAGCAGTTGGCGGAGGGTGGCCTCGGCGCCGTCCAGATTGTCGGCGTCCACATACAGGTCGACGATATGCAGCAGCACGTCCCGATGCCGATCGGTGCGTCCGGCCTGGCGATCGAAGCTCAACATGATCTGCAAATGCTTGATGACGGCGGGTTCGTCGTCATCTTCATGAGCGTGGCGGACGTAGGCGTCATGGATGTCGGCGAGGGCGCGCGGGGCCTGGGCGGCTTTCGCGTCAGCGAGCGCCGCGGTCAGGACGGTCCGGGCTTCGTCGGCTTCATGGCGCGCGCGCAGGAAGTCGGCGAGATTGATCCGGGCCTGGGCGGCTCGGATCGGATCATCGAGCGACTCGGCCAGCGCCACGGCGCCGTACTGAATCTCCCGAGCGCGCGCTTCCTGCTCCAACCAGAGGTAACAGACCGATTGCTCCATCATCCCGGTGATCTGCATGTCCACGTCGCCGATCTCGTCAGCCTGGGCCATGGCGTGTTTGATCATGGTCAGCGCGGCGATCGGCTTTTCTTCGCGCCGAAACACACGCGCCAGCTCGTAGTAGCCGATGATCTGCTGGCGCGGTCAGGTAAACCGCTCGGCCATGGACACGCGTTCGATGGACAATTCCCGCGCTTCGTCATATATCTCAGACATCAAGTACAACTCGAACAATTGGTCGTACGCCCACTCGGCGCGCGATTCATTCGCTGCGTCGCCCGTTGCCGTGATGAGGAGCAGGAGCGGCGCCTCGGCCGACTTGTACCAGTAATAATCCATATGCAGGATGGCTTCGAGCGCCGGGAACTGTGATTGAATGGCCGGGTCGCCGGACGCGGCGGCGGCGTCGCGGGCCTCGGCGATCAGTTCGTCAGCGTCGGCGACATCCTGACTCGACTGGAGAATCAACTCGGCGGCATCCATTTTTTTGCGGATGGCGGCCCAGATTTCGCCGCGCGCGCCTTCGGTCAGGTCCTCAAACGTGGGCGGGCCCATGGGCTCGGGGAAGTTCGTGCCGGGCAAGGCGGCGACACCGATCTGCGCGAAGGCGAACAGGCACATCACCGGCGCGAGGGGTCTGAGTGCGAGGCGGGCGTGATTGACGATGGGCGGTGAATGAGACAAAACGCGGACCCCCAAAGCTCTATTTATCGACGCGGCTTTTGGCTCGAAGCAGTCCTGATTGGACGGGTTTTTGCGGCGTGGGTCAAGCGGGCGGCGATTCGCGGCCCATGCGGCGGGTCGGTCGAATCATGTCTGGGGATGATCAACGGGCGACGGCGGCGGCGTTCGTGCGGCAACCCCATCGCGCAAGGCTTGTATGAAGTCGGCGGCGCCGTCGACGGCTTTGGGCACGATGAGCGCGGCGCTGGGGCCGAGGTAGATGAAGTGGTGGGTGTCGGATTCGTCGAACCGTCGGATGGCGGTAACGGCCAAGCGGGCGTTGCCTTCGGGTTCATCGATGAGGAGTTGGTCGTCGGTGAGTCGCAGTTGAATCGGACCGAGCGTTGGACCGTCGGGCCCGGCGTTGGCGCGACGGCTGTGACGAACGACCCACCAGCGATTGAAGCGGGCGTAGAAGATGAGATAGATCACAGCGATGACGGCGAAGATGACGGCGCCGGTGGTCGCGAACTGCGCGTAGCCGACGGCGATCAAGCCGAACACGATGGCGTAGACCCATCGCATGCGCTGATTATGCCGGCGAAGATGCGGCGCGTGCGCGGCATGGTGGACGGCAAAGGCGTCAAGGTCGGCGGCGGTGAGTTGATAGTCGAGGGCGACGGTCATGAACGGTGCACCTTGAGCCACTCGGCGCCGAAATCGACTAGTGCGGGCTGCGGCATCAACATCGAGTGCGCCTGTGCGATGCGCCCCGATCGAACCAAGCCGGTTGCATCGGCGAAGGCCCGGCCGAGCTGGGGGAAATCGGACTCGTCCACAGCCTGTACGGAATACTCGACCCAACGCCGCTGACCATCGATCAATACCGGCGCGCCCGTGTGGAGCTTTGGCGCGGTGTCGCCAAGCGCTCGCACTTCGGCAAGATGAAGCGAGCTGTTGCGATCATGACCGACACCCAGCAACAGAACGTTGGCTTGCAGGTCATAGAGTCGACCCAAGGGTGACCGATTGCCAAAACCATCTTCCAGCGGATGCTCGGCGGTGATTCGTCCGGCGTGGGGACCCATCGCGGCAAATGATTCGTGCGGATGGTCGCTGCGCAGCACGCCCGGATAGGATCGGAAGCATTCAGCGATGGCGCCCATCTGGCGCGTGGGCGTGGTTTGCGGATCGAAGGCGGGCATTGACCGGCGAATGATGGGCCACCAATCACGGGGAACCGGCGGATGTTCCCAGTCGGTCGGATCGGACAGCTCCCAGGACATCGCCGGCATCACGATGGTTCCGCCCGGTCCGACGGCGCTGCTCAATGCTTCGATGACCGCGACGGCGCCGCCGCACACCCAGCCGAGGGAGCTAAGTGAGGCGTGGACGAGGATCATGGCGCCGGTTTCAACGCCGAGGTCGGCGAGGTCGGAGGCGAGCGACGCCATGGTGGCAGGCAGTCCCGGGGTCTCGTTGACCACGTCGCGCTCAGACATGGGCGTGCGTCCAATCCAATTACGGTCCGAGTGATCTGGATTCCACGGACGGGCATGGTGTCAGTGTCGATGCTCTACATCTTACGTTGTTTGGCGGGTGCGGCGCCGAGGTCACACCGACGCGATGGGCGGAGGATGGAGCACTATGCCACATAAGGCAAGGGCTCGCAAAGGGCGCTGAGGTTTTGGGGCGGCGTGCCGGAGGGGATTTCGCAGCCGGCGTTGACCATGTAGGGATTGCCGACGGCTTGATAGGCTTCGGCGACGGCGCGGCGGATCGTGTCGGGCGTGCCGCTTTGAATGATGGTGACGGGGTCCATGTTTCCTGATATGACGACACGGGGGCCGACGGCATCGCGCACGGCGGGCAGTTCGACCATGTGATCGACGTCGAGGATGTCGACGCCGAGGTCGGCGATGCCGGGCAGCAGGTGCGTGGTGTTGCCGCAGATGTGCAGCTTGACGCGGGCGCCGGCGTGGTGGACGGCGGCGACGAGCTGCTTCTGGCGCGGCTGAATGAGTTGCTCGTAGGTTTGGGGATCGACCTGGCTGGCAATGGCGTCGCCGATGCCGATCGTGTCGGCGCCGGCGTGGATCTGGGCGTGGGCGAAGGCGATACCGACGGCGACGCACCGGTCCATGAGGTCGGCGGCGAAGGGCGGGTCATCGATCAGGTCGATCATGAAGGTGCTGACGCCGCGCAGGTCGGCGGCTTCGGCGGCGGGGCCTTCGATCCAGCCAAGGATGGAATACTCGTTTTGGAATTGCAGTTTGTATGCTTCGGCGGCGTGGACGCGATCGGCCATGCGCTCGGAGCTCATGGGGTGGGGAGTGGGCAGGATGGACAGGTCCTTGCTGTCTTGAAGCGGCACGGTGCAGTGCGGTGGGCCGTTGGTGACATAGGTGACGGCGCCGCCGAAGCCGTGCGTTTCTCGGTAGGGATCGGAGATGCAACTGAGTTGATCGAAGCCGAAGTCTTTGGCGCATTGCGCGTTGGCGTGGACGAGGACGCGATGATCGGATGCGAAAGCGGCATAATCGGAGCCGATATACTCCGCGGCGTATTGCATCAGGATGGGAATGCGAGGCAGGAAGTCGACGGGCTGGTTGCGCAGGACGTTGAAGTATCGTTGGTATGCGTTCATGGCGTGCTCCGTCAGCGGGTTACGTCTTATCGAACCAGAGCATTCTGCGGCAGAGGTCCTGGTGTGCCTGGTGGGCCTTTTCGCAGTAGCCGGTGGGCGTGTATCCCCATGCTGTGACGGTGTTCTCCAGCGTGTTGTGGCCGGCTTTTTCGGTGTCGGGGCCGAGGATCAGACGTCCGCCGGGCGCGACCAGATCGTTAAACAGGTGATCCGTGAGTTCGCGTTGGCGATCGCGCGGCACGTAATGAAGTTCCGCGGCATAGACGAAGTCGAACTTGATTGGCGGCGACCAGTGCAGGGCGTTGCCGAGGAAGAAGCGCTCGCGCCAGTTCGGAAGTCGTGATTTGGCGAGTTCGAGCAGGCCTTGGGAGATGTCGAGGCCGTGGAACTCGACGTGAAGGCCGGTGCCGGTCAGCCATCGGTCGAGCATTTCAATGAGGTGGCCGTTGGCGCAACCGACGTCGAGGAAGGCGCCGTCTTTGTGGATGGCTTCGAGGATCATGCCGCGGGTGTAGCGGTAGGCGGCTTCGTCGCCGCCGTGTCCGGACTGGGCGCGGGGGTTGTCGGCGGCGAGGTAGGCCTGGGTGAAGGTCTGATTGTGGATGTCGAACCACTGCTGCTCGGTGATGCGGCCGTCGTCGAGGGCCTGTTGTTGTTCCTCGCAGAACTGGTAGGCGCGGTTGCGGGCGAGTTTGAATGCGTCGGTCATGGTTGTGGCCCCGGGTTGTCGTGCGTTGTGGTCTGGCGCGAGCGATCATCTGCGCTTCAGCGCCTTGCGTTGTTCTCGGATGAGTTGGCGGATGCCTCGCGTGGCGAGGTCGAGCATGTCGTCGAGTTGTTCGCGGGTGAAGGTGCCGGCTTCGCCGGTGCCCTGGACTTCGATGAACTGGCCGCGGTGGTTCATGGCGACATTCATGTCGACTTCGGCGCGGACGTCGAGCTGGTAATCCAGATCGAGGACGGCTTTGCCGTCGATGATGCCGACGCTGACAGCGGCGAGGGGGCCGAGGATCGGATTGCGGGTGATGCGTCCGTCGCGTCGCGCGGCGGCGATGGCGTCGGAGAGGGCGACGAAGGCGCCGGTGATGGCGGCGGTGCGCGTGCCGCCGTCGGCGCAGATGACATCGCAATCGCAGGTGACGGCGATGCCGGGCATTTTGTTGAGGTCGACGGCGGCGCGGAGGGACCGGCCGATGAGCCGTTGGATTTCGGTGGCGCGGCTGTTGGGGCCGCGGCGTTGGCGGTCGGGGGTGGAGCCGGGCATCATGTTGTACTCGGCGGTGACCCATCCGCGCGGCGGGTCGGCGTCGCGCAGCCAACGGGGCGGTTCATCACTGATGGAGGCGGTGCAGAGGATGCGCGTGTTGCCGGCGGCGATCATGACGCTGCCGGGGGCGGCGGAGGGGAATCGGCGTTGGATTTTGACGGGGCGAAGTTGGTTGCGCTTTCGGGCCATGGTTGCTCCTGATGCGTGCGCCGGGTTTTGGGCGCACGGTAATGCGGCGGGGGCGGGATGGCAACGGCGCGGTGTTTGACCGGTCGGGGTGCGCCGATAGAATGTCGGGCTTGACCGATTGCGGGCGTAGCTCAATTGGATAGAGCACCTGACTACGGATCAGGAGGTTGAGGGTTCGAATCCTTCCGCCCGTATTTGTCGTGCCAAGAGGTCATGAAAAGCCCCGCATGAGCGGGGCTTTTTGTTGTGCCAGATTTTGTGCCAGTTCACGCCGCTTTCGGGTTCATCCCGACGATTTTCAACACGGCATTCCTCTGTTCGGCGGATAGGGACGGCCATGCGGATACGATCCGCTCCAAGTCGCGACCCTCGGCATTACCTTGCACCAGCGATTCAACATCACCATCCGAGACAAACACCGTCTGAGTTGATCGTGCGGCAACTTGTTCTGACGCGACCTCAGACGGATGCGGGGAAAACGTGATGTGGTAACCGCAAGTCCCAAGACCCGCGCATCCTGGATCTCTGGGCACAGCCGTTGCCAACGTGTCGCCCGCCCGAAGACGCGGCCTTTATTATTTCCGGCTGCGTCGTCACGACGGCGACAGTTCGTACCGCCCATAGTCCAGATAGGACTCGAACAGCGCCACGATGTTCTCGGTGGGCACATCCGGCAGAAGATTGTGCGCCGTACCAAAGATGTATCCACCGCCGGGGCCAAGCGTCCGCGCTCGATTGCGCACTTCCTGGGCCACGCGGCGCGGCTCGGCGTTGGGCAATATGTCCTGGATATCGATTCCTCCTTGGAATGCCAAGTGCCGGCCGTACTCGCGCTTGAGTCGGCCCAAATCCATGGCAGACGGCTGCAGCGACTGAAGCACATCCAAGCCGCAGTCAATGAACTCAGGTATCAGATCCAGGACATTGCCGCAGCTGTGATACATGGTCTTGATGCCGTGTCGGTGTGCCAAATCGATATATCGGCGCAGGTTGTTCTTGAAGAATCGGCGATACATCTGCACGCTCACCCATGGGCCATGCTGCGTTCCCATGTCGTCCCCCATGAAGAACACGTCAATCGTACCATCGGCGGCCTCGAACACACGCTCGTTGTATTCAAGGTAATAGCTGGCGATGTGCTCGATGATGCAGTCTGCAATGTGCGGGTGCACCACGAGATCCTCCATGAACCGCTCCGCGCTGCGCAGATACATCGCCGGCTTGAGTTGGGCGGTCCGATCGAGACGATCGCCTCCATTGACAACCGCACAGCCGCTCTCGCGTGCCCGAAGGCACTCCGACCGGACATTGCCGTAGTCCCACTGGTCGGCGTTCGGCCAATGCTCGTATCGTTCGATATCCTGAATCGTGCAAAGGTTAGCCAAGGGCGCCCGGTGCAGATGCTTGTACGTCCAAGACCAGTCCCGGCCGCTTCGGTCCGCACCGTCGACCGTCATCGGCCGCCGCAACACGCCCCAGTGATCCTCGACCAGGCCATCTTGATGCACGTGGAACTGCTGACCGGCGAAGCTCGGTCCCATGACATAGCGCAAGTCCACTTCGAGCCGCTGAAGAAGTGATTCGCGATCAGCAACTCCAAAGTGTTGGATCAGGCGCTCGGTGACTGAGTCCACGGCCCAGTAGTCGATCGGGATGCGATCCGGCTCCGTTCGGTCGATGGTGTCCAGCACGCGCTGTCGAGCGTTAGTCGGCGACACGGATTCATCCATCTTGGGTCTGACTACTTTACCAGCCTGATCGGGAGTCCGGGCAACAGACCGTGGTGGAAGTCGGGTTCAACGGGTGTGTCATTATGCGGCCAGTAGTAGGAGGCAGGATAGCCTGAATCGGCCACGGACCGGCACGATCAGGCGACCCGGCCGCATTGCTTCGGATTCGGCCTTGCGTGAACAACGGGGCACGTCAGTTATCCACATGGAGTGCGGCATGGGCTGTGTGGTGACCGGTTTGGGCAATCGGCGTATCGGCCCGCAACGCTTGTCTGCGACCCCAAGATCCGTTCCGAGACCGTCGTCTGAGACGGGCGGCGATCTGTGCCAATTCAGTTGGGAAAACAGTCTGGTGAGCAGTTCACGATCAGTCTCGAAACAGACGCTAGATCGTTAAGGCATAGAAGTTAACATCTTGCGTTGCAGTGATTTGCAGCAGGCGTTAATCTGACTATGGATCAGGAGGTTGAGGGTTCGAATCCTTCGGCGCGTATTTGCCTGTTTTGGGGGTCATTCACGTCGCAAAGAAACAGACGCAATCAAATCGATCGACGAAACCGCGGCGCGGCGAGCGCGGCGGCGGGTTGCGGCGCGCTTCGGGTTGGTTTGTGGGTGGGCGGTCAGGCGTGGAGGCGGAACCAGGCGGCGGCGAGGGGGATGAACTGGGTGGTGTAGCGGTGTGTGACGTCTTCGAGGAAGGTGTAAGAGCGCGTGCCGGGGAGTTGGGCGAAGAGGTCTTCGATGGTGTCGGGGGGGCAGGTTCCGTCGGCGCCGCCGGCGGTGAGCAGGACGGGCAGGTGGAGGCGGTGGACGTGGGAGAGGGTGTCGATGAGGCCGGTGGTGTGCCAGGCGGCGTCGGGATCGTCGACGGTGGAGAGCATTTGGGAGAACAACTCGTAAGCGCCTCGGCCGAGGGCGCGTTTGAAATCGGTGAGGAAGGGCACGTCGGCGGCGACGCATCGGGCGCCACGATCTTTAAACATGGAGGCGAGCAGGAGGGAGCCGCCGCCGCCCTGGCTGGAGCCGAAGAACGAGATTCGATGGTCGTGGGTTTGGGGTTGGTCGAGCGCCCAGCGCGCGCCCATGGCGGCGTTGGCGAGCCAGTGCCGATAGCCGGCTTCGCCGTGGGTGAGGATGGTGTCGGGCAGGACGGGCCAGTTGTCATCGCGCTGTTTTGATTCATCAGCGCCGGCGGGGGTGGTGTAGCCGAGCGGGTTGACGTGGAGGATGTTGAAGCCGGCGGCGGCGAGGTCGGGGTGGGCGTTGACCTCGGCGCCGTAGCCGGGCACGTGGATGAGCAGGGGCGCGGGGGTGGCGTGGGCGGGCTGCCAGTAGCCGTAGAATTCGGACATGCCGGCCGGGGTGAAGCGGACGAATTGGCAGCCGGGCGCGTGGCGGAAGCCGAGACTTTGGGTGAAGCCCTGTTCTTCTTGGAGAAGTTGGGCCGGGCAGGGGGTTGATTCGACGAGTTGCCAGATGGAATCGATCCAGGCGTCGACCTGGTCGCGGGTGGGGCAGGGTTTGCTGCTTGCGTCCGGACTCATCTGTGGTTCCTTGTTGCGTGGCGGCCGACGGTTCGGGACGGCGCAGTGTTGAGCGCCGCGCGGACTCGGTTGGCACCACGGTAGCTGGTCGTATCACCGGTCGCCAGCCCGGAGGTGGTGATTGCATCGGTCGTGCGGCGGCGTGGGCGGTTGTTGAGCTGCGGGGTGGTTGGGCGCTTTTGACAGAGGCTTGTTGGTACGATGGTGACCATGAGCAAGCGGCCGAATGTGATATACATCTTCGGTGATCAGTGGCGTCAGCAGGCGACGGGGTATGCGGGGGATCCGAACGTCGAGACGCCGCACATTGATGAGCTGGCGAGGCAGAGCGTCAACTTCACGCACGCGGTGGCGGGATGTCCGGTGTGCTCGCCGGCGAGGGCGAGCCTGTTGACGGGGCAGCGGCCGCTCACGCATGGGGTGTTCGTGAATGACGTGAGTCTTTCGGCGGACACGGTGAGCATGGGGCATGCGTTTGGCGGCGCGGGGTACGACACGGCGTACATCGGCAAGTGGCATGTCGGCGGGCGCGGGCGGTCCAGTTACATCGAGCCGCGGCATCGAATGGGGTTCGACTATTGGAAGGTGCTTGAGTGCACGCACGACTACAATCGTTCGGCTTACTACGCGGGCGATTCTGATCGGAAGCTGCATTGGGAAGGTTACGATGCGATCGAGCAGACGCGCGACGCGGAGGCGTACATCCGGGATCATGCGGGGGGGGGTAAGCCATTTTTGTTGATGTTGTCGTGGGGTCCGCCTCACGCGCCTTACGGGACGGCGCCGGAATCGTATCGGGCGCTTTACGATGCGGAGACGATCGAGCTGCGTCCGAACGTGCCGGACGAGACGGCGAAGGAGGCGCGGCAGTGGCTTGCGGGGTATTACGCGCACTGTTCGGCGTTGGATGTGTGTCTGGGAGACGTGTTAGCCATGGTGCGCGCGTGCGGGATCGAGGACGATACGATTCTGGTGTTCACGTCCGACCACGGCGACATGTTGGGATCTCAGGGGCATACGAAGAAGCAGCGGCCATGGGACGAGTCGATCCGTGTGCCGTTCTTGCTGAGGTATCCAAGGCTGCCGGGCTGGGAGGCGCGGGAGACGGACGCGCTGATCGATGCGCCGGACATCATGCCGACGCTGCTGGGGCTTTGCGGGATTGATATTCCTGACCGCGTGGAGGGACTGGACTTCTCCGGGCACATCGCGGGTGGTGATGATCCATCCGACGGCTCAGCGTTGATCTCGTGTGCGCAGCCGTTTGGCCAGTGGGCGCGGATCGAACATCAGGGCAGGGAGTACCGAGGACTGCGCACGAAGCGCTACACTTACGTGCGCGATCTGGAGGGACCGTGGCTGCTTTATGACAACGAGGCGGATCCGTATCAGATGCGCAATCTGGTTGATGACGCGGAGGCGGCGGCGATTCAGAATGAACTGGACGCAGCGCTCGATCGGAAGCTGGCGGATCAGGGCGATGCGTTCCGGCCCGGGATGGAATATGTCGAGCGGTGGGGCTACACGGTGGATGAGACGGGGACGGTTCCGTACACGGACTGAGGCGGCGGGACGCAGGAATGAAGTTAGTCGCGCGGGGCCTGCCAGGTAAATGCGGGGGGCAGGTCGGGGTAGGGGTTGGGGTTGAAGTCAAGTTCGGTGGGCTGATCGCAGAGCTGGTGGTTCATGAAATCGAGGAAGGTGCGCCAGTCGGCGCGGGTGTGGGCGTGGTCGCCGGGGCGGTAGGCGATGCCGATGCGCCGGTCGGCGCCGAGGAAGCGGTAGACTTCGCGCGCGGCGCGGTGGGTTTGGAAAGTGCCGGCGGGGTTGGCCCAGAGATCGTCGAGGGCTTCGGTGGTGAGCAGGGCGCGGGGGGCGACGAGGGCTTTGAGGGAGTGCTGGTCGAAGGGCAGGTCGTCGACTTTGTTGAGGTAGTCGCGGAGTTTCGGGCCGTACCAGTAGGCGAGGGCGTTGATGTTGTCGGCGAGGGTTTCGGAGTTGGGTCCCAGGTATCGGTAGCAGCCGGCGCCGCCGGCGCCGGAGGCGTTGGGGGCGGTGAGCGCGATGCGCCGGTCGGTGGCGCCGGCGAGGAGCGCGGTCTTGCCGCCGCGGGAGTGGCCGACGGCGGCGATGCGGTTGGGGTCGACAGTGTCGAGAGTGAGCAGCGCATCGATGCAGCGGTGATAGCCCCACGCCCATGCGGCGAGCGCGCCGAAGGTGTGGTCGGGGTAGACGAGGTAGAGGCCGGTGGTGCGATCGTCGTTGTAGAGGTCGGGGACGATGGCGACGCGGCTGAACTGGGCGAGGATGAAATTACGCTGGAGGATGTCGAGGGTGATTTCGTCGGAGACGGTCTGGAAGCAGGCGTCGCCGGTGAGGACGACGGGGAACGGACCGCCGGAGGGGGGGACGAGGACATCGAGTCGGAAGTGGAAGGCGGGGTGATCGTCGTGGATGAGTCGGTATTGGGTGTAGGAAGCATCGGCGAAGCGGGAGGCGCGGTGGGTGAACAGGGGTTGGGCGGTGATGCCGGAGGGGGTTGGGGGGAGGCCGCCGTATTGAATGTTGATGATGAGGTCGGCCAATTCGCGGCGGCGCTCGGACCAGTCGTCGGGGGTCCGCACGGTTCGGCCGTCGGTGAACTGGAAAGGGTTGGGCAGTTCGGTGGTTTGTGGTTCCGGCATCGGGATTTCCTGTTCGCGGCGATCGGCGTGGATTGGGGTGGCGATCGCGCGTCGATTACGTACGGCTATTGAAGTTCGGCGTCCGTGTAGCCGGGCAGGTGCGTGGGGTAGCTGGGATAGTCCTGGACGATGAGGCCAGCGTCGGGTTGGTTGAGGTAGCTTTCATCAATGCGGGGGAAGCGACGCCAATCGAGGCGGCCGGCGTGGGGTGCGACGGCTTCGGCGGCGCCGACGGACAGTAAGAATTGCAGGAGGTCTTGTCGGTGCGGTTCGGCGGCGTCGCTGGGTTGGCCGGGCGCGGCGAGGTTATTGACTTCGGCGGGATCGGCGCGGCGGTCGAACAGGAACTCGATATCGTCGCCGACGGAATAGACGTACTTCGACCGTTCGTTCACGGCCATGTAGAGGGCGGTTGCGCCGGTTGAGAATTGTGAATAGACGGAGCGCTGGGGATCGGGCTGAGCGATGAGTTGCGCGAGGTCGAGGCCGTCGAGGGGCAGGTCGACGGGCGCGATGCCGGCGGCGCTGATGACGGTGGGAAAGACGTCGCAAAGGGAGGCGGCGGCGGCACAGCGGGTGGCGGCGGGGAAACGCTCGGGGTAGCGGACGAGCATGGGAACGCGGGCGGCCGCGTCGTGCATGCCACGTTTTCCGAAACAGGCGAAGTCGCCGAGGTATTCACCGTGATCCGAGGCGAAGAGGATCAGGGTGTTGTCGAGTTGATCGGTTTGCTGAAGCGCGTGGAGGATGCGGCCGATCTGGAAATCGATGAAGGAGATGGTGGCGTAGTAGTAGGCTTTGATAACGCGGAGGAGGTTGAGGTCGAGGCCGCGGTCTCGGTATTTGTATCGGTTCTGACGTCGGTTGATCCACGTGTGGAGGTCGGCGCTGTTGGGGGGAACGAACGGCGGGGGCATGTCGGGCGCTCGATAGAGCTTGTGCCATGGTTTGGGGGGCGCGAACGGAGGGTGGGGATGAATGAAGCTGGCAAACAGACACCAGGGCTGATCGCGATTGGATGACTCGCGGATGAACTGGTCGCTTTGGCTGCCGATCCATTGGGAGGGGTGGGCGTCGGCGGGGAGGGTTGAGACCTGGGGGATGTAGTACATCTCGCCGCGTGCGCCATGGGGTTCGTAGAAGTCGTGGCCGTTGGTTTTGAGCCAGGCGATGTAGTCGTCGGAGTCGGGATCGGAGGTGCATTCTTCCTGGGACTGGCGGGACTGGAGGCCGCGGAGGGCGTCTGGTTCGGGTGTGAAGTGGCACTTACCGATGGCGTGGGTTCGGTAGCCGTGTCGGGTGAGCAGCGCGGGGTAGGCATTGCCGGTATCGGGCATCATGGAGCCGTTGTCGGCGAGGCCGGTTTTTTGTGGGTACATGCCGTAGTGCATGCAACAGCGTGCGGGCACGCAAACGGGCGAGGGGGAGAAACAGTTGGTGAAGGCGGCGCCCTCGGCGACGAGACGATCGAGATGCGGCGTGCGAATGGTGGGGTTGCCCAGTGCGCCGATGGTGTCGGCCCGCTGCATGTCGGTGAAGAGGATCAGGATGTTGGGTGGTTGGTTCATGGGTCTGTTATGTGGGCGGTGCGTCGGAGCGTGTTGCGTCGGGTTGGAGATGAGCGGAGCGGCGGTCGGGCGGATGCGGAGTCGTGTGGATCCGGGTCATTTGGATTCGACGATTTCGATATTGGGCATGGCGACATAGAGGATGGGCATGTCGCCGGTGTCGGTGGTGAAGTAAGGGATGTGATAGATGCCGCAGGGCAGAGCGCCGCCGCCGGTGGCGTCGACCTGCTGCCAGCCTTTGGACTGGCGATAGAACTCGGCCCAGACGTGGCCGGAGGCGCCGTAGAGCCAGCCGGCGACCTGGCGGGCGGGGACGTCGGCGGCGCGGCAAAGGGTGACGAAGCAATCGGCGAAATCCCAGCAGTGGCCGGACTTTTGTGTCAGGACTTTGATCACGCCCCAGCGCGATCCGGTCTGCCCGGAATATTTGAGGTTTTTGCCGGGGGTCAACCATTGGAGGATGGCCATGGCCTTGTCTTCGTTGGTGAGGTGACCTTCGGTGATCCGTTCGGCGAGGGCTTTGATTCGCGGGTCGTCGGCGGGCCAGAATGGGGTTGCGGCGGTCAGGGCTTTGGGCGGGGCCTCGTTGGTGGGGGTCAGTCCGGAATCATCGACGACGATTTCGAGTTCGGCGGTGACATAGGGCACGCCATGGCGATTGGGCAGTTGGTCAAAGGTGTAGGAGATGATGGGCGCGGCGGCGTTGGTTTTGGCGGCGGCGGGTGTGAATTGGTGGGCAGCGGGTTCAGAGGCCAAGTTTGGGTTTCTTAACGTCAGGGATTGTCCGAATGTGATCTTCTTCGACAGTTCTTTGATCTGTTGGATCGTGCGGTCGTTGGCGCCGCGGTCGAACGCGATGAACTGATTGAACAGGGGATTGAGGGCCATGTAATCGGCGCTGCGGGCCGTGGCTAATCGGGCGACGACACGATAGCGCAGGTGATCGGGCTTTGGGACGAATCCAAGTTCGTAGGAGGTCTTGACGGCGAGCGCTTCATCGATGTTCCTGCCGACGTATTCGATGACGAGGTGATCGGTCCGCAGGCAGTAGGGATAGGGTTTCATTTTGAGGATCGCCGCGTGGATGGCCTGGGCGGCGGCATCGTCGGAGGCGGTGATCGCGTTGACCTGAATGGTGCGTCCGTGGACGTTGAGGATCGAGTTGGTGAGTTGCGTGATGTCGCCACCCAACTTCCGGCCGATGGCTTTGGTCTGATCGGGAGGGATGAGGTCGGAGGATTGCAGATAGAGACCGGGCGGGAGGTCGCGGAGGAAGGCATCGGCGGGCTGGTCGGCTCGAGAGACGGGGGCGAGTGCGGATACGAGTAAGAACGCGGCAAACAGGATGTATGTGCGCTGCATGGTGTCGCTCCACCTGGAGGGCTTTGGGGATCGGTCAGGCGGTCATGACGGCGTCTTTTTGGATTTGTGACCAATCGGGTTCGGGGCCGATGCCGGGGGTGTCGGGGGCGGTGATGAAACCGTCGACGATGGGCAGTTCGGATTGGGTGGCGAGGGACTTGATCTGGGGTTCGTCGATGACAAGCTCTTCGTAGTAGTCGTTGTTGGGGATGGCGGCGCAGAGGTGGAGGTTGTCGTGGCCTCCGCCGTGGACCTGGGCGCGCATGCCGAAGGATTCGGCGAGGTGGGCGACTTTGAGGGCGCCGGTGATGCCGCCTTTGTAGTGGGCGCTGGTGCGGAGCATGTCGAGGGCGCGGTATTGAATCCAGGTGGCGGCGTTCCAGTGGCAACCATCGGAGGTCTCGGCGGCGAGGACGGGGATGTCGAGGGCGCAGGCGAGCTGAGCGTAGCTGGGCAGATCGAATTCGCGCATGGGTTCTTCGTACCAGAGGAAGTTGACTTCTTCGAGGACGCGTCCGAACCAGAGGGCGGTGGTGAGATCCCAGCCGGCGGAGCCATCGAACATGAGGTCGGCGTCGTCGCCTACCCACTTGCGGAGATTGCGTGAGAGCTTGGCGTCGTCCTCGGCGCGTCCCCATGCGTGGAGTTTGAATGCGGTGAAGCCAAGGTCGGCGCACATTTTGATGTAGCGCTCGTATTCGTCCATGGTGTTCCAAGTGACGGTGGACGCGTAGACGGGGACGCGGGGGTCGTTGCCGCCGAGCAACTGGTAGAGGGGCATGGCGGCGACTTTGGACTTGAGATCCCACAGGGCGGTGTCGATCAATCCGAGCTGGTACATGGGGAACTCTTCGAGGCGGTCGAGTTCCCATATCTCATGCCAGGCGCGTTCGGTGAGGAGGGGGTCGAGTCCGATGAGGGATTTGAAGCGGCGGCGGGTGAGATCGATGACGGACCAGCCGCGTCCGGTGACGGCGTGGCCGGTGGGGCCGGCGTCGGTTTCGATTTTGAGGTAGGCGGTGTAGCGGGGATCGCCGGGGGGTGTGCCGTCGCCTTCGCCGGGCAGGCCGTCGCGCCAGCGGAAGCGAGGCTCGGGGGCGGGGGATTCGATGAGGTAGCATTTGATGTCGGAGATTTTCATGGGTGGGTTCCGTGTGCGAACTGATGGGCAGTATAGCGGGGCGGGCGGCCGATCGGCACGCGGGTTGATGCTATGATGATGGGCGCGTGGCGTTTCAAGATCGGCGCGGGGCACGGGAGGCGCGACATGGATTGGCCGATTGGGGTGTTGATGGGGTGGGGCTGATCGTTTTGTTGGTATTGGTTTTTGTGGTGGTGACGCCGATGCTGCGTCGGCATGCGGAGGTGGTGCCGGGGTGGGAGGCACGCTGCACGAAGTGCGGGAAGACGCGCGATGCGGGGGCGGCGGGGATCACACGCATCAGGGCGGCGTCGGCGGGGAAGGTTGTTCTGGGTTGGTGCTGGGGGTGTCGGTTCTGGCGGATGATTGCGATTGAACGGAAGTCTGAATCAAATGTTGATCAGGCGGAATCTGTTACTGCTTAGCGGCCGCGGTGCGCGGCGAAGGAGCTTGCGATGATGATGCGATCCGGTGCGGCGGTCCTGGTTGGGATGTTGATGGTTTTTGTGTCGGGATGCGGCGGGGAGTCTGAGGCGAGTCTGGGCGGCGCGGCGCTGGGCGCGGGACCGGTCGAGGGGGCGTTGTGTGAGATTGTGCTTCGGCCGGACGTATTGGAAGGCTGGGATGACTCATTCATCACGCCGGGACCGACGCGCGATAATGCGGTCGGCTCGAAAGATTCGGTGTGGGGCAAGTATGTCGCGATGCATGATGACTGGATTGTGGTGGATATGGCTGACATTCTTATGGACAAGGAAGATGGCAGTGTGACGACGTACGGTGAGGCGGGGATCAAGCAGACGTATCGGTATTGGGTGCCGCGTGAGCGCGTGCTTTATTTTCGGGTGTGGACGGAGTAGGCGGACGGTGAAGGCGGCCGGTGGTGGTGGAAGTGGTGAAGCGCGCGGGTTAGGCCGGGCGGGGGTTGAGGTCGTGGGTTTCAGTTTGATGGTTTGGGTCGTGTAAGATTGCGTGATGGCGCGCATTGGGATTAACGCGGTGATTGTGGAGCCGGGCCGTGTGGGGGGCGGGGAGACGTACACGCGCATGCTGATCGAGCATCTGGGGGCGGCGGCGGGCGAGGACACGTTTGTGGTGTTCGTGGGGGGGATCACGATTTGAAGATCGATGCGGCGCGGTGCGAGATTGTCGTGTGCGACGGGGTGACGGGGGGACGGGCGGCACGGGTGGGGTGGATGCGCAAGCACCTGACGGCGCGGCTGGCTGAGCGGGAATTGGATGTGGTGCACTTTCCGTTTGCGTCGGGGCCGTTTGATTATGAAGGGGCGGCGGTGGTGACGCAGCATGACACGGTGCGGTTTCAGTTGCGATCGGCGACATCGCGGGCGGCGGTGCGCGAGCGGGGACGGATTGACCGGCAGATTGCGCAGGCGGGTTGGCATGTGATCGTGCCGTCGGGGGTGGAGGCGGAGGTGTTTGCGACGCACACGGGGGTGGCGCGATCGCGGGTGGCGGTGGTTCATCACGGGGTATCGGACGCGATGCGAGTGGACGATCCGGTTGAGGCACGGACGTATGCGGTGTGGGCGGGGTCGCCTTATCGGCATAAGAACGTTGAGACGCTGACCGAGGCGTGGCGGGTGTTCGGGCGGCGCGGGGTGGATGCGCCGCGGTTGCGATTGATCGGCGCGGCGGACGGCGTGGCGGATTTACCGGACGGGGCGACGGCGGAAGCGGCAGTGGCGCACGAGCAGTTGGCGGGGGTGTATCAACATGCGCTGGTGATGCTGTTCCCTTCGAAGTATGAGAGTTTTGGCTTGCCGGTGCTTGAGGCGATGGCGGCGGGGACGCCGGTGATCGGGTCGCGTTTGCCGGTGTTTGAGGAGTTGTTCGGCGAACGGATGTTGATGGTGGACGCGGATGATCCGGCGGCGTGGGCGGACGCGGTGGCGCGGCTGGCATCGGACGCGGCGCTGTGGGAGCGGCTGTCGCGGGGCGGGCGCGATCATGCGGCGGGGTTCACGTGGGAACGGTGCGCGAGGGAAACAGCGGCGGTGTATCGGGGGGCGATCGGGTGAAGGGGGAAGGCGGGCGGGGTCGGCGGGCTAGATTCTGTTGATTTCATTGAGCATAACGGGCCAGGCGTTGTCGGCGTAGAAGCGATGGCCGCCGTTGGCGATGACGAGGTGGCAGCGGGATTTCGCTTCGGCGGTGTCGTAGATTTGGCGCAGATCTCGGAAGGCTCGGCGGGTTCCACGGACGGGGAAGAAATGGTCGTCGGTTCCGTGAACGACGACGAGCGGCCGGGGGGCGAAGAGGCCAAGGACGTCGGCCATCTCGGCGTGTTTGAGGAGGCCGGGGATGTAGTTGTCGACGCAGCAAGAGATGGCCATGATCGATTCGCGGAAGGTGCAGAAGGCGCCGGAGGGCATGGCGAAGGCGATGCGAGACAGGAGGGCGGCGGCAAAGATGGTGACGGTGCCGCCACCGGAGTGGCCCATCAGGCCGATGCGTTTGGTTTCGGCATCGCCGCGCGTGGTGAGGTAATCGATCGCGCGGTCGACGTCATACACACGTTCGCCGATGAGGGTGCGTCCGAGCATCAGGGCGTGCATCGCGGCGGCGTGGCAATCGATGGGCGGTGGGTTTGGTTTTGTGAGGTCGCGGCGCTCGCCGAACGATCGTTGCTCAACACACAGTGCGGCGATGCCGCGGCGCATGCAGCCGAGTCCGAAGTCGCGATCACCCTGGACTTTGATCCGGCGGGTTTCGTCGTCCCGGCGCACGGCGATGGAGTTGTGCATGCCGGTGGTGTGTCCCTGCAGGCAGATCATGAAGGTGTGGGGCGGGGGCACGTCTTTGGGCAGGCAAACATACGCGACGACGTCGGCGCGGGGTTCGGCGGTGAAGATGATTTTCTCGATCGAACCCAGCGGGTGCGGGAGCTTCCAGATCGTGCGCGGGCGGAGGGGACAGCGCTGGGTGGGCGTGTCGCCGAGGAGTTGGCGGAGTTTGCGGCGAAGGCGGCGGCGCCAGCGCGGCGGGTCGGTGTCATCGAACGCAAGGTCAGGGGCGATTTGCGACGTGAGATGCTTGTGGTGGTCGGGGGGTGAGAGGTGTGGGGTCATCTTATTTCTTTTGTGCTGAGGCGGGGAATCGACCGGGCGTATGAGGCAGGTGATGCGTTGTTACCTGGGTTGTACGAAGACCTCGACTTCGTCGAGGATCAGATCGCCGGATGCGTTGGGGTCGGAGGTGACGAGGGTGATGGTCAGGTGGTTGTCACCGAATGCGGGCGCGTCGGGGGGCAGGGCGAACCAGCGGGTGTCGGGGCAGTGTTCGCGGGGGCGAGGGTCGGGTCGGCCGAATGGTCCTAGGGACAGCGGCGTGTCGTTGAGTTTGACGTCCAACTGGTCGTGCTGTGTGAGGTCGGGGCCGCGGACGAGGAGCGTGGCGGCGCGGACGTGGTCCATGTGCTCGTAGAGGTTGAAGCGGAACACGCCGGACGGATTGTCGGCGGCACGGTCGAGAATGACGCGCTGCGCGCCGAGCACGCCGTACGGGTTGCGATCCATGCCGAACCAAGGGACTCCGCCCCAGGCGGGATCAAAGACATAGTGGCGCTGGGCGCGGGCAACGCGGTTGGGATCGCGCAGGTCGCGGAAGTCGTGCAGGGCGTGCGGATAGAAGGGCGGATTCCAGAGGTGGCCGACGAAGTGATTGAACAGGGAGACGCCGTCGGCGCCGACGTTGTAGAAGGTGTGGGCGAGGGCGCGTTGCATGGGCGCGGTCATGGGGTGCTTCTGGCGCATGCGGTAGCTGGACCAGGGGTTCATTCCGGGATAGAGCATGCAGGGGTTGTCACGGGTGAGGTCGCCGAACGGGGCGTAGCCGGCGTTGAAGTCGGAGTACATGGTGTCCTGGGGGCTGACATAGTCGATGAGTCTTTCGGCGATCCACGTGGGGACGTCGAGGCCGAGTTCGAGGCATTGCTCGATGGGGGCGATGACGCGGGCACCGAGCAGGAGTCGCTTGCCGCGTGACTTGCCATGGGCGTCGAGCATTTCGCGGAGGCGGCGCATGAGATCGGTCATGAGGTGGGCGCGTTGGGGGCCGTGTGGGGCGGGGAAGTAGCCGGGGCCGCGGAACGTCAATTCCAGGCCGTCGACGTCGAAGCGGTCGGCGACTTCGGCCATGATCTGGAAGTCGAACGCGCGGACTTCGTCGAAGGTGAAGTCGAGGGGCTTGCCGCCCTGGTTGGCCTCGGGCGGCCGCACGAGCTGCCACTGGGGGTGCGACTCGATGAAGTCGCAGAAGACGGGGAAATCGTGGTTGTCGTTCATGCGGAAGCCGGCGATGAACGCCATGCCGCGCTCGCGGCTGCGGTCGAGGAGGAGTTGGAGAGGCTGAGTGCCGGCGTCGAGCATGGGCAGGAAGCGCCGGTGCTGATCGCGCTGGTCGTATTGGAACTGGTCCGAGCGCCAATAGACGGTGTATCCCTGGCTGCATACATCCTGAACGAAGATGTCGACGCCGGCGTCGGCGAGCATGTCGACCCATTGGTACAGATCGTTGGGCTGGACGGAATCGGGCAGAATGCCAACGGCGATGCTGGAGGGGTCGGCGACATACATGAGACGCCGCGGGCTGTGCGGATCGGCGGGGTCGTTTGGGTTGTTGATCGCGGTGCTCAACTTGCGATTCCTTGTGGTGTGAGGTCTGAGGTCCGATCGGGGACCGGGGCGAGAGGCATCACGTGCGGGGATGCCGGCGGGCGGGGCGCGGGGGGTCGGCAGTTTTAGCCGTAGGCGCCGTGATCGAGAAAGCCCAGGAGTCGCCGCAGGCGCGGGTTCGCGTCTTCGTAGACGTGCTGGGGCATTTGGTAGTTCATGAATGGATGGTATTTGTGGCCGACCAGGCGGCGGGCGTAGGTGATTTGGGTGATGTAGCGGGTCCGGTCGCTAAGGTTGGGGCCACCGCGGTGCCAGACCTGGTTGTTAAACATGATGACGCTGCCGGCCGGACCGAGGTTGGGGTGGATGAGGGGCTGCCACTGGGTGCCTTCGAGTTGCCGCGGCGGTTCGGAGCCGAACAGGTGTGAGCGCGGGATGACTTCGGTGCTGCCACGCTCGACGGTGGTGACGTCGGTGAGGTAATAGTTGGCGGTGAAGCAGAGGACGGGCAGGCGGACGTTGGTGGGCGGATCACCGTGGGTGACGAGGTAGTGTGGGTTGTCGTCCTGGTGCCAGCCACTGAGGCCGCCACCGGGGGGGCTCTGGAAGGAATTGTTGTGAATCACGTGGCATCGGTTATCGATCAGCGTTTCGGCGAAGCTGACGATCGGCTCGAGGTCGAACAGGCGCAGGTTGGCGTGGCTCATCTCGAACATGCGGTGGCTGAGATTCACGTGGCCGCCGGTGCTGTTTGCGCCGTTGGGATTGTCGCGGAGGGTGCGGTCGAGATCGTCGCGGAGTTCGGCGCACCAGTCGGGGGGCAGGACATTTTCGAGGAACAGGAACCCTTCGCGGTGGAAGGTTTCGACCCAGGTGTCAAGTTGTTCCTGACTGACGACCTGATGGGCCAGGTAGTGGTTGGCTGGTGCGGAGTGGTTCATACGGCTTTGCCTGGTCTGGGGCGTGCGGGTCAGTCGTGCGTGGGGTTTTGCCAACTCTCGATCGGCGTTTGGATGCCGTCGGCGATCCAGAGGAACTGTCCGTTGATCGCGGGGGCGTGATCGTCCATCAGGCGCAAGATGAGATCGGCTGCTTTTTCGGGATCGTCGCCGCCGGTTTGTTCGACGGAGGCGACCCATTCGCGGTAGTCGTCGGCTTCGGGGCCCATGGGCTCGACGGTGTCGCGAATGTATTGCCACATTTCGGTTTTGACTTCACCGGGGTGAATGACGTTGGCGGTGACACCGGCGCCGCTGATCTCGGCGGCGAGATGGCGGGTGAACTGGTTGAGGGCGACCTTGCTGGTGGCGTAGGCGCTGTTGAGCGGGCCGGGCGGGTGGAGGGATGCGGCGGAGCTGACGTTGACGATTCTGCCCCAGCCCAGATCGATCATGTCGGGCAGGAAGGCGCGACAGGTGAGGTAGGGGCGACGGTGTTGAGCATCTGGGTGTTGATCCAGAGGTGCGGGTCGCTGTCTTTGATCATCTGAATCGGGCCGAAGACGCCGGCGGCATTGACGAGGATGCTGGCGCGTCCATGCTGACGGGCCGAGGCCTTGAGGTTGTCGACGACGGATGGATCGCTCAGGTCGGCGGGCAAGACGACGGCGCCGCCGCCGCCGCGGCTTTGAATGGTACGTGCGGTTTCGGCCAGGGCCGACTCGGTGCGTGCGACGAGCAGCGCGGTTGCGCCGTGGGCTGCCAAACGGACGGCGGCACGTCGGCCGAGGCCTCGGCTCGCGCCGGTGATGACGGCGAGTTTGCCGGTGAGATCGGGGGATGGGGGTTGGGCTGCGATCATGATGGATCAGGCTTCAAAGTTGAATACCTGGGGGATGAAGCGGGCATCGGGTTTGTTGTCGGCGTCAAGCTCAATGAGCGGGGCCATGACCTGGGCCCACTTTTTGTGCGGGTCACTGTCCCACAGGCGAGCGAACGCGCCTTCATCGTCGACCTCGGCGTAGAGGAAGAGGAGAGGGTCGGCTTCAAAGGTTCTGATGGTTTTGACGCCGGACACCTTGAGGGCGGCGGCCAGATCCGGCCAGTCGGTGGGGATGCTGTCGTGATGGCGCACGTACTCGGCGAGCGCGCCGGGTTTCAGTCTTAGCACGAGACCTTGTCTGATCATGATTTGCTCCTGCGGGTGGACGTGTGGTGTCAACGGCCGGGATCGTGCGGGGGTCAGTATATCCGGTCGTCCGGGGGAAGCCTACGGTTTTCGCGTTTGGGTTGACGATTCGGCGGGCGATGTCGGCGCCGAGGGGTGGCCTTTTCGATTCGGTCCGGCGCGGGGGGATCAGGATGATGGGGAGGATCGTGCCGGCGGCGGGCGCAGGCGCGGC
>NYZD01000171.1 GCA_002685935.1 Planctomycetaceae bacterium | reverse complement strand
CGCCTCGCCCGCGCCGTCGAGTTTGCGATGCTTCGAGCGGTCCTGTGGCTGACGCGCCAACAACGACAACGGACCCCGCCGGCCGGCGCGGACCCAAACCCGGCCGGGGAACGCAGCCGAGGACGTACCACCGGCATCGTCGCGCCGGTGCGTGGTTCCTGGGCGAACATCGAGCGCAAGGCACGCAACCGTTCCTGGTGCCGAAGTCAGTTTTCGACGCCGCTACCGACGTCATGGCCGCGATCAGCGCGCCGATCTCATTCAATGATCTGGCGTACGAGACCGAGCAACACCTGAACCAGCACCTGCCCGCCTATCTCTGCCGCACCGTCCTGCGCTTCTGGCTCAGCATCGATCCCCCAGTAGTCCGGAAGGTCCGCACCCGGTACGAGCCGGTGAGCAGGGGGAGACTTCGAGCGCATGTTCAGAAGGAAGTCTGGCCGAGGACCGGATGCGACGGGCACGCGAACTTCGGGATCTGAAGCGACTTCGAACGATCATTGGGCGGGGACTGATAAGGGTTGTCAGTCGGTTTCCGTTGGCGGCGCATCCCTGGCGCATGATCTACCTAGCCCATCGAATCCCGGGCTATGAAGCCCTGCTACGACGGGCGCCGATGATCGCAGTGTTGATTGCTGATGATTCACCGTTGCAGCGACATGGCGGTGTCGATAACTGGCTGGCGGAGTGCGCTGATCACGTACGCAGGAAGCGCAGGGATGTTCTCGAGCGTCTTGGTCTTCCTCGTGACTCGCGGACGGGTCTTGAAAAAATAAACGCTGCGGGAGCGGATCCCACGATCTTGCCGGCGCTGGCAAGATCGCTGCAATCAAGGTCTATTCGGAACCGATTTAACCACGCGCTTGAACTCGGGCCGGATCTCGTAAGGATCATCTCTGATGAACGACTCCTATCTCGTGTTACTGACCGCTTTTTGAGGATTGCCGCCAGATTTGATCGACACCAACGACAGGCCCGGTTTGCGCCGATGATCGATTCCTTGCTCAGCTTACTCGAGGTGAGCGAGACGCACGGTGGGGCGAGGACCGTCTTCCGATCACCTTCGCATCTTGAGGATGTCTATTGCAGAGCGGCAGGCAGCATTCGTCTTGAAGAAGTCGACCGAATTCGCAATATGCGATTCCGATCTGCGAGTTGCCGCGACGTACCTGGCCTGATTGAGCAGGTCACCAGGGGCGACCGCCTGCTCTCAATGGCGTTTCAACAAAGGAATTGCGCCGCTGGAGAGGCCTATCTTGCAGATCTCATCCGAGGTAGGGCGCATCTGTTTGCCGGTGGAGGTTGGGGCTTGCCCGCCTGCACGATCGAGGTCCGGCTCCGTGAAAGAGAAGAGGGCATCGAGTTGGAGCTGACGCAGATCGCTGGCGTACGGAACTCAGAGCTGCCGGCGTGGGCGACCGCGGCTATCAAGATATGGGCCGACGATCAGTCGATCTCCTGGCGCGTCCGGAATCATGATGCCGATGGTCCCGATCACGCGCAGAAGTTCGGGGATGTGGCTGCGAATCCTCCGAATCTGTTCGATGATTGAGCGGATGCCCGATCCCGACTATTGCCTCGTCACCCCTTGGTACACATCCAGTGAGCCTTCTATCGGAGCCGCCACATCGATGCAAATCTGTGATCGTGCACGGGACTATCCACCGTGGCGGGGCAGCCGCGTCTTGGTCATGTCCAGAGAGCAAGTGCTGCATTTAGGACAGTATTAGGACAGTGACTGCGCCAAACTGACGAGGCCTGCTGCAACTCAATGTGCAGCAGGCCTTAACGGGCACGCTCACTCAGTAAACGGAGAGGGTGGGATTCGAACCCACGGAGAACACGAGGTCCTCACCGGTTTTCGAGACCGGCCCGTTCAACCGCTCCGGCACCTCTCCCGCGATTCAATACATCGTCACGCCCGGCACGAATGCTGTCAAATATCCCGACCGCCGCTGCGCATACGATCTCGCCGCACGTGCGATGCGGACAAGCGGTGGGAGAGGGATTCGAACCCCCGAGACGTCAGTGACGCCTGCCGGTTTTCAAGACCGGTGCCTTCAGCCGCTCGGCCATCCCACCAAAGCGTCTGTGTGAAACATATTGTACGTTTTGGCCATCACTTGGAGCAAACCTATTCCACCGGTAACGTATACCCATTCATGTCCGAAGCAGTTGGCGGCGTCCGACGCGGTCACTTGATCCAGCAACCGCCGCATCGCTTGACACGACACGTCGCGCACGCGACAGGCAGCGAACGCAGCCGCGGTTTGATCTTCGCGAAAATCCACTCGATCCGAATCCGGTCCGGGCTGTACGGCGGCAGGAAACGCAACGCGACGCCGGTCACTTCAATTAGCTGACGCGCCTGATGTCGATTGTGACCCGATAGGTCGTCCAGCACCGCGCAGCATGTGGCCGCCCCAACCGTGTTGAACGACCACATGTCGCAAACGTGAACCGCTTCACGCCGGGCGGATCGGTCACCCGCGATTCATCGGTACAATGGCTGCTTCAAACGCCGGCGCCGGGCGCGCCCTTGATGCCGCGACTGCTGTCTCACAACAATCCGAACACGGCCGAACGATGGCCCTCAGGAACATAGGGACGAAACAAATGAAAAACCACACCCCTCTGCTTGTCATCCTGATCGTCGCCGCTTGCCCGATACCCGCAGCCGCCGACAATCCACCTGCCGGCTCCGCGCTGAATATCGTCGCGGTCCGCGACTATCAATCGCTGGCCGCGGCCATCACCGCCATCGGATCCACTGAAACGGATCTGCATGTCACCGACCGACAGATCATCTCGACCGCCGTGATTGTGCCCGGGAATATCAACCTGGTCATCCCCAAAGGAGGCCAACTCATCAAAGCCGACGGCGGCAGCATCACCTTCGCCGAAGGTAGCAAGCTCCAAACGGGGATCTATCAGATCTTCACCGGGTTTGATAGCGGCGTGACGTTCAATGCCGGCAGTGTCGCCGAGGTATACCCCGAATGGTGGGGCGCCAAACCAGACGGCGACCGCGACGGCAGGACCGACAGCCAACCTGCCTTCAAGGCCGCGCACGATTCGTTCGACCGCCAAGGCGGAACCAACCGCGGCGGAAAGATCAACATCGCCAATGGTGATTATTACCTGGCCCGCACCTGGGAAATCACCAAGCTCTTGACCATCGAGGGCAGACAGTCCGCCCACCACGTCCAGTCGTCCGTGTCACGATTGATGTTCCCGCCAAATACAACCGGACTCCGCGTCCGCACCGGCTACTCCACAATTCGCGACCTAACCGTCCATGCCATGAGCAAAGACAACACCGGCCACGGAATTCATGCCAGCGGCGCAATCTACGTCCAGCGCGTCAACGTGCAGTATTTTGCCGAGAACGGCTTCAACATTGTCGCCAGCGCATCGAAGGGAACCGGCAATGCCAATCTCTGGTCCATGACTGACTGCTCGGCGCTGAACAACGGCGGCCACGGCCTGTTTGTCAGCGGCGCTGATACAAACGCCGGCGTCTGCTCGAAGTTCAACGGCACCTGGAATGACGGCTGGCAGATCTACGACGATTCATTGCTCGGCAATACCTACATCCAATGTCACACCGCCTCCGCAAGCAGAAAAAGTTACAAGGCCCGGAGCAGGGCCAATGTATTCGTCGGGTGCTACGCGGAGATGGGACAGAACACCGACCTCGCTCCCGGCATCCTGGTCCTCGGCGGCGTCATGAGCTCGCAGGATGACTATCCGTTCGTCAGCTTCGACGGCGATGGACACGGCGCCAAAGGAATGGTCGTCAGCACCGGACCTAAAGGCGCGATCACCGGAATCCTGATGACGAGTTACGGCGCCGGTTACACCAAAGCCAAAGCCAACATATATCCCCCCAGCGGCGCCGGCGCCGTCCTGACTCCCGTCATCACCGACGGGCGCATTACCTCGGTCCGGATAGAAAATGGGGGCACCGGCTATATCGCGCGCACCGGGACCGCCAACATCGTCCCCGATGCCGCCGGGTTCAGGACCAATCGCGTCCGAGTCACCAATCGGGCCGCGGGATCCGACCGGGCCGCCGATATCGTGCTCGCCGATCGCGCCAACGCCCTGCTCACCGTGACCGTCGCCGATTCATCCCCGTCAACAATCGACGTGCTCGCCTGGAACCAGAACGCCGGCGCGTTTGAATCCCGTCATCCAGAACTACCCGCGTCCGCCGGCATTCGCTACGTCACCGACATCTCCACGACCGAGACCGGCGGACGCAATACGCCGCTGCCGGCCGGCTCGATCGAATTCCCCAACGGCCTCTGGATCGGAGGCGGACCGATCGCCAGACACCAGAACATCGCAGCTGCAGCGCCCGTCGACGGTGAGCACGCGCGCGGCGACATCGTGTGGAACGTCGCGCCGAGCGCCGGTGGCCATGTCGGGTGGGTATGCACCGAACCAGGAACGCCGGGAACGTGGAAACCCTTCGGCGCCATTGAGCCCTGATAGGCCGGCGACGAAACACCACACCGACGCGCACAGTGCCGCGGACCCCGCGCTCTGATACCAGATCGCCCAAGGCGCACCCTCAGCAGTTGCATGTCGCCCCGCGCACGTTGACCGCCGACGACGGCGAACGATGGATCGGCCTCGACCACACCCTTCACCCGCTTGACGTCATCAGCACGCGCGACCGTGAACGTTGGATTCAATCATTACCCGCCGTGGACTCGAGACCTCAATAAGGCGACCCCATCTCACCCAGATCATTCGAATCAGGAGCGCGCCAACATCGATCACCCAGAGACTCACGCCCCGCTTCGACTCCCTCAATCCTCCCGCCAATACCGCTCGGTGATAATCTTTCGCTCCGTGAAGAAGTTCACCACCTCTTTGCTCTGACCCTTGATATCACCGAAAATCGACCCCTTCATCCCCCCAAACGGCAGCGGTGCGATCGGCGCCGGTATCCCCACGTTGATCCCGATCATCCCCGCCTGCGTTTCCATCTTGAATTTCCGCGCCCAATACCCGTTCTGCGTGTAAATCGACGCGCCATTCCCATACTCATGCCGATTGATTGCCGCGATTGCTTCGTCCAGCGTCCCGAACTTCATGATGATCACCACCGGACCGAAAATCTCCGTCCGCTCCACTGCCATCCCCGGCGTCACGTCCGACAAAACCGTCGGCCCAACAAAATGCCCCCCCTCATGTCCCGCCACCACAACCCCGCGACCGTCCAGCATCAACGTCGCCCCCTCATCCACACCCGCCTGTATCAATGATTCAATCCGCGCCTGCGCCCCCGCCGAAATCACCGGCCCCACCACATCCGTCTGACCGTAACGCTCATCCAACGGATAACCCACCACCGCCCCCTTCGCCGCCTCCGTGAACCGCGCCACCGTCTCCGCGTAAACATCATCCCCCACGCACGCGATCGCGCTCGCCGCCATGCAACGCTGACCCGCGCACCCCAGACAACTTGTCAGCATGTTCCGCACCACCTCATCCATCTTCGCATCGTTCATCACCACCAGATAATTCTTCGCCGATCCCAGCGCCTGACACCGCTTCCCATGCCGCGCACACGACTCGGCCACCACCCGCGCCACCGCCGACGATCCCACAAAAGAAACCCGGTCAATCCCCGCGTGCCCGCAGATCGCCTCCGCGATCGTCTTGTCCCCGTTAATCAGATTCAACACCCCCGGCGGAAACCCGCACTGATCGATCAGTTCAAACTGCAATTGCGACGTGATCGGAACCTGCTCCGAACACTTCAACACGAACGCATTTCCCGCCGCCACCGCGTACGGCAGAAACCAGAACGGCACCATCGATGGAAAATTGAACGGCACGATCGCCGCGAACACCCCGATCGGAAGCCGGATCACCTCCCCGTCTATCTCGCTCGCCGCGTCCATCAGGTTGTCGCCCTGAATCATCGTCGGCATCCCGCACGCCACTTCCGTGTTCTCGATTGTCCGCTTCAACTCCGCCCGCGCATCCGGCAGGCTCTTGCCCATCTCCTCCGAGAGCCCCCGCGCGATCGCCTCACTGTGCTGCTTCAACAACTCCGCCAACTTGAACAGCGGCCCCACACGCCCCGACACCGGCATCGACCGCCACGTCTCAAACCCCGCCCGCGCCGACGCCACCGCCCGATCCAACTCCGCCTCCGTCGACAGCGGCACCCGCGCGATCGCCGCCCCCGTCCCCGGGTCCTCCACGTCCAGCAATCCCGTCGCCTCCGCCTCGCACCACTGCCCGCCAATGTAGTTCCGTAATGTCTTCATAGGTCCTTCACCAATACGTCATCGCGTCTTCGAATAACCCCGTCAACGCCGCCTCATCCGCCTCACGCGGCGACAGCTTCGTCACCCGATGCTGCGGCAGCGTCCCCTCCACCAACTTCGGGATGTCTCCCGCCTCGTACCCCACCGCCGACAACCCGTTCGGCACCTTCAGCGTTTTCATGAAATAGATAATCCGATCCGCCAGCACATCCCCCGCATCGCCGTCGCTCGCCCCGCTCACGTCCGCCCCCAACGCCGCCGCCGCCGCCAGATGACGCCCCGGACACGCCGACGCCGTAAACCGAAACACCGCCGGCGCATTCAAGATCACGCTCGTCCCGTGCGGCACCAGCGCATGATCCACCGGATAGTCCGCCGGCCGATACGAACGCACCATGCTCGACACCGGATACGACATCCCGTGCGGCAGATGAACCCCCGCATTCCCAAACCCCATCCCCGCGAACGCCGCCGCCAGCAACATCATCCCCCGCGCCTCTTCATCCTCCGGGTGCTCCACCGCGCGAATCAAATAACCATCCACCATCCGCAATGCCTTCAGCGACCAGATGTCACTGATCGGATTCGATCCCTGATACGCCGGACGCATCACCGGTCGGTCCGGCTTCGGACGCCGATCGAACGGAATCGCCGTGTACGATTCAATCGCATGGCTCAACACGTCCAGACCCGTCGACGCCGCCGCCGTGTGCCCCAGCGTCCGCGTGTTCTGCGGATCCACAATCCCCAACGTCGGCTTCAACCGCCGATGCGCGATCCCCGTCTTCGCGTGCATGCTCTCCAAATCGAAAATCGCCACCCCTGTCGTCTCGCTCCCCGTCCCCGCCGTCGTCGGCACCGCGATCAGCGGCTTCAACGCCCCCGGCACCGGCTTGCCTTTTCCGATCGGCGCATTGACGTAATCCAGAAAATCAGCCGGATACGTCGAGTACAGATTCGCCGCCTTCGCCGTATCAATCGTCGACCCGCCCCCCACCGCCACGAACGCATCGAACCCCCCCGCTTCCGCGAACCCGATCGCATCCTTAAACGACCCGTCCGTCGGCTCCACCTGCACCCGGTCGTACACCTCGTAATCCACCCCCGCGTCCTCCAGTGACTGCCGCACGTTCGCCACCGGCGCCAACCCCGCCAGATGCGCGTCCGTCATCAACGCCACCCGCTTCGCCCCCATGTCCACAAAGTCCATCCCGACCTCGCGCACCACGCCCGGCCCGTACCGGATGTTCGACGTCGCCATCTCAAACGCCGTGTCACGTTCCATCTGACCGTTCCCTTCTGGCTCGCACCGGCAAAACGCCCCGTATCTTAACCGCCCCGCCCCCCGCCACCATCCCCGCCCGCCTGCGTTGTTCACGCCCTTCACGTAGACTGTCTCGTCCAAATCCCAAGACCCCCAGGAGTCTGACCCGTGGTCACCGCCGCCGACATCAAACGTTTCGCCCTGCTCTCCTACTCCACCTCCGACGTCGCCGATTGGATTACCGGATGGTTTGACGACCGCGACCTCCAGTTCGTCGTCAACCAGTGCACCACCGAAGACCAGGCGATCGAAACCGCCAAGGGCGCGCAGGTCATCTGGATCCATGGCTCCGGCCGATGCCTCACCGAGAACGCCCTCGCCGCCATGCCCGACGTCGTCGCCATCATCCGATCCGGCAGCGGCACCAACGATGTCCCCGTCGACGCCGCCACCCAATCAGGCATCATCGTCTGCAACACCCCCTGGGCCACCGCGCAGGCCGTCAGCGATCTTACCGTCGGTTTCATCATCATCGCCGACCGACGCATCGCCTGGCACGACCGCCGCATGCGCGAAAACAAATGGACCGAGATGGACAACCTGCCCATCGGCGCCATCCCCGGCAAAACCGTCGGCCTCGTCGGCTTTGGATACATCGCCAAAGCCGTCGCCAAAAAACTCAGCGGCTTCGATGTCAACCTCCTCGCCACCGACCCCCTCGTCGACGCCGACGAAATGGCCAAGCTCAACGTCACCAAATGCGAGCTCGACCACCTTCTCACCGAATCCGATTTCGTTTCCCTGCACTGCCCCCTCAACGATCACACCTTTCACCTCATCAACGCCGACGCTCTCGCCAGGATGAAACCCACCGCCAAACTCATCAACACCTGCCGCGGCCCCGTCGTCGATGAACCCGCACTCATCCACGCCCTCCGCAACGGTGTCATCGCCGAAGCCGTCCTCGACGTCTACGAAACCGAACCCCCCGCCCCCGACAACCCACTGCTCAAAATGGAAAACGTCACCCTCACCCCCCACCTCGGCTCACACGTCCAGGACTTCCTCTACCACTTCCAACGTGCCAGCCTCGAAATCGCCGACGACCTCATCCACGGCCGCTGGCCCCAAAGCGTCGTCAACCGCGCGCACGTCAAACCCATCGTCGCGTGGAAGTAAACCAACCTCGACGACACCGCCCTTGACCCGCCCGGGATGTACAAAACATTAGCGCCGCGATGATGACCGTCGGCCCCGACGCATGCCCAGCGAACCCAGAAGCATCAGCCCCGCCGGCAACGTCAGCGGCACGGGGATGACCGCCGCCAGAGGCGTCATCGTGAAATCCGCCGTGGACTGATCGAAGTCCAGGAACGTCGGGAACGCCAGCGGATCACCGCCATCGACCAGCGGGCTGATGCCGGTGATCGTGAACGCGTTGACCGGGGATGCGAAGATCAAGTTGCTTCCGGCGCTGACCACCTGCGTGCCCAGCACACTGGTGACCGTGTACTGCCCGTCGCCATCGGCCACGATGCCCAACGAAGGCAGTCCCACTTCAGTAAAGTTCGAATTGCCGTCCGTGGCATATTGGTAGCCGCCGGCGAGGGGCGAATCGAACCAGTTGCCGCCGCCAGGGGCGCCAGTGAAGCTAAACGGTGTGCCCCCGCCACCGGAACTCGGCAGGATGGGGTTGTTCGCCGTCGAGCCGACGTCCGGTGACCATAGCGCGATGCCGGTGACGCCGTTGAACAGTTGGAATCCGAAGGTGACCTCGCCCTTGTTGTTGAACCCATCACGTTCATCGCCCTGATGGCTGACGTGGCCGAACGAGAAGTTCTGGATCGTGGACCCCAGTAGCGGTTGCCCGCGGCGCACGGCCTCCATCACGCCCGCCGAATCATCGTAAACAAAGAGGCCATCGCTGAAACCAAAAGAAATCTGCGACGTGAAGGCCACCTGCCCGACATCATTGATTGCAGCGTCGAAGGGCGTTGAGGTGTAAACGCCCACGCCGTTGGGCACGCTCTGTCCCTCGCGGATGATCTGGGTCGTCGTAATGCCATTCGACTTGAACATGCCATAGTCGTCACTTGATCCGCCGCTCGTTCCGCTCAGCCTTCCGGTGAACGCAATTTCGCCGGTGTTGCCCATATTGGGGAAGTTGAATGTGAAGAACGTGCCGTTGCCATCCGGCGCGGGCTGGCCCTGCCGCACGACCTGAGTCACCGCGCCGCCCGTGCCGCGAAACACGCCCCGACTGTCATTGTTGCCGCCGATGGTTCCGCTCAGGTTCCCGGTGAAGCCCACCTGGCCCAAGTCATTGAATAACGGATCGGAAAAGCTGGAGAATTGGCCGTTACCGTCCGGCGCCGCGTCACCTTTGCGGACGATCTCCGTGACCGCTCCGCCGGAGCCGCGAAACAGCGCGGTCTGGTTCGACGTGAGAAACGATTCGAAAGCCACCTGGCCGACCTCGTTGAGCGCGATGTCGCCAAGGATCGAATGTTCGATGCCGCCGGCGACCTCGCCCGGGACGAGGTCGCCTTCGCGGACGATCTGCGTGACCGGCCCCCCGGAACCGACGAAGATCCCTCTATCGTCTAGCAGCCCGTGGCAAAAGTCTCGTTGGGG
>NYZD01000170.1 GCA_002685935.1 Planctomycetaceae bacterium | reverse complement strand
CGAAGACCAGTCTCACATCAAACTCGACATCGCGCAACCGAACATGCGCCGAACAAATCAGCCGCCAGGCAGAACCTAGGCGCATTGTAGCCCGATCCGGCGCATCGAAGACGGGACGAATCAATCGTCAAGTTGCGGCTGCGACACACATGCACAGAGCGCCTATCACGCATCCGCCTTGAATTGCTGATACGCGCGGTAGTAACTTCCCTGCCGAGGGTCCGTGCGGCGGATTCCTTTGAAGTAAATGACCGCAAGAGCTGGGCAAACAACCACGAAAATCGACGCCAAATACACTAAGCTATCGCCCGCCGGACGTGTCCGCCCCGGTGGATCTTCCAGCAACAACCAAAGCATCAATACGGACATCACTACGGACATCACGCCAAAAGTCCACGATAATTGCCGACCGGCCTTGATCAAGCGTCTTAGTTCCCCCAGTTCGTGTTGCGCTCGCCGGCGTGCCTCATTCGCATCTGACGCAATGTCGGTCATCGTTGTGACTACCAGCGACTCATCCGGCAGATACCGACGCAACGTCGCGATCTTGACGGCGCAACGCGGCCGATCCTCTGGGTATCGAAACTCGATCGTTTCCGAGGAGGAAAATACTTGGATCTTCCGAAGACGGGGTTCGTAATAGTCCGAAATGATCATCTCGATGCGTTCAATCTCATCCCATGACCAATGTTGAACCACTTGCCGGGGACCGTGGTGTGTCAGGCCGTTCTCATCGCATTCCAGCATCCGGACCCCATTGGTGATGATGGACCGATCGGCCGGCTCCGGCAGCGGCGGTTGCGGCACTTGAGACGATCGAATATCCATCACGCGCGACCAATGCTCTGCGCTTGTTAAGACGATGCATGCCGACAATCGAAACGGCGCCGTCTTGCCGGTCGCCAGACCGGTGCGTTTGTCGACGATCGGCTTCTCCCATGGTTGGTAGCGCCACCACAGCAGATGGCGATATCGAACACCTTGCACATCAACGCGCAACCGAAAACGCCACACATACAAGACAACAATCATCGCCGCGATCGACACGTACGTTAAGACCGACTCAAGGTCTTCGGTCGCCATCGGATCCCCCGCCAATTCACGCCCATACCAGAGCGTCCCCACAAACGCGTAGGCTCCCAGGACGCAGTAGGCAGTCGTGCGTTTGGCAGCGGGCGACGCGCCAACATCGAGCAACCATCTCTCATCGGCGGAGGAGATGCTGGGATCGTCGCGGTTCAGGTCGAACATTGGCGCCCCTCACGATAGACCTATTCTACCCAAAACGCGCGCGGCAAAGACGGGATGAATCATCCAGCGTTTCGCGGATGCGGTTTGAACGGACCGGCGGGGAGAATGTCAATCTCCGGCAGCGCGGCCTCATCACGCGACACGCCAACGGTCACGTGCGCGTCGCGGCTTCGCTACTGACATGTTCGACGGCGTTTTGGAAGAACGTGCGGCCGGCTGCGCCTTCAATCGCTTCGCGCGTCCAACCCGGATGATTCGTCACATCCAGAAACCGCTCCGGGTGCGGCATCAAACCAAACACCAGACCCGTCGGATCGCAAACACCGGCGATGTCGCGCATCGATCCGTTCGGATTGTCGGTGTACCGCAGCGCCACCTGCCCCGCTGATTCCAGTTGATCCAACACCTCATCCGAAGCGACGAATCGCCCCTCGCCGTGCGCGATCGGCAATTCGAACCGATCCAGCCCGCGCGTCCACACACAACGCGTGCCCGGCTCGGCACGCAAACCCACCCATCGATCCACGAATCGCGGCAGCGTGTTATCCGTCAGCGTCGCACACTGCGCCGGCGGCGCATCGCCCAACTCGAAGCCCGGCAGCAGCCCTGTCTTGATCAGTGCCTGAAACCCATTGCAGATCCCGATGATTGGCTTGCCGTTCGCGATGAACTGACGCAGCGCCGGATACAAACGCTGACGCAGCCGATTCGCAAGAATCCGCCCCGCCGCGATGTCGTCCCCGTAGCTGAATCCCCCCGGCAACCCGAGCAACTGATACTCATGCAACTGATCCGGCTCGTCGATCAACCGATTCAGGTGCACGCGCTGCGCCGTCGCGCCCGCCAACTCGAACCCATGCGCCAACTCCACGTCACAATTCGTCCCCGCCGCTCGCAAGATCAGTGTGCGTGGTTTCATCACCCACGCAGGATACGTCCAGCCCCGCGCGATCGCCAGACGCGCCCGCGAGATTGCGCCTCGCCCGTCGTTCGGCTATCACGCCCTGCATGGCCGATCAGCCCAACATCCTCTTCCTCATGACCGACCAGATGCAGGGCGGTGTGCTCGACCCCGATCACCCCTGCCAGACGCCCCACTTCGACCGCCTCGCCGCACGCGGCCTGCGGATCACCAACGCCTACACCCCCAACCCCGTCTGCTCACCCGCCCGTGCTTCGCTCATGACCGGCCTGCTCCCGCATTCGCACGGCGTCCTCACCGTCGATCACTGCGTCGACGACGACCAGGGCCTGCTTCGCCGCGACAAACCCCACTGGGCCCAGCGCCTCACTAACGCCGGCTATCACACCGGCTACTTCGGCAAGTGGCACGTCGAACGGACCAACCAACTCGAATCCTTCGGCTGGCAGGTCGACGGCGGCGGACGCGGCCCGATGTTCGTCGACGCCACCCGACAACTTAACCAAAACCAACCCGACGCCGCCATCGACTGGTTCCACACCCTCACCGGCCCGCCCGGCTACAACCCCGATGGCCTGTGCGGCATCACCGACACCCCACCCGACCGTCGCATGATGGGCGTTACCACCCACCTCGCCCACCAATTCCTGCGCGACGCGCTCAACCGCGACCAGCCCTGGTGCTGTTTCGCCAGCGTGATCGAACCGCACGATCCGTTCGTGTGCTCCCGCGAAGCCTACGACCTGTACGAGGGCGTCGACCTCGCCTCGCCGCCAAGCCTGCGCGACGACTTGCTCGATCGCCCCGGCCTCTATCGCAAATCGCGGCGGCCCTTCGACGACATGACCGACGCCCAACACCGCCAGACTGCCCGATGCTACTACGGCATGATCAGTGAGATCGACCAACAGTACGGCCGCCTCATCGACGCCGTCGAACAAGCCGGCCAACTCGACGACACGATCATCATCCTCACCTCCGATCACGGCGAGAACCTCGGCGCGCACGGCACCTACATGAAAAACGTCGGCGCCTGGGAGCCCACCTACCGCATCCCCATGCTCATCGCCGGCCCGGACATCGCCGCCAACCAGACCCCCCCCGCCCGCGTCGGCCTGCACGATCTGTGCCCCACGCTGCTCGACCTGACCGGCGCCGCCCCGATTCAATCACCCGACAGCCGTTCGTTCGCGCCGCTGCTCAAACACCCCGCCAAACACGCCGAATACTTCGGCACCCGCCACTGGTTCAGCCAGCGCGTGATCTGGGACGGACACTGGAAACTGGTCTGGAACGGATTCGACTTTGATGAACTGTACGACCTGGCCGCCGACCCGCACGAGATGCGCAACCGCATCCACGATCCGGCGTGCGCCGACACCGTCAGGCGACTGATGAAGCGCGCATGGCAAACCGTGCGCGATACCAACGATCACGCACTGCTCAATTCCCAATACTCGGTATTACGGTTGTCCGAGCATGGCCCCGGCGTGCTTGATTCATAGAGACCAACGCCGCGACGATTAACTCCGCCGCCGCGCCGCCAAACCCGCCAGCCCGATCGCACCCACCGCCGCCGCCGGAGGCGCCGGGACCGCCGAAGCGCCAGACCCGCCCAACGAGACCGTCCCCGACAGGTTCCAGTTCCCGCCGACCACCGCCAGATCGCCGATGTCCACGCCGTCGCCGTCGCCGGAGATATCACCATTGCCCAGCGACCCGGACGATCCCGCGCCAGCCGTGGCCCATTGGCCGCCGATCAGCGCCAGATCGCCAATGTCCACGATGCCGTCCCCGTTCACATCGCCCGGCACACGAATGACCAGATTGTCCATGCGGAGCGTGCCCACGAGGCTGTCGCCGGTCCACGCAGGAGCAGAAGCGGAGTTGATGCGCATCTCCGAGACATTGCCCAGCACCGTCGCCAGCGAAGCCGAGCCGCCGATCAGCGAAAGGTCCGACGCCGTCAACCCGAAGCTCACCTGATGCCACTGCCCATCGGCCGGCAGCGCCGCCCCGGTCGTCGTGGCATACCGTTGCCCGAACGCGCCCTGCAAGGCGATCCGCATCGACAGCGCCGTCGCGCCCGTGTTCGCCATCCGCGCCTCGATCCGCACCTCAGGCAGATTCAGCGCCGTATAGTCACCGGTCCACTGGGCGGCGTTGAACATGATCATCTTGCTGCCGGGCCCGAACCCGCCGCTCGAACTGTTCTCAAGTGCATGATCGCCCACCCCGCCCGGCCCCCCGTCAGAGACGACCGTCGGGGGATTCGGGCTGCCAAATCCCTCGACCCAGCCCGAGACACTCAAGGCCTGAAAATCATCAATCTGGCCGCAGGTCACCGCCGACGCCGGTTTCGCCGCCAAGCCAAAAGCCAGAATTGTCAGTCCAATGGTGATACCAAAACGCATATGTCGCTCTCCTTCATCGCTTTTAAGTGCAATTCATTAAGCGACTTATGCCCAAGGACCGGCCGGTGCCCTGCCTGCGCCGCCAATGCTGCATTAGTCAAATACGTCACGATATGACCCGCCGCATTGCAAGTCACGCTCGATCACATCAGAAAATCACCCCCGGCCACACGGCGTGGCCGGGGGTGAACACCGTTCACTGAACCCCGTTCAGCACCGACGTCGCCGCCGCGCGGCGAGCACCGCGACCAATCCCAGTCCGGCTCCACCGGCCGCGGGTGTCGGCACCACCACCAACCGATACACCGCGGCGGTCGGATGACCTGTCGTCGAGTCCACCACCGCCGCCAGTTGCTGCCGCGTCAGCGCGTACAGCTCGCCGTTTTCGTCCTCGCCGAAGGCGATCAGATACTCGCCGATCGGATTCCCGCCCAGCACGGCGAGCACCGACAGATCCCAGTTGCCCCCGCCCACGTCCTCCAGACCCAGCAGCGTCCCGTTGCCCGGCACAAAGTTGTCCGACCAATCCCCGAAGATGTACTTGCCGTCCAGTTCCGGAGACGCCGAACCGCGATAGACATGGCCGCCCACCACCGTGCGACCGATCGCCGGCAGGCCCAACGCGTTCCCCGCCCGCGAGTATTCCGCGATCGGATCGACCAGCACCACGTTCGGATCGTTCAGCGGCGTGTTCGGATCGAAATCAAACGATCCCTCCTTCACCCGCCAGCCCATGTTGTCGCCGCTGCCGACGATGCTGACCTCTTCAACCGAGCTCTGGCCGACGTCCGCCACGAACAACTCGCCCGTCCCGCCCGGCCCGTCATCAAACGAGAACCGCCAGGGATTCCGCAAACCGTACGCAAAAATCTCCTCGCGAACCCCGCCGCCGTCGCCGACAAACGGATTGTCCGCCGGAATCCCATACTGCCCGCCCGGCCCGTTATTGCCTTCGACGTCAATCCGCAGAATGCTGCCCAGCAGGTTCGTGCGGTCCTGAGCGTTGCCCAGCACGCCGTTGGGCTGATTCGGGTCGCCGCCCGTATGACCGGCGTCGTTGTCGTTCGAACTGCCCCCGTCGCCCAGCGCGATGTACAGCATCCCGTCCGGGCCAAACGCCACGTCACCTCCATCGTGATTGAACTGCGGCTCCTGCACCGTCAGCAGAATCCGCTGCGAATTCGGATCCGCCACGTTCGACCCCGGTGCCGCGGAAAACTCCGCGATCACAGCCATGTGATCGATCGCGTCCGCCGCCGTCCCCGGCGCGCCCGGGTCCGGGGCGCTGTAATACACATAGAACTTGTCCTCGCCGAATGTGTTCGCCATCCCGTAGTCCGGATGGAACGCCATGCCCAGCAGACCCCGCTCATCAAAGCCCGCCCGCTGCGGTACCAGCAAGGATTCAATATCCAGGAACGGCGTCGCCAACAGGTTGTCCGCGCTATCGATGATGTTCACCAACCCCCGCTGATCGATCGTGAACAGTCGCCCCGACCCGTCGCCGGCGTTCTCAATCCCCACCGGCGCAACCAGTTCTCCGACCGACACCGGCTCCAGCGCCAGCTTGGGGAACGCCGCCTCGGCCGGCGCCGCCCCAATCAGCATCACCCCCAGCCACGCCGTGGCGATCACCGTCAGTTGACTCAAAGTCCTGACTCTCATTGGTTTCCGTAGAATGTGCTTGTTCATCCGCGTCTATCTCCTTCGAGTTGCGAGCGTTCAAAGCCGTGGCGCAACCATCGCGCACACAGTCCCATGGGCAATCAATCAAGATGGATGTGAACCACCTTCATCCTTCCGCCCACTTGGTTATCCCAACACCGAAACTGCCGATTCGCCCCGCCGCCCCGGGGCCGGGGCCCTTCCTCTTGCCTCTTATCCGCCGCGTCATGGCGTCCGCGATGCCGCGGCCCAGGGCCCTGCCCATCACGTCCACCAACGGACTATTGATGTCCCCGTCATACCCCGGCTATTGCAGCAAAGTGCAAAGGACCCCCGCCGTCCCGCTCAACTCCCGTCAATAAACGACTTAGCCACCTGCCACACCGGCCCCGCCCCCATCACCACCAGCAGATCGCCCGGCCGCGTCAGGTGACGCAGGTGCGTCACAATGTCGTCAAACGCATCAATGTGCTCGGCAATCACCCCCCGCGCATGGAGTTGCGCGACCAGATCCGCCGCGTTCACCGCTCGCCGATCCTCCTCACTATCCCGCACGAAATAAATATGCGGCACGATCACCACGTCCGCGTGTGAAAAGCTCGCCGCGAACTGCTCCAACAGAAACCGCGTCCGCGAATGCTGATGCGGCTGAAACACACACACCAGCCGACCGCCCCGCCCCTGCGGCTTGTGATGTCCGCGCAGCGCCCGCAGCGTCACGTCGATCTCCGTGGGGTGGTGCCCGTAGTCATCGATCACCGTCACTCCGTCGTGCTCGCCCAGCGTCTGCATTCGCCGATCCAATCCGCGAAACTCACTCAACGCCGCCGCGATGTCCGCCCACTCCGCCCCCATCCGATGCGCCGTGATCGCAGCCGCCGCCGTGTTGTACGCCATGTGCTCGCCGGGAAGAACACTTGCGTAACTGCACACCGCCGCGCCGTCGTGATGAATCGTAACCTGCTGGCCGGCCGCGCTGTGTTCCGCCGCCAACGTCCAATCCGCCTGTGGGCTGTAACCGATCGTCTCAACCCCGCATCGCAGCCCCGATGCCACCGCCGTCCGCTGAGCCGAATCATGACCGATCAACAGCGTCCCCCCCGAATCGATCCGCTGGGCGAACTGACCGAACGACTCGATCACCGCATCCAGCGAACCGTAAACATCCAGGTGATCCTCCTCCACGTTCAAAATCACCCCGTGCGTCGGATGAAAATGATGAAACGAGCGATCGTATTCACACGCTTCGGCCACCAGCATGTCCGGTCGACCCACCCGCGACCCGCCGCCGATCTGCTCGCAAGTCGCGCCCACAATGAAAGACGGATCCAGCCCGCACCGGATCAACGTGTGCGCCAGCATCGCCGTGGTCGTCGATTTACCATGTGTCCCCGCCACCGCGACGCCCGTGCGGCCGACCATCATGCCCCCCAGTAGCTCCGCGTACTTCATCACCGCCACGCCCCGCCGCTCCGCCTCAACCACCTCCGGATGCGTCCGCGGCACCGCGGCACTGATCACCAGCAAATCGCATGGCTCGGGCACCGTGGCCGCGTCCTGCCGCAGTGTCACCGCGATGTTGTCTGTGATCAGCGCATCCGTCACCGCACTACCGACCGAGTCCGTCCCCGTGCAATACGCGCCGGCCGCGCGGACGATCCGCGCCAGCCCGCTCATCCCGCAGCCGCCGATGCCCACAAAATGCACGTGCCGCCCCGTCAACTCCAGCGGCGCAGCATGAGGCGATCCACTTGCGTTCGTCGCCGTCACAGGTTTTCCAGGAGTCGTCGAACTCATGTCTGCAATCAATTCGATCGGGCGAACAACCTACGTTCATTTCGGCCCGTCTCGCAACGGGTCTTCAATCCTCGCCATCGGCCAGCTTGCACGCCACCGCGCGCCGAGCCCATTCACCCAAAACGCACGCGTCCTCCAACACCTCCGCCGGCACTTCGTAATACGTCTTGAGCGTCATCTTCGCCGTCGGCTGGAACGGCCCCGTCCCCGCATCCACAAACAACTCACGAAACGCCGCGTCCGTCTTCAAGTAATGTCGGCCCCGGCTGACAATCCCGAAAAACACTCCCCGATGATACAATCCCCATCCGCTGAACATCCGCTTGGCAACCACCTCGTCCAGCTCACGAAGCTGATCCAGCACGTAATCCTTGAACTCCGCGTCAGCCGCCATCGCTCACCACCCGCTCCCGATTCCGCGCCATGGCGGCCGCCGTGATGCCGCCGTGCGACGCGTGCCATAACGCCGCGCCGTTCTGGACCAGGAACAGCTGCGGGCTCTCATGGCGAATCCCCAGCCGCTCCGCCACGTGATGCGATACCGGCCGATTCCGCTGGATGACCACGATCGCCGCTGGCTCATCCGGGTAATCCGCGATGTACCGCTCAAACTCCGCCAGTGCCCCATGCGAAATCGGGCATGCCGTGGAATGTTTCAACAGCCACGTCGGCTGATCGGCGTCGATCCGGGCGTCCGCTTCCTGGGGGCTGGTCAGCTGCTCCATATCGTCCTTCCTTGCGATGCAGTCCGGGCGGCATCGGACCCGCCCCTCGGCCCCTATTCTCCCCGCTTGTCACCGGTCCCTCGTCACCTATACTAGCCGTTCTTGGGTGGGCGGGAGATTCGCTTTACCTGGATCGAACCGAGAATCTGTCACAAAGGATCGTTGCGCGATGGGCACGTTAATTCAACCACATGGTGGACAATTGGTAAATCGTCTGGCCGACGCCGACGCAGCCAAGGCGCTGGCCGACCAGGCCGCGTCACTTCCCAGGATCACCCTCAGCGCCAAGCAGGCCTGCGATCTGGAAATGATCGCCATCGGGGCCTTTAGCCCGCTCACCGGATTCGCCACCCAGGCCGACTTCCAGGGCATCTGCAAGTCCATGCACCTCGCCGGCGGCGCCGTCTGGCCCATCCCCATCACCCTCGCCGTCGATGACGCCGTCAAGGCCACCCTCGCCGAAGGCGGCCGCGCCGCCCTTCATCACGCCGACGGCACCCTCCTGGCCGTCATCGACATCCAGGAAATCTACCCCCACGACAAGAAGCTCGAGATCCCCAACGTCTTCGGCACCGAAGACGAAGCCCACCCCGGCGTCAAACAAGTCATCGACGAGGGCGACTGGCTCGTCGGCGGACCGATCGACGTCATCACCGTCACCCCCGCCAAAGATCTCGGCGAGCAGTTCACCGAATACCGCCTGCCCCCCGCCAAAACGCGCGACGCCTTCACGCAGCGCGGCTGGAGCACCGTCAGCGCCTTCCAGACCCGCAACCCCATCCACCGCGCCCACGAATACCTCTGCAAGTGCGCCCAGGAAATCACCGATGGCCTGCTCATCCATCCCCTCGTCGGCGAGACCAAGCAAGGCGACATCCCCGCCGACGTCCGCATGGCGTGCTACCACGCCCTGATCAAAGAATACTTCGTCGACGAGCGCACCATGCTCACCGTCATGCCTGCGGCGATGCGCTACGCCGGCCCCCGCGAGGCCGTCCAGCACGCCCTCACCCGACAGAACTACGGCATCAGTCATTTCATCGTCGGCCGCGACCATGCCGGCGTCGGTGATTACTACGGCTCCTACGACGCTCAAAACATCTTCGACGAACTCGCCGATGGCGAAATCGCCGTCGAGATCCTCAAATTCGAGCACGCCGCCTACTCAAAAAAGGCCCAGGGCATGGTCAGCGGCAAAACCTTCCCGAAACTCGATGGCGATCAGATCTTCCTGTCCGGCACCAAGGTCCGTGAACTGCTCCTGGCCGGCGAAAGACCCCCCGTCGAGTTCTCCCGTCCCGAGGTCGCCGATATCCTCATCAAGTGGGCCCAGAGCTCGTAATCCGTCCGCAATACAGTCTTTTCCGCCGACGCTACGTCCCCTCGCATCACGCGATAGCGTGATCCGCGCAGCCGCTTGCGTATCCACAGCCCGCAAGCCGATAAAGCCATTCGACGGACCCTCACACGTCACGAGCACCACGGAACGGCCCCATGATCAAAGCGGTCATCTGCTGGGCAGGCGTATCCGGCTACATGGCCGCGTGCTGGCGCGCCCTCGCCGCGCGGCAGGACATTGATCTGCACATCATCGCCCTGCCCAGCGCTGTGCCCTTCGCCGACGATCTCACCGCCGACCTGCCCTGTCGTCTGCTCGCCGAACATCAACAGAATGATTTCAACCTGATCCGCGCCCAGGTCGCCAAGCACGACCCGCGCGTCATCGTCATCAACGGCTGGCATCGACCACCCTACGTCCAACTGACCCGCGACCCGTCCCTCGCCCGCGCCCGATTCATCATGGCCATGGACACGCCGTGGCAGGGCACGTGGCGGCAGCGCGTCGCGCCGCTGATCCTCCGTCGATTGATCCGCCGCCTCAGCGCCGTCGTCGTCGCCGGCGACCGCGCCGCCAACTACGCACAACGACTCGGCATCCCGACCTCACAAATCCATCGCGGCATGTATGGTTTTGATGATCAGCCCCTCACCCACCTTCACGCGAAGCGCGAAGCGCTGCCCGGCGGCTGGCCGCGCCGATTCCTGTACGTCGGTCGCTACGTCCACACCAAGGGCATCGACTTGCTGATCGATGCCTACCGACAATACCGCGCCGCCGTGTCCAATCCGTGGTCTCTGACCTGTTGCGGCGCCGGCGACCTGGCCCACCTGCTCCGGGATGAATCGGGCGTCACCGATCGCCGCTTCATTCAGCCCGCCGACCTGCCCGGCATCCTCACCGAACACGGCGCGTTCGTGATCGCCAGCCGGTTCGAACCGTGGGGTGTCGTCATCGCCGAGGCCGCCGCCGCCGGCCTGCCCATCCTCTGCACCGACGCCTGTGGCGCCGCCCTGGACATTGTGCAACACGACCACAACGGCCGCATCATCAAATCCAACGACGCGGCCGCCCTCGCCGCCGCCCTCCAGTGGATCCATGATCGACACGCCGACCTGCCGCAAATCGGCGCGCGCAGCAGGCCCATCGCCGCCGCCTTCAGCGCCGACGCATGGTCCCAACAATGGGCACAGATGTTTCAGAACGTGATTCAGGATCCGCCCGCACCTTGACCGCCGCCGCCCATCGTTCGATAAACAAACTTGATGAAGCCCCCATCTCTCTTGAATCTGATTCGCGCCGACCGCGGTCACGCCGATCGCAACTTCGGCCTGGACCTCGTCCGGGCGATCGCCATCATTCTCGTCGTCCTCTGCCACGGACGATTCTTCCTGCTCGGCTTCGATCCCTTCCGAGCGGAAATCCCCGCAATCGCCCTATTCAAGAATGGCGGGTTCTTCGGCGTCGAATTGTTCTTCGTCCTCAGTGGCTTCCTCATCGGCGGCATCCTCATCCGCACCTGGGACAAGAACGACGGTCTGAACTTCAAGCTCGTCGGCCAGTTCTGGATCCGACGCTGGTTCAGAACCATCCCCAACTACATGCTCTTCCTCCTGCTCAACGCCACGCTCTTTCAATGGATGTTTTTTGAGAAGCAGTTCAGTTGGCGCTACCTGGTCTTCGCCCAGAACCTCGCCTGGGAACATCCAGATCTGATGCCGCTGGCCTGGAGTCTCTCCGTTGAAGAATGGTTCTACGTCACATTGCCGCTGACCATGGTTTGGTTCGCGGTCATGCCGATCAAATCACAAGCCAGGCTCCTGATCGCCGTGCTGTTCTACATGGCGCTGTTCACTTTCCTGCGCTGCGTCATCGTCACGCAAGACGATCCCGAATCATGGGACGCCCACATCCGTAAGGTCGTGCTCTATCGATTGGACGCCCTGGGCTACGGCGTATTGTTCGCCTATCTCATGCACTACCGCGCCGCGTTCATGAACAGACACCGCATCCGCCTGCTCTGCGTCGGCCTGGCCCTCACCACCGCTGCTGTCGCCGCCAACTCCTATGGCATACTGCATGAGGATCAATCCTTCTTCGGTCGCGAAGGCCAGTTCGGCAAGCTCTACCTGTTCCCCCTCACCAGCCTGGGGCTCGTCTTGACATTGCCCTGGTTCGCCGCATTGCCCGCCCCGGCGCCCTTCATCGTGTCCGCCGTCCGTCACATCAGTCTCGTGTCCTACTCAATGTACCTGTTGCACGTTTCATTCGTCGTGCAACTGATGAGACACTTCTTTCTTCCCGCGACGCGCGACGCCGACCCCAGGCACCACATGCCCTGGTACGTGATCTCCATCTTGTATTGGGTGCTCACCATCGTGCTGTCCACGGCGGTGTTCAAGTGGTACGAACGACCGATGACCAACCTCCGCGAGAAATTCGCCCGCTCCGGATGAATCAATCGTCCACAATACCCCCAAGGGGAATTGAACCCCTGTTTTCAGGATGAAAACCTGATGTCCTAGTCCACTAGACGATGGGGGCACGTCCAAGGCGGACATTGTAGCGGGCCAAATACGCCCGGCAACTGATTCGCCCCCCGATGCGACACCACTCCCAACGCCTCACCCTGCGCCCGAGCCAAACTCCGCCACGTCGTTCGTGTGCCGGCCCTCCGGACCGAACGACTGCCACGCCGTGTTGAAATAACAACGCTGCGCCTCGGTCATCATCGCCAGCGCTTCAGCCGACGGGCGGCGATGCTCCTGGCAGTGATAGATCGCCGCCCGGTCGTTGTATTTGTAAAACAGCCCATACCGCGGCTCGTCCGCCTGCCACACATTCGCGCCGTGCGCCAGCGTCTCAGTAAAGATGATCGCCGCGCCCTTCGCCGCCGCGACGTTCCGCACCAGCGGCCCGCCAAACGCGAACAGTTCTTTGCGATCCTCAGCATCCAATCCGAAATCCGACTTGTGTGAACCCGGAATGCACGCGAATCCGCCGTCCGATTCCGCGATGTCCTGCAACGCAAACGACACCACACACATCCCCGTGTAGATCCGATCGTGACGCGCGTCGTATCGGAAGTTCACCTTGCCCGCCGCGATGCCCGCCGTGCATCTCGAATGGCGGACACCCCTTCGACCGCACAAACGAGTACGCCCCCTCCAGCCGCAGCATCGAGGCGATGATCTCACCCAGCACGTCGATGATCTTCGGATGATCGATCAACGAGATGAACGGCTCACCCGTTTCCAGCAAATCTCCCGCACTGTGCCACGTCCCGTGCGTCGGATACCCGTCCGGCGACTTGTCCATCGGTTTCGTCCGCTGCTCGATCTTCGCCACCGCCTCATCGCAGGCCGCGCCGCTCAAGACGTCCTCGACCACCAGGTACCCCTGAAGATCGAACAGAAATTTCTGACGTTCAGTGATCATCAAGTCATCTCACAAAGTGCCGGCGCTTCGCGGCGCCGGGAAATCCGCCTATCATCATAAGCCCGTATTCGGTGAATTGAACCCATGAATCGCGCACGACGCCTCCGACTCCTGCTCGCCGCCTGGGCCCTTGCCGTCGCCCAGTGGGGCTGCGCCCGACCCATGACCGAAGCCGACATCGTCGATCCGCAATTGCGAGCGATCAACCAGCACTTCACCCGGATCATTCAGGACATGCACGACGATCCGCACGTCCAGTGGCACAGCGGCTGGTTCGGCAACGTCCTGGTCAACTACGGCGACACCGACGATCAGGGCCTATGCTATCAATGGCAACGGGAGGTATACCGGCGAGTCTTGCCGGAGGTCCAGCGTCAGGGATGGGCCGCGGTCGGAATCGGCAAGAACCGCAGAACCATGAGCGAGCATCACGCCGTGATCGTCTTTGATCCATCGCGCATCCAGCCCGAACAGCTCCTCAATGCCCCACGCGATCGGCCCGCATGGGTGCTGGACGGCTGGCGACGCGGCAAGCCGGATATCTACCCGCTCGCCGATTGGATAAGCCGGACATGGGTCCAGGTGAACCCGCCCGTGCTCGAGAATCTCGACACCTGGGCCGAAAATGCGACCCAAACACCCGCCCGCGACGTACCCAACGTGTCCGACGCCCAGCCGATCCAACCGGCCGTCCGGTAACCCCGACTCACTGCCGCCACTGGCCCGGCGGCCCCAAATGGGCGATATAATTCCGACTGATACGCACAGAATCACCCAGAATCATATCCTTTTCAGACGCAACCGAAGGCACTGGAGGAGACTATGAATCGGCATCATGTTGCGGGCAACCACCGAATCGCTTCGGGTAGGGCCGTTCTCTGGATTGCCGTCGTGCTGGCCGCCGCCGGAGCCGACGCGAGCGCTCAGCCTCCGGAGGGAGCCCCGCCGGGACTGATGATCGGATCCGATCCAACCGCGATCCTCGTCGAGCTCTACAAACTCGAATCCAGCCGCGACCCCAAGTGCCACTCCACCGCCTCGCGATTCGAGGGCTTCATCTGCGGCACCTCCCTGTCCGTCGACGCCCGTGAAAGACGGTTCGACCTCCAGAAGGAGCTGATCCGGAAACTGTGGATCGGCGCTTCGCGCCGCGCCGCGACGGCGCGCCAGCCCTTCGTGTCCGATGTCCATGTTCAGCCGCTGGTCGACCGCGTTCTGACCCAGTCCGCCGCGGAGTCCGGCGAAAAGCTGATCAAATTCCAAACCGGGCTGGAGGTCGCGATCTCGCCGGTCCGCGAAGAACAGTACGCCTCCATCGCCTACGCGCTGCGCGCCCAGTTGAGCGTACAACAGGACTTCTTCATGTCCGGCGGTGATGTCCCCCTGACTCTCGAAGAAGGCGGCGTCAACGCGCTGCGGCAGGCCGTCGACGCCGTCACCCTCAGCGTCCTGTTGACCGCCGATCAGCAGGCCCGCATCGATAACCAGCCGCAGATCACCGCCGAAACATTGGAAAAGGCCTGGCGCTTAGCCGTGCCCGCCGACCTGTCGTTCGACGACGAAGCGTTTGAAACGAAGCTCGTGCAGGAAAGCAACGAGCAGATGCGTACCGACGGGGCCAGAATAGTCTTGGGGATCATCAATCAGAAGATGCAGTCGTACGCGAAATACAATGCGATTGATCCCGCGCAACGTAATGCCCTGTTGATCCGCAATCTGCGGCAGTTCTATGCGCGGTATCCCCTGTCCGAAGACCCTCAGAGAAATCAGCAGGTCGTGCAGGCATACCAATTGACGGTCCAGGCCTTCGCCCGACGGCTAATCGTCGAGGCCGCCATGAACGCCGAACGAGATCACCGCACACTGATCCGGGCCGGCGATGCCGAAGCTGCCGTGGAGACACTGATCCCCCAAACGATCGATGATTTTGAGGATATCCACGTATTTACAAAACTCGCCCGCGATCAGCGCCTGACCCTCGAGGCCTACGACTGTGATTCCCTCCGCGATTTCGGCTTCCACTGGGAGTGGATGTACGGGGCATTGAGCAAAATGCCCGACGTCAAGCAGCATCTGGACCCGTTCTCCGCTGAGATCATCGCCGAGGGCATCAGCCAATACGCCGTGCTCCTGCCCCGCATGGCCGGAATGCTCGCGCGACAACGACGGGACGCCAGCGAGCTGACCCTCCAGCACATCGAACTGGCCGTGCGCGAAATCAAAAAGTGCGCCGAAGATCACCACAACGCGCCCGAGCGCCCCGACGGCGATACGAAGATCGTCTCCACCACGTCTGAAGCGCCCATAACCGGCGACGCCTACTTCACCGACGTCACCGACGCCTCGGGCGTCACGTTCATCCATCGATCCTGCGACTGGCTCAATGATTTCCGACGCAAGTGGATCGGCAACGTCTCGAAGATCGATACGGGCGGCATCCCGACCTTCAGCGGAGGCGGCATCGCGGCCGAAGACATCGATGGCGATGGCGACATGGACCTGCTCATGCTCGGCGGCAAGGGCCTGGCCCTGATGCTCAACGACGGCAGCGGCAATTTCACCGATGCCACCACCGAATCCGGGTTGGACCTCACCAACGACCTCGATACCACCAGCGAGGCACGCCAGCCCATCATCGCGGATTTTGACAACGACGGCATTCAGGACGTGCTGATCACCTGTGTCGGCGAAGATCATCGCCTGTTCCGCGGCGTCGGCGAGGCACGTTTCGAAGACGCCACCTCATCGGCCGGACTCGGCGGCAATGGACTGATTGGCGGACCGGCAACCGTGTTTGACTTCGATAACGACGGACTACTCGACGTCTACATTGGCTACTTCGGCCACTACTTGCAGGGCGCCATCCCCACCCTCGATCGAAACAACACCAACGCCCTGCCCAATCGGTTGTTCCGCAACGAAGGTAATCTCCAGTTCAAGGATGTCACCGCCGGCAGCGGCGCCGACGATCCCGGCTGGACCCAAGCCCTCGCCCATGTCGATTTCGACCGCGACGGACTCCAGGATCTCATCGTCGCCAACGACTTCGGACGCAACGCATTCCTTCGAAACCTCGGCGGCGGCAAATTCGAGAACCTCTCGCCCCGATTCGGCATCCATGCCGCCTACCACTCGATGAACGTCGGCACGACCGATCTCAATCGCGATGGCTTCCCCGATGTCTATATCTCCAATATTGCCACGCTCATCAAAGACAGCCGCTACCGACTGCCCAACGTCAATACACCCATGAAACTCGATCCCAAGGCGCTCGGCGACATGCTCGTCAAGGAATCCGACATGCTCTACATGTCCCAGTCCCCCGACGGCGAATTGCTCGCCTACCAACCGTCAGACAACATCGAGCGCGGCACCATGTCCACCGGCTGGGCCTGGGACGCCGAATTCCTCGACTTCGACAACGACGGCGATGACGATCTCTACGTCGTCAATGGCGCCAACGAATACAGCGTCTATTTCTATATGGTCCAGGAAGAAACGCCTGACGATACGTCCGTGCATCACTACGTCGCGCACGACCGCGAGATGAACGTCTTCTTCGTCAATCAGGGCGGGAAACTCATCAATCGGACCGTCGAAAGTGGTGCCGGATTCGCAGGCAACTCTCGAAGCACCGCCTACCTGGATTTCGACAACGATGGTGACCTCGACATCGCCGTCAATAATTTCCACGCCCCGGCCACCATCCTGCGCAACAACACCGGCCGACCCGACCGAGGATGGCTGTCCGTCCGCCTCATCGGCGATCAGGCCCAAGGCGTCAATCGCGATGCCATCGGCGCCCGCCTCGAACTCACCGGACCCGACGGCCTGGCCGTCACCCGCGAAATCCAGGGCGGCTCCGGTTTCCTTTCGATGAACCCCAAGACCCAGCACTTCGGCCTGGGCGGCGCCGAGACCGTGAACCTCACCGTCACCTGGCCCAACGGCGACGATCAGACCTTCAACGACCTGCAGCCCGACCGCGCCTACACGATTCAGATCGGCGAAGACCAGCCGCGCGTCGCCGGCGCCCCCGTCGTGACCAACCAAGAGTAATCACGCGCCGCGTCGGGGGACAACATCTCGTGTCGCACGCTCACCGATGGAGTCGGTGAGGAGCAATCTATGGCCGTGAACCTGACGCCCGATCAATGCCTGCTCATCATCTTCGGCGCCTCGGGGGATCTCACCCGGCGCAAACTCATCCCCTCACTGTTCCAACTGCATCGCGCCGGTCAACTGCCCGACCGATTCGCGATCCTCGGCGTCAGCCGTTCTCCCATGACAGATGACCGGTTCCGACGCGACATGCGCGTCGCCTGTGCCCGCGATGCCGACGACGATGCCGCCGATTGGCTCACCTTCGCCAAGTCGCTGCACTACGTGTCCGCCGACGCCACTGACACCGAAGGCTTCGCGCTCGTCCGCGACCGTGTCCAGGAACTCGCCGCCCAGCACGACACCGGCGAGAACATGCTGTTCTACCTGTCCGTCGGGCCAAGTCTGTACGAACCGATCGTCGTCAACCTCGGCTTGTCCGGCCTGATCACCGAAGGCAAACGATGGTGCGCCCTGCAGCGCGACCACGCCCCGTGGCAACGCATCGTCGTCGAAAAACCCTTCGGTCACGATCTGCAATCCGCGGCGCACCTCAATCGCGTGGTCGGCCGCGTCTTCGAGGACGAAGCGATCTTCCGCATCGATCACTACCTCGGCAAGGAAACCGTGCAGAACCTGCTCGTGTTCCGATTCGCCAACGCCATCTTCGAGCCGCTCTGGAATCGCCAATACGTCGAAAGCGTACAGATCACCGCCGCCGAAACCGTCGGCGTCGAGGATCGTGGCCCCTATTACGACCGCTCCGGCGCTCTGCGCGACATGATCCAGTCGCACCTGCTGCAACTCATGGCCCTCGTCGCCATGGAACCGCCGAACAGCTTCGACGCCGACGACCTGCGCGTCGAGCAGCGCAAAGTCCTCGCCGGTGAAGTCGACGGCGAAGCCCTGCCCGGCTACCTCGATGAAGACCGCGTCGCCCCCGATTCCAACACCGACACCTACGCCGCGCTCAAACTTCACATCAACAACTGGCGCTGGCAGGGCGTGCCCTTCTTCCTGCGCACCGGCAAACGCATGCGCCGCAAGCTCACCCAGATTGTTATCACCTTCCGCCCCACCCCCCACGTGCTGTTCCAGCCCGCCGAGGGTGAACCGGCCCGTCCGCCCAATCGATTGATCATCAACGTGCAGCCCGATGAAGGCATCTCCCTGCGCTTCGAGGGCAAGGTCCCCGGTCAGGCTATGAAGATCGCCTCCGCCGTCATAGACTTCGACTTCATCGAACAGTTCGGCGGCGAATCCCACGAGGCCTACGCCACCCTCCTGCTCGACGCCATGCAGGGCGATCAGGCCCTCTACAAAGATCGCCACGAAATCGAACAGGCCTGGCGCATCGTCATGCCCGTCCTGGATCACTGGGCACACCATCCCGACGAATCATGCGAAGGCTATCCCGCCGGCTCATGGGGTCCCGCCTGCGCCGATCGCCTCATCGCCGGCTACGGCGGCTGGCGCAACCCCGAAGGCCGCGTTTCACGCTCCATGGTTCTGGGCTAATGTATTCAACGTTCAATCCAATCTGCGAGGCGGCATGGACCCCACCGAGATGGACATCACCAAGGTGCGCGAAGCCACCCGAGCCCTGCGCGGCCGACGCGTCATCATGGCTGACCCCGATGAATTGATCGACACCGTCGCCGCCCATCTCATCGAAGCCGCCAAGCAACGCCTCGGGTCCGATGACCACTTCCACCTCGCCCTCAGCGGAGGGTCCACGCCGCTGAATCTCTACCGCCGACTCGTTATCGATCCCCGCTTCCGCGCCATGCCCTGGCAACAAACCCACCTCTGGCAGGTCGACGAACGCTGCGTCGATCATGACAACGAATTGTCCAATTTCCGCATGCTGCGAGAGTACCTCGTCGACCACGTGCCCATCCCCGGTTCACACATCCACCCCATGCCCGCCACCACCCCCGGCGGCGAAGCCCAATACGAACTCGCCCTCCGCGACCTCCTGCCCGACGGCCCCGACGACCAACGACTCGACTACATCCTGCTCGGCATGGGCAGCGACGGACACACCGCCTCCCTTTTCCCCCGCAGCGATCCCCTCTGCGAGCGCGACTGCTGGATCGCCACCGTCGACGGCCCGACCGTCGCCCCCCCGCGCCCCCGCATGACCATGACCTTCCCCCTGATCAACGCCGCCCGCGAAGTCGCCATCCTCGTGATCGGCGAGAAGAAACGTGCCGCCATCCAGCACATCTGCCTCGCCGACCGCGATGTCCAGCGCATGCCCATCACCGGCGTGCAGCCCTCCCATGACGATGCCGAACTCATCTGGTATCTCGACCACGCCGCCTCCCCCGGCTCCGGCGACTGACCCGCCCCTACCCCGCCGCATACCCAAACACCATCAACCGATTCGAATCCTTCCGCGCCCGGCCCAGCGTGTCCGAATCACATCGACTCACCCGCCAACCCATTTGCGTCATGCGCGGCTCCAGATCCGCCGCCTCCCACGCCCGCTGCACGTGATGTTCTTCATACCGACGATACAGCCGCCCCTTCTTCATAAACCCCGTCAAATACCAATGGCCGAGCCGCCGCGCCTCGTCGTAGTTCATCGTCACGATCAGAACACGATCCGCACTGCACTGCGCGTGCTCCATTCCCGCCGTCGCCGCCAACCCCACCGCCGTATTCGTGTCGATCACCACGCACCCGCCCGGCGCCAGGTGCCGCTTCATGCGCCGCAGCGCGCGCTGCAACTCACCACGCTTCGTCAAATAGTTAATGTTGCCGCCCAGGCACGTGATCACGTCGAAGCGCCCCTTCAGGGGCACATCGCAGATATTCGCGCAATGCAGCTTCGCACCCGGCGCGTGGCGCTTTGCATGAACCAACTGATGCCGCGACGCATCCACCCCCGTCGCCGCGAATCCCGCCGCCATCACCCGCGCCAACACGTGCCCCGTCCCGCAGCACAGGTCCAGCCACGTGTTCGCGGTTCGGCTCTTCCGCCGCACACGGTCAATCAGGAACGGCGTGATGTCCCCGCCGCTCCAGTCCGGCCAGCGCGCATCGTATTCCGCCGCATATCCCTCGCCGAAAACGCTCACGTCGCCGCCCCTTCCGCCACCCGCCAGTCGCACGCCTCCAACTCCACGTTCGTCCGCCCGTTCCAATGGTTCAACTTCACGTGGGCCGCCAGATCCATCTCCGTGCCCGGGCGTAGCCGCTCCGCCCACTCGCCGCGATTCCACGCCACACAGCGCATCGTCGCGCCATCACCCTCCAACATCAGTTGAAGATGGTTGTTCCGTTGACCCATCGTGCGCGGCGGGTGCGCCACACTTAACCCCCGCAACAACAACACCGGCCGCGGATTGTCCCGACCAAACGGCGCCAGCCGCTCGATCTGCTCCACCGCGTCACGTGACAGATCCGTCAGCCGCGCCTCGGCGTCCACGCCCAACACCGCTGTGAGCTGCTCCTCACTGATATGCTCATGCGCATACTCCACCAGCGCATCACGAAACGCGCCGATTTGCTCGTGCGCCAGCCGACAACCCGCCGCCATCGCATGCCCGCCGTGGCTCAGCAGGTGCTCGCCGCACGCATTGAACGCCTCGTGAATATCAAAACCATCGATCGATCGTGCCGACCCGTGCGCCTCATCGTTCGCCGTGTTCAACAGCACCGTCGGCCGACCAAATCTCTCCACCAATCGCGAACACACGATTCCGATCACCCCCGCGTGCCACCCCGGATCGTCCAGCACGATCGCCCGCACGCTTGGCTCGTCATATCCCGACTTCCGCACCCGATCCGTCGCCTCCGAGAAGATCGCACGTTCCACCGCGCGCCGATCATCGTTCTGCTTATTCAGGAACTCCGCCGTCCGTCGGCCCTCTTCCGCCGTCGCATCGGTCAGCAACCGCACCGCCTGCTCCGCGTGGCCCATCCGCCCGCACGCATTCAACCGCGGCCCGAGCACAAACCCCACGTGATACGCATCAATCTGCTCCCCCCGCAACTTCGACGCATCAATCAACGCGTTCAAACCATCAAACTTCGTGTGCTTGATCCGACCCAACCCATGATGCGCGATCACACGATTTTCACCCACCAGCGGCACCACATCCGCCACCGTCCCCAGCGCCGCCAACGCCAGCAAATCCACCAACAGCTCCCGGAACACCGCCGACACCCGTTCCGATCCGCACCACGTCCGCGCGAACTGCCACGCCAGTTTGTACGCCACCCCCGCGCCGCTTAATTCACCAAACGGATATCGCCGCGCCGAATCGTCCGGATCCACCACGCGCGGATGCGCAATCGCGAACGCGTCCGGCAACGTTGCATCCGGTTCATGATGATCCGTGATGATCAGGTCCACGCCGCGCTGCTTCGCCACGTGCGCCGGCTCCGTCGCCGTGATGCCGCAGTCCACCGACACGATCACCGCCGCGCCGCGGTCCGCCAGCTTCGCGATCGCCTCCGTGCTGATCCCGTATCCCTCGTCCACCCGATGTGGGATATACCGTTGCACCGGTGCGTCCGCGTCAGCCGCCCGTAGCGTGTGATACAAGATGCTCGTCGCCGTCACCCCGTCCACGTCGTAATCACCGTAGATCACGATCGGCTGCCGCTCGCGCACCGCCGTCACCAGACGCGCCGCCGCACGCCCCACGCCCGGCAGATCCGCCGGGTCGTGAAGGTCCGTCAGTTTCGGATCGACGAACTGCTGCGCCGTGTCCACATCCCGCACACCACGCTGCCACAACAGATGCCCCACGATCGCCGGCGCACGCACCGCCTCGGCCAACACCGCCGCCTCCGCCGTCGCCTCCGCCAGTTGCCATCGTCGCTGTGACCCGCGCAGTGTTTGCATGTCGCTCAACCCAAGCTCACTTTCCCGAGTTCTTCATCACCTCACGCGTGACCACCGTCGCGAAACACCCCCGCCCCAGCGTAAACGCCAGACGGACGAACGGCCCGTGCTCGTCCACCCCGCCGCCGATCTCATGATCCGCGATCAGACTCCGCAGCGGCCGACGCGCCCCCGGAGGGCGAAACATCTGATCCTCACCGAACATCTCCTCCGAGATTCCCGTCACGTGTAGTGCATCCAGTTCTGCCTGTCCCACCCGCGCGCGCGCCCGCATCATCCCCCGACCCCACATCGGACCCGTCGCCGAGATCTTCTCGCGATCGCACCGCGGCTGATCTGTCTCAATATCCTCCACAAACCGAAGCATGTCCGTCGCATGGATCGTCACCACGTCACCAATCTCAAGCACGTTCATGCGCCCCGCCCGCACCCGCGCATCGATGATGTGATTGAACACGTGGCTCTGAAATGCCGACAACAGCAGACTCAACTGCGTCGGATCGATCCCGTTGATCGCGTCCCGCGCCGCCGCGCCCCGACTCAGCGGCCCAAGCGCCTGACGCTCAAACCGATGCACCGTCGGCCAGCCGTCCAACGCCGCCGCGTAATCGCCCCGGTCATACGCCTGCCGCGCCGCGACGTTCCGCTCGATCTCACCCTCCATCGGCCGACCCAGCAGCAGATCCAGAAACTCCTGCCACCGCGCCTCCATCAGCAGTTGGCCCAGGATCGCGTTGTCCATGCGATACCCAAACCGCTGCTCGCCGATGAAATTCGGCGCGCCCCCCGCCGCCAGACGCTCCATGATCCGCCGCGCCGCGACAACCGCGCTCGCGTCCACTTTGCGAATCCGAATCACAAATCGATTGCCCCCGTGTGCCCCGCGCGCCAAACCGTGATGATGCCGATCCATCCACAGAATCTTGAATCCATGATCGTCAAATGCCTGCAACGAATCCGTCAGATCATCATCCGGATCTTGAATGCTGAACAGCTGCCGCGTCACCGCGTGCTTGTCCTTCAACCCCGCAAACGTGAACCGCTCCCGCGCGATGCCCAGATGCTCGGCCAGGATGCGCACCACGTCCGTCGTCAGCCGACGTCGCTTCTCAACCCCCAGGTACAAATAATCACCCCGGCCGCTCAGCTCGAACCGCGGAATCTCCTCGACGACAAAATCCTCCGGGCGCTGCTTCAGCCGTCCGCCGATGCCCGGCTCATCGCTCGTCATATACGCCAGCTTGGAGACATCCATGCGTTGCATCGATGACGCATTGTAAGTCGGACCGGCGCGCAACGCTGACGAATCACCCGCGCTTTGTTGATTATCTGCCCGATTCGCCTAACCTGCGTCCCGTCATCAGCCATCACGCCCGCCGACCTGCCGCAAACCGAGGTCAACACCATGTGGTCGCAGTCGCACAATCCATTGTTCAATGAATCGGACCAGGAAATCTTCGATCGCGAACTCGCCGACTTCCTGCCCGATCGCATCTTCGATGCCCACGGCCACCTCGTGCATCCCGACATCTTCGCCTTTAAACACGATCTGGTGCCCGAAACGTGCGGCATCGAAGAGTTCCGCAAGTACAACGGCATGCTCCACCCCGGCCGCGAGCTCGGCGCTCTGCTGCTCAATTACGTGCCCGTCGATGCCGACGTCGCCTTCGCCAACCAATGGTTCGCCGATCAACTCAACGGCCAATCCAACTTTCGGTGGTTCATGTTCGTCGCCCCCGATGACGATCCGGATCTCGTCCGCCAGGAAGTCGCCCGCCTCGGCGCGCACGGGTTCAAGGTCTACCACACCCGGGCCCCCCGAGAATCCACCTGGGATGCCGACATCCCCGAGTACATGCCCGAGTGGCTGTTTCAAATCGCTAACGATCTGGGTCTCGGACTCACGCTGCACATGGTCAAACGCCGCGGCGTCGCCGACCCTTCAAATATCCATTGGATCCGACACTTCTGCGAAACGTACCCCGACATGAAGCTCATCCTCGCCCACTCGGCGCGCGGATTCCAACCCCAGCACAACGTCGAAGGCCTGCCCCAACTCACCGGACTCCACAATCTCCACTTCGACACCGGCGCCAACTGCTCGCCCCTCGCACACCAGGCCATCATCAAACTCTTCGGACACGACCGACTCATCTACGGCTCCGACTCCATCCCCGTCGGACACCTGCGCGGCACCAACTTCGGCGTCGCCGATTCATTCATCTGGGTTTCCGAAACCGACGACATCTGGGGCCAAGCCCTCGGCCGCATTCAGCCCACCCTCATCGGTATCGAACACCTCCGCTCCGTCAAACACGCCTGCTGGACCATGAACCTGACCGATAGCCAGGTCGAAGATGTCTTCTGGAATAACGCCGCGCGACTCTTAAATCTGCCCTGATCGATGGTCGCGCCCCAACGTCTCATTCCGCTCCAAGACCCCTACCCCTCGATCCCCAACCGAACAGACGCCTCCAGGTCGCGCCTCGTTCGACACTCACGATGCGTGTGACGCCATGAGGATCATCAGTGTTGTCACACTCAAGCCGATCGCCAACGCCAGCCACGCAACCACGCGCCACATGATCTCGTGTCGCCAGGTCATGACCACGGCCAACCCGCCCACAATCGGCCCAGCGTAGGGCACCCACGAACCCGAGATCGCGATCAGCGTCACGATGATGGCGATCGCCGGCGTATTGCGTTGGTCCGATTCGACCGGCGCGTACGTGGACAACGACTCCCGAGCATGTCCATCGGACGCCAGATGGTCGCGAATCGCGCGACTCACCCGAATCTGCCGCATCCGAAGTCGGCACCCTTCGACGAGGGCGGTGACCCCCGCCGCACCAGACATAACGACAAAGATGACGCTCTTCCCCACCAACTCCTCAGATGCCTCGGGTTTCTGCCACTGCTGCCATATGAGAAACGACCAGCCGACGATCAGAGCGAATCCCGCCATCGCGATCGCCCCCACCATCACATACGACCGTCGGAAATACCCGCGCACCCAACCGCGAATCAGATCCCGCCAATCCTGATCTGAAAACTCGTCAGGTCGGCCGGGGACCGTCACCTCCCCGCGTGGATTGATCGTCAACGCGTCCGGACACAATCGACGCAGTAGACGGAGCAGTTTCTCATTTTCCCGCGCCGTCAACCCTACCTTGAGCGACTCGTCCCCCCACTGAAGCACGACAGGACCGTGGACCAGAAACTCACTTTCCAGTAGTAGAGCCGTACGTGCCGTGAGCAAGTGAACTTCAGCCAGATTGATGCTCCGGTTCCTGCCATTCGGGAAATCCACGTCAACGATCCGCTCCGAGGGGTGTATCACCAGTCGCTGCCACTGCATCGGTGCGGCCTTGTACCCGATCAGTGCGCCAACGCATCCCCCGCCCAGGATCAGCAGCGGCTCAACCGTGTCGTGATCAACTGCAATCACGTGGTCCAGCAGCACGATCATGGCCGCCAACCCGCCCACGAACCAGAAAACCAGATAGATCCACAGATTCCTCACACGGTCGTGAAAGCCCTGGGTCAGTTCAATGTCCGCGGTGGACTCGGTTTGCGCCATTGGTGAATCCGGACCCGACAATCCTGGATCTGATTCGTCCATCGCTGTACCCCGCAACTTCGCAGCCGAATCATCGTGATGCGCCGGCGCGCCGCGCGCCCGGCCCAAACCCTTACCCATCGATCCCTAGCCGCACGAACTGCTCCGCCGGCGCGTCCACCGCACGCATCTCGCGCACCAGATGCTCCACCATGCGCCGCTCAACTGCCGCATCGTCCAGAGGCTTCACCTCCTGCGGATCGTCCTCGACATCAAACAACAACGTCGGCATCCGCATCCGCACGTCCTCGCCCCCCGGCATGCGGTTCGACGAATCAATGCGCATCGTCGCGCAGCCCTTCGTGAATCCGAATCCCTCCACCAACTCCGTTTTGCCCCGCAGTTCGTCCGGCGCGAACGTGTGACGCATGTGCGTCGGCATCAGCGTGTAGTTGTACAGCGGCCCGTTGCTCGCCTCCGCCGGCCCGCGCATGTAAACGTGCTTCCCGTCCGTCACGTTCACGTGACCCCCGTGCAAACCGAAAATCGCCGCGTCGCGCACCGCACTGTCATCCGCCACCGCGCCGCCCAACGCCTGCCCCGTCATGTCCGCCGTGCGCTCGACGCCGAAGTAATCCAACAACGTCGGCCCCACGTCGATCGACGGCTGAACCAGCGCCTCACGCCGCACCCCCGCCTGCTTCGAACGCGGATCCCACACAAAAAACGGCGTGTGCGCCACCTCCTCGTAAAACGGCATCCAGCACTTCGCCCAGCAATCGTGCTCGCCCAGCATGAACCCGTGATCCGTCCACACGATCAGCATCGTGTCGTCCCACAGTGCCAGCTCATCCATCACGTCCAGCACCGAACCCAGCTTCGCATCGCACATCGCCATCAGCGATGCATACTCAAACCGCATGTGCTCAACGTATTCCGGTGGCTCGTCCACCGGCGCATACGGCGGCCAGTCCCAACGCGGGCCACCCGACGCCCGCCACTGCGCGTAATGATCCGCGTAGTGATCCTTGTACTGCCGATTTGAAAAGAACGGTTCGTGCGGATCGAACGTCTCGATCTGCAAACACCATTGGTCCGCTTCCGCGTTGCGACGAATGTAGTCCAGCCCCGCCGCGAACGTGCGCGATTGCGATTGCTGATACTCGTGCCGCATGTGCTGGCGATTCACCCAGTCCTGTCGCGCCCATGCCGAACTCCGATGTTTGACGTAAACATCATCCATGTTCGGCGGCGCCACCTGACCGATCCACGGATCGCCCTCCTGCCCGCGAAAAAATTCGTACGTCTGGTACCGCGTGTGGTAGTTCGTCCCGCCCTCTTCAAAATAGTGATAGTGATCCGTACTCAGGTGCGTGTGTACACCGCTGGCCTTCAACATCTCCGGCACCGAATCATCAAACGGCTCCAATGGCCCCCAACTGCGATGCAGAAAGTTCGGCCGAGCCGTATGCCAGTCACGCCGCGCCGGCATGCACGGCATCGAACACACGTACGACCGATCGAACGTCGCCGTCCGCTCCGCCAGCCGCGCAAAGTTCGGCGCATGGGTCCAGTCACAGCCGTATGACGGCAGCATGTGCCGATTCAGTGAGTCAAACATCACGACAATCGCTTTCACGTCACATCCCTTTCATCGCGAGGACAGATCGCCCCGCCGTTATAGCCGTTCGCCATCGCGCCATCACACCAGACACCCGCCGACCGCACCTCGCCCGACGAGCCGCCCTCAGCCCGAACGTCTCCGTGACCTTGCACCCCTCTCGCCTGAACCTACAATATCATGGTGTTCATGTTATCAGACCTACGATATCTGCTGCATCCGGTTTGCTGTCGCTTCTCGCGGCGGTTCCTTACAAATGCCGTGGCAGAAAAAATTTGTAGGAAATTGTGGGAAAGGGGTTGATCTTGTGGGGGGTTGTGGGTTAGATTCCCATGAACTTAAACCGCTCCGGATTCACGCCGCCGACCAACGTCGGCTCACCGGATCGGCCAGGCCGGAGGCCTGACGGGGCGCAGGGCGAGCAAGGACGCTCGGGAGACCTCATGTCTTGCTGTTCAACGGCTCGTATGAACGCAGCATCGACGCCAAGCAGCGCTTGGCCATCCCCTCGCAGGTCCGACACGAAATCGATCGCGAGAAAGCAGGCCCCACCCTCTTCGCCGTCGTCCTCCAGGTCCAAGGCCCCACGCTTTGCCTCTACACCGAGAACGACTTTCGCAGACTCGCCGAGCTGTTAGACGATTCGACGAAACCCGCCGAGGAGATCCTGCAGTTTGAACAAGTCTTCTTTGCTTCGGCCAGAAGGGTCGACATCGACAAACAGGGACGCATTCGGTTGCCCGAACAACTGTTGGAGATGGCTGAACTGAAAAACGACGTCGTGCTGCTCGGCGTCAAGGACCATCTGGAAGTCCACGACCGACTCAGGTGGACACAGCAGCGTCAGCAAATGTTGGCCGACAACCCGAAGTTGATGATCAACCCCCGCCTGATGCGCTAACACGCCAACCGCGGGACAGATAAGTTGGTATCAGGGAATCAGGGATTAATTCGAGCATTCAGCGAAGGTAGAAGGGATTCGCATGTCGCCGCTGTCGCAACAAGACCCACGCCCAACCCTCGCAGAGCCCACGGACGGTCTCGCGATCGATTGGCATCCAGCCCGGATCAACGATCAGAACTTATCTGATCTTCATCAGAAGCTGGTAAAGGTCCAACGACTCGGTGGCGCCTTCGCTAATGTCGGTTTTTCGCCCCACATCTCCGCCCGTCTGCATGCAGATGAGCCGCGCGACGGATCGCGCGACTAAAAGCGGCGTTGCAGGGCTGGGTCCCGGCGGGGTGACATCATTTCACCCGCCATCAAGGAAGACGGCGCTTCCCGCCTCGGACCCCGGTCTCATTCTCCTCCTCCGCCCCGTTTTCGGTTGCCCAGCCGGGAACGGGGTTTTTCCATGCCTGCACCGATCACCCATACAACCGCATCAACCTACCTAGTCAGATGATCCCCCAGACCTCAACCCAGACGTCGGCCGCGACGCCCCGCCATCAACCCCAGCAGCGATAGACCCATTGCCGCCGGTGGCCCGGGCACGTTGCTCGACGGTTGCATCGGGTGAAACTCAGGATCATCCGCCTCGCCTCCCGAACCATCGGACGCCTCCGCCGCCCCGGCCGCGAACAGCGTATAGTCCGCCGTATCGCCGTAGTGGCCGCCGACCAGACCCATGTCCGCCACGTCAACCACACCGTCGCCATTCAGATCGCCGTCCCGCCACTGCATGGCCTCCGGATTCATGAAGTTCGAGCCGACCTTCGCCAGATCGCCGATGTCCACCACGCCGTCAAAATTCACATCGCCCGGCAGCACGAAAACATTGTCGACCAACCAGTCGTAATACGCCAGCAGCGCCATGCCCCCGCCCGTCGTGCTGAATAGCGAAGGCGTGTGCCCGACAAACGTGTTGATCCCCGCCACCAAATACTGCTCGCCGTCAAACATCAGGCTCGGCCCCCCCGAATCACCCGGCGCGATGATCGTCTCGATCCGATTGCCCAACGTCGGCCCGCCCAACGCGTTGTACGTGCCGAACGGCCCGTCAAAATCGTAGAAGAACGTCTCCTTGCTCGTCGGACCGAACGGTTCATCATTCGGCCCCAGTACGTCCACCACGTTCCGACCCGTCCGCTTCACGCTCCCGTTCGACGCCACCGACTCGCCCACGTCGCCATACCCCGAGCGACCGTAACCGACCATCGTGACCTCAGTTCCCAGCCCAATCTCCTCGCTCAGCATCTCATACACCGGCACCGTCGCTGGAATCATCTCGTCGAACACCACGATCGCCAGATCATCGTTCAACGACGGATTCAGAAATCCGGTGAAGTCCGGATGAATCAGCGCCCCCGACGCCTTGATCGTGTCAGAGAAGTTCCCGCCGGCATTCAAACGAAAAGTAATGCTCGCCGGCAGTGCGTCGATGATCCCGTCATTGTTGCCATCCAGCAGGTGAGCCGCCGTCAGAATGTGCCGCGGCGAGATCGCCACCGCGCTGCCCATCACCATGCCCGAACTGTTGCCCACCGTCAGACTGCCGATCCCCGCGAACGGTGATTCCGCCGTGTTCGCGTCCACGCGATTCGCCGGCGAGTCCCGTGGATTCACATCGGCCGACCCCGCGAAAAGCGTCGGCGTGTAAACCGTCTGCGCACTTGCGTCCGGGCACGCAATCAAGATGGCCACAACCGCGACCAGCAACACAACCCAACGACCGCCCGCTTTTCTCACAGTCCAAACCTCGATTTACTCAACCGGATTGACGCCAAGGTCCAATCCGGCCGCTCCTCCCAACGGTCCGTCACCCGACCGAGCGATGACATCCTCGCACGGCGTGGACACACAACGTAACGACGCCCAAGCAACCAACCAGCGCTTCACGCAGCTGGCGGACGTACACCCCCGCGGAACATGTGTGATCGTCTTTTCCCCACCGAAATCCAGTCCTAATTCTACTGGATTAACCCAACGCCGGTCAAGCATTTATTCAAAGATTCGCATCCAATTTCAGCGTCCCCACGGCCCATCAGGCAACTCAAGCACCCCGCACATCTTTTAACCCGCATTTCCCAGATGATTCCTCAGATGTGATATAATTCTGAGGCGTTTGGGCCTGCAAAACAAGGGCTTTCCGCTATTCTTGGCACATTG
>NYZD01000169.1 GCA_002685935.1 Planctomycetaceae bacterium | reverse complement strand
TTACGCGCGCGGGGTGCCGGTGGTGCAGGAGGTGAGCGTCCCGGTGCAGGCCGGCCGCGTGCACGCCCTGATCGGCCCCAACGCGTCGGGCAAGACGACGCTGGTGAAGCTGATGCTCGGTCTGTTGCGTCCGTGGCGCGGCCGCGTCCGGCTTGGTGGGCGTCCCGCGCGGCGTGTGGGCGGCAGAGCGCGCGCGTCGACGATGTCTTACGTGCCCCAGCGTTCATCGGTGAACTTCGCGTTTTCGGTGCGGCAGGTGGTGGCGTTGGGTCGATTCGCGCTTCAGCCGGACGATCAGGCGGTTGAGTCGGCGTTAGAGGATTGTGATCTGGCCGATCTGGGGCATCGCCCGTATACCGAGTTGAGCGTGGGGCAACAGCAGCGGGTCCTGCTGGCGCGCGCGATCGCCCAGTCGGCGGGGGCGGGGCGCGTGATGTTGCTTGATGAGCCGACCAGCGCGATGGATCCGGCCCACGTGCACCGTCTGATGGCGCATGTGCGCCGACTGGCGGTGGGCGGGTTGGCGGTGGTGATGGTGATGCACGATCTGAATCTGGCGGCTCGGTATGCCGATGAGGTGTGGGTGATGGAAGGGGGTCGGATCGTGGCCGGGGGGTCGTGGGACGTGGTGTTGACGCCGGAGGTGCTGGAGCCGATCTATCAGGTGAGCATTCGCGCGGTGATGGTCGAGGGGGATGGGGATGAGGCGGGGACGGGGGCATCGGTTCGGCCGGTATTTGACGTGCGCTTGCCGCCGGCGCCGGATGGCGCGTAAGATGGTGGTATTGTCGGGTTGTGGAGCGGTTCCATGAATGGTTTTGTGCTGACGCTTGCTGACAGTCAGTGGATCTTCATCCTTGTGGTTCTGGCGATCAGCGCGATCGGCGCGCTGGTGAAGAAGAAGGCGGAGTCGAACGAGGAATCAAAGAAGTCATCGCCGCGCGAGGGCGGGAGCACGGCGGAACGACTTCAGGAGTTGGCTGAGCAGCGCCGCCGACAGCTTCAGGAGTTGGCTCGGCAGCGTCAGAGCGGGGGCGAGGGCACCGGGCAACCGGAGCGGCCGACGAGCCGCCCGGCGACGCGGGCCGCCCCAGCACCGGCGCCCGCGTCGCGGCCGAAGCCGGCGGAGCGAGCTCCGCGTCGGCCGGTGCGTAGCCCAGAGCGTCCGCAGCCGTCGTCAGTGCAAGCCAGGGCGCCGAAGGCACCCGCGGCCGAGTCCGGCGGTGACGTGCAGCGTGAGCGTCTTCGGCGGGCGCGTGCGGCGTCACAGCGTCGCCAGGCGGAGAAGGGCGAGGGGCGGCCATCAAGTCGGCAATCGGTGCACGCGAAAGCCCCGCAGCGCGTGGCGGATCAGCAACGCGAAGTGGGTCGCCTGCAGGAGCACCGCGTTGGGGAGTTGGCCGCCGAGCCGACGCCGGTCGACGCTGAGGCGACGCGCGTGGGGACGCCTTCGGCCGGGGACTGGGTCGGCAGTCTGGCGGCATTGAGCAGAGATGATCTGCGCAAGGCGCTGATTCTCAAGGAAGTGCTTGATCAGCCGGTCGGACTGCGTGAGGGCCAGGGGGGATCTGCGGGCTGGTGGTGATGCGGATGGGGTCGACCGTCCGGTAATGGTGTGATCGGTATGCGGGGCGATGCCGGTTATAATCTCCGTCCATGAGTCGATCTGCCGTCAATCGTCGGGCGTGGCCGCGCCATTTGCGCGCTCGCCTAAGCGCGTTTCGTCGCCGCATGCGTCGCGGGAAGGTGGACGCGATGTTGGTCACCAACACGGTGGATATTCGATATCTGACGGGATTTCGGGGCGATGACAGTTGGCTGATGGTGCTGGGGCGCACGGCGATCGTGATCAGCGATTCGCGATTTGAAGAGGAACTGGCGGTCACGTGTCCGTACCTGCCGACGGTGATGCGTCGCGGGCTGTTGATCGACGCGCTGGAGCCGATGGTCCGAGATCGGCGGTTGCGCCGGATCGGCATTCAGGCCGGTCACACGACGCTGCGTCAACATGATGTCCTGGTCAAGCGATTGGGCCAGCGCCGATTCAAGTCGACGGTGGACTGGCTGTTGGATCAAAGGACGGTCAAGGACGATCAGGAACTGAGGCATATTCGCCGCGCGATTCGCATTCAGCAGGAAGCGTACGAGGTGGTGGTCGGAGAGTTGAAGACCGGGGTCACGGAGCGGGCGGTGGCGGCGCGGCTGGACCATCTCATGCGTGAGATGGGGGCAGATGGGCCCAGTTTCGAGACGATCGTGGCGTTCGATGCCAACAGCTCGCTGCCTCATGCGGTGCCGGGGGATACGAAGCTGTGTCGCGGGGGGCTGGTGTTGTTCGATTTCGGGGCGAAGGTGGAGGGGTATTGTTCAGATCTGACGCGGGTCGTGTCGCGGGGGCGGATGGCGCCGAAGCTGCGCGAGATTTACCTGATCGTCCTTGCGGCGCAACACGCGGCGATTTCGGCGATCAGGCCGGGCGTGCGGATGAAGGATGTTGATGCCGCGGCGCGGCGGATCATCGACGATGCGGGATACGGCGAGCAGTTCGGACATGGATTGGGTCATGGGATCGGTCTGGAGATTCACGAGGAGCCGTCTCTGTCGCCGCGTGGGAAGGGGAAGCTGGCCCCGGGGCACGTGGTGACGGTGGAGCCAGGGATTTATCTGCCGGGGGTGGGGGGGATACGGATCGAGGATGACGTGTTGGTGACGGCGACGGGCCGCCGCGTGCTCAGTTCCTTGCCGAGAGACCTGGATTCGGCGATCATTTAAGGGCGTGTGACGACAAAAGTTGCGGCGGGCCCGGCCTCAGTGTCCGCCGCCGGCGATGCGGCAGCCATCGCCATAGAGGATACCAGCGGACATGATTGAGATGCGGAAGCTCAAGGATCTGGTCAAGCTGATGGAGGATCACGACCTCAGTGAGCTTGTGATACGAGACAAGGACGAAGAAGTGGCGCTGAAGCGTGGTGCGAGCCAAGGGGCGGTCGTCGCGGCGCCGGCGGTGGCTGGGCCGGCGCCCGTTGTCCCGGCGGTCGCGGCTGATGCCGGGTCGGCTTCGGACTCGATTGACGGGCTGGTGGAGATCACCAGCCCGATGGTGGGGACGTTCTACTCCGCGGCCAGCCCGGATGCCGATCCGTTCGTCGCGGTCGGCGCGTCGGTCGGAGCGGACACTGTGGTGTGCGTGATCGAAGCGATGAAGGTGTTTAACGAGATCAAGTCTGAAGCGTCCGGGACGATCGAAAGGGCGCTGGTGAGCAACGGGCAGGTCGTGGAGTTTGGCGAGGCGTTGTTCCTGGTGCGGCCGGGATGATTCGGGGTCGGCGTTGGGACGCAGTTGGCGTTGGATTGGCAGTGGCATGTGAGATCGATCGGGACCATCTTCGGGCGCCGAAGCCCGGATAGCGAAAGACGTGCCCATGTTTAGTCGCATCCTCATAGCGAACCGAGGTGAGATCGCGCTGCGGATCATTCGCGCGGCACGCGAAATGGGTATTGAGACGGTGGCGGTGTATTCGCAGGCCGATCGCGATGCGGGGTATTTGTCGCTGGCTGACGAGGCGATCTGCATCGGACCGGCGGCGCCGGCTGCGAGCTATCTGAATATCGCGTCGATCATCGCGGCGGCGGAAGTGACGAACGTGGACGCGATCCACCCGGGTTACGGGTTTCTTGCCGAGAACAGCCACTTCGTGGAGATCTGCCAGTCCTGCAAGATTCAATTCATCGGCCCGAATGTGGAAGCGATGTCGCTGCTCGGGGACAAGGTGCAGTGCAAGCAATTGGCGATCAAGCAGCGAGTGCCGACGATTCCCGGCTCGCGCCGGGCGATCGAATCGGAAGACGAGGCGGTTCGCATCGCGCGCGACATCGGGTATCCGGTGATGCTCAAGGCGGCGGCGGGCGGGGGCGGGCGCGGGATGCGTGTGGCCCACAATGACATGGCGCTGCGCAGCGGGTTGAAGAATGCGATGGCCGAGGCGGAAACGGCGTTCGGGGACGGCAGCATCTACGTGGAGCGATACCTGGAGACGGCCCGGCACGTGGAGGTGCAGATCGCGGCGGATCAGCACGGCGCGGCGGTGCATCTGTTCGAGCGTGACTGCACGATGCAGCGGCGGCACCAGAAGCTGATCGAGGAAGCGCCGTGCCCGGTGCTGAGTGCGGAGACGCGGGCCGAGTTGTGCAAGGCGGCGGTGCGGCTGATCAAGGCGGCGAAGTATGATTCGGTGGGGACGGTCGAGTTCCTGGTGGACGACGATCAGGATTTCTACCTGCTTGAGGTTAACACGCGCGTGCAGGTGGAGCATCCGGTGACGGAGATGATTACGGGTCTGGATATCGTGAAGCTGCAGATTCGCGCGGCGGCGGGTGAGCCGCTGGGGCTGAAGCAGAGCGACATCAAGTGCAGCGGCCACGCGATCGAGGTGCGGGTGAACGCGGAGGATTCGGAGAACGGGTTCACGCCTCAGCCGGGTCGGATCGATCAGTTCGTGGTGCCGGGGGGGCCGGGCGTGCGTGTGGAGACGCACTGCCGCAGCGGGCACGTGATTCCGCCGAACTACGATTCACTGATCGGCAAGTTAATCGTGCATCAGCCGACGCGGGCCGAAGCGATCGCGTCATGCCGGCGGGCGGTGGGGGAATTTGTGATCGAGCCGATCAAGACGACGATTCCGCTGCACCAGCGCCTGCTGTCGGATGCGAATTTCGTGAGCGCGGACGTGGATATTCACTATGTGGAGCGGATGCTGGGGATCTGATGGGTCGGCGGGGGCACAAAGGGGGATCAGCAAAGTGGATCAGTGGGCCGGGTCCGTGGGATGGGTTGGTGACGCGTGACGGTCGAATGGGCCACGATCACGGGGTCCGGTCGATGCGCCCGATCTCGATGGAATCCAGATTCAGGGTCGAGACGATGGCGCCGCTGGGGACCTGGAAGAAGAGGATGAGTCGCTCATCGGGTTTCATACTGTGGATGCCGAGCTGCTCGAGGGTGAGGGTTCCCGTGCTGGGGTCCCGGATGCTCAACGTCATGCTGCTGTCGGGCACATAGCGGGCCCACCCGATGGCGACCAGATTCTGCCCATCGACTTTGACCAACGGTTTATGTGTTTTGGTAATGGCCGCGGCATGGGCGCGCCCGAGCCAACTGTCGGCCTGATCCTTCAAGAGCTCGACCTGGAGGATCTGAGTGCCTGACTCGTGGTCAATGGTGTCGACTCGGTTGCTGAGCCCGGCGCGGGTGGGAGGGGGCTGGAGTCCTTTGGCGGTGCCGGACTGCCAGGCGCCATCCTGGGTGATTCGGACTTGCCCGAACTGATTGAGCTGGTTGCGGCTGATCCCGAATGGCAGTCGATTGCTGAATCGTCCCTTGCCCGGCTCGGCGCCGGTGACGGCGCCGGCGATCGGCTCGATATGGAATTCGCCGGTATCGAGCGTGGTGGGTCCGATTGGCCGGTCGGCCTCCCCGTCCCCGCTCTGCAGGGATTCCTGCAACTCCTTCATGGAGGTCTCGAAGGCCTTCTGCATTTCTTTGATGAACTGTTCATCGGCGACCGTGGCCTGCGGCAACTCAAGTCGAAGCTGCTTGACGACGAGGTAGACGGGCGTCGCGCCTTCGGGCAGTCTAAACACCCAGTCAAACGTTGCGGCGTCTACCTGAGCGGCGGAAAAGACGAACTGTCCGGGCTGCTCGAAACTGACGGGGATGGGCCCTTGGGGCATGCACATGAACGGGAAGACCGACACCAGCCCGTCATCTGATTCGCACAGCAGCTTCACCTGATGCGGAGCGGCGCGGAATCTGCCGTCAAGGGTGTTAAACGAACTGGTATCGCTGTGAATGGTGGTGGCCACGATTGCGCAGCCGGTCAGGTCGGGCAGTTCCGGCGTCTCGGGCATTTCCGGGATGTCGGGCATCTCCGGCATGTCCATCGATGGCATGGTTTCGATGAGTTGAACATCTTCGACGGTGATGTTCTCATCGCGAATGGCGCGGAGGCCGTAGCGGTCGGCCTGCATGGCATAGTGGAAACCACCGGCCTCGCGCACGAGGTCGGGGTGGTATCGGCTCAAGGCCTGACGTGACCAGGGCACCATGGAGTTTTGACTGAGGTGGGTGAACACGGCGGCGGCCATGTCGTCGGCGGGCAGCCGGAGGCGATTGGCGCGTTCGGGGGCGCCGTTGGGTCCGGGGCGGTAGGGCTGATATCCGGCGAGGTCGGGGATGCCGAATTCCGGGACGCCAGCCATGGGCAGGGCGATGACGAGCAGTCCGACGGTCAGGATTCCGCTGACGGCCCCGGCGGCGCCGCCTGCGAGCATGCTGGTGAGATTCTCGTAGCGCACGTTGCCGGGCACGAGCTTGTCGGCGGCGATGCGCAGCAGGATCAGGAGTACGGCCAGCGGGAGTAGCAATCCGATCCCCCAGGCATGTTCGGGCAGCAGGTCAAGCAGCAGACCGACGGTGAGGGGCTCCCAGACGGCGAACGCCAAACTGCCGGCGATGATGAGAATCAGCAGATGCATCGCGGCGCTGAACAGGCCCTGGATCGAGAACCAGTAAGCGTGGACACCGATGAACAGGATGACAACGATGTTGATGGCCATGAGTTACGTCTTCGAATCGGCGTCCGGCGCTGCGGAGTCGGAGGGCGCGGGGTCTGCTGGTTTGGGCGCGGTGCTGTCGCCGGCGTCCTTGGAGCCGAGCACGCGCATGACCTCGTTAATGCTGGTCAGGCCGACGACGACGTTGGCCAGCGACGCATCCTGCAGCCAGAGCATTTTGTTGCGGCGCAGGTGCTTGCGTAGAGTTTCCATATCGTTGGCGGCGATGTATTTTCGGGATTCGTCATCAATCACCATGACCTCGAAGACCGCGGCACGACCGATGTAGCCAATGCCGTGGCACGCCGGGCAGGTTGCTTCCTTATTCCGCACCAGCACCATGCCGGTGGACTTGAACAATTGCTGGACGCGGTCGGGCGGCAGGTTGAGTTTCGTGAGGGCCGCGGGATCGGGTTTGAATCCCTGGCGGCAGGTGGTGCAGAGCTTGCGAATCAGCCGTTGGGAGATGACGGCGGTCAGCCCTTCACTGACTTTGCGTGGGTCACTGACGGCCTTGAGCCAGATGCGCAGGGCCTGGAAGGTGTTGTCGGCGCGAATGCCGGCGTAGATGCGTTTGCCGTCGGCGGCAGCGTCGGCCAGCAGTTTGGCGGTGGCCTCGTCGCCGACGTTGGACACCATCAAGACGGCCGGCTCGCGGAGCAATCGCGTGCGGACCATCTTGGCGACGGGTTCATCTTCGATGAGGTGTTGGGTGACGCCCTCGAGGGGTCTTTCCTCGGAGTTCTCGATGGTGTGGATATCCATCGTGTAGGGGTCGTGTGACTCGGTCAGGGCGTAGAGGGTGGTGGTCCGTCCCTGGCCCGGCGGACATCCGACGAGCACCATCCCCTTGAGGGTTTCGAGCGCGGGTCGAAGCTGCTGCATCTGGCTGTCGATCAGTCCGAGCTTGTCGAGGGGGATGTCAAGCTGGTCGGCGGAGCGGTCGAGGTCGATGGTACAGGTGAGTCCGCGGGTGGAGCCGGCGGTTCTGACCTCGAGGACGTGATTGCCCAGTTCGCCGGCGTCGATTTCGCAGGCGCCATACTGGCGTTTGCGTCGTTCCTCGATATCGAGTCCGGTCTGAATTTTGAAGTAGTCGATCATGTCCATGCCGGTTTCGACGGCGACGTCGGGCATGGGATAGGCGACGCCGTCGACGACGATCTTGGTCGTGAACTCGGTGCTGGTGCCGGACAACTCCAGCCGCTGGGCGTGGCGGGTGAGCATCATGTCGATCTGTTTTTCACATTCGACATGTGCTTCGTAGTGGGGATCGTCGTGCAGGGGCACGGGCTGAAGTTCCTTGGAGCCGGTGCGATGGGTGACGATGAGGCGCATCGAGGCCTCGCGTTCGGCCTTTCTGACTTCCTGATCGAGGATCCAGCGTTGGATGAAGTCCATCGACAGCGTCCACCGACTGTTGGAGGGCACGGATTTGTTGCGGACGATAGCGTAGGCGACGCTGGTGCTGATGATCATCACCAGAGCGATGGGCAGTCCGATCCAGAACCAGGGGACAATCCAGATGCACAGCCAGAAGGCGAGGGCGGCGGTGGCGATGTGGGCGAGGTTCCACATCCGGCGGTTTTGGCGGTAGAAATCGGCGTCTTTATCGAGGATGGTGGCCCAGCGTCCCCACGCAAGCACGACCAGGAAGAGGACGATGGGCTTGGCAATGCTCATCAGAACCACGGCATGGGCCGAAAGCGTCAGTGACATGTGCCAATTAGATTCCCAGTTGACTCGTGAGCGTGGTCGGGCGGGTGAGGCATCATCCGGATGAGGTACGGAAGCCCTTGAGGAGCATGCGCAGTTCATCGGGATTGTGTGACGCGTCAATCGCCATCTGCGGCCGAATGTACTCTTTCTGCACCAATTCCACAAGACAGGTGTTGAAATCGACCATGCCTTCATGGGGGGCGGATCGAATCACTTCGCTGAGTTCGCCGTCCCGACCCTCGAGGATATAGCGGGACACGATGGTGTTGTTGATCAGGATCTCGACGGCGGGGACGCGACCGACGTCATCCCTGAGGGTGGCGAGCAGCTGCTGATAGATGACGGCGTTGAGGTTGAACGCGAGCATGTTGCGAATGGGATCGCGTTCGGATTCCTCAAACAGATCGTAGATTCGAGCGAAGACCTGCGGGGCGCTGGAGGCGTGGACGGTGCCGAACACGAGGTGTCCGGTTTCCGCGGCGTGCAGGCCGGCCTCAAAGGTGTCGTGGTCGCGCATTTCGCCGACGAGGACGACATCGGGGTCTTCCCGGACCATGGATCGGAGGGCTTCGGCCCAGGAATGAACGTCGACTCCGATCTCGCGCTGGCTGACGATGGCCTTGGCATCTTCAAACAGGAATTCGATGGGGTCCTCAAGGGTGATGATGTGGCAGGGGCGCTGCTCATTGACCTGTTGGATCATCGAGGCGATGGTCGTGGATTTACCACTGCCGGTGATGCCGGCCATGAGCACGAGTCCCTGCTTCTTCTCGGCGATCTGTGCGAGGACGGGGGGCAGCATGAGTTGTTCGTAGCTGAGGATCTTGTCGCCGATGCGGCGGGCGGCGAGCCCGATCTTGCCCCGAGCGCGGAATACGTTGACGCGGAATCGATTGCGCTCATCGAAATCGTAAGCCATGTCGATGTATCCGTGCGATTGAAAATGCGCGTAGTGCGCTTCGTTGAGAAAGCTTTCGATGATTTTCTCGAAGGCCTCGGTGGTGAACGGCTCGGCCTCGATGCTCTTGAGTTCGGTTCGAATGCGGAGCTTGGGCTTGGCATCGGGCTTGACGTGCAGGTCGGTCGCTTCGTGCTTGATGGCCATCTCGAAATACTTGCGCAGCGGGGAATCTTCAAAGTGCGCGGTGCGTGAGGTCGAGATGGGCATGTCGTCCATCGCATGTTCAACTTCTTTGCTGGTGGCCATCGCGGGGTGTGCTCCACGGAATCTGGTCAAGGGGACGAGGGGTGATCATGCGGCGGTCGCACCGGGCCAACGAACGGGGATGTTGCGGTCGGCGAGGTACGATTTGCATTGATCGACGGTGTATTGGCCATAGTGGAAGATACTGGCAACGAGGGCGGCGTCGGCGCCGCCACCGCCATCGGCCAGCGGTTTGAGGGCGTCGAACATATGCTCCGGCCCGCCGCAGCCGCCTGAGGCAACGACCGGCACATCCACCGCGGCGGTGACGAGGCGGGTGATCTCCAAATCGTAGCCGTCTTTGGTGCCGTCGGCATCCATACTGGTCAAAACGATTTCGCCGGCTCCGAGTTCCACGACGCGGCGGGCCCATTGTACAGCTTCGAGGCCGGTGGTTTTTCGGCCGCCGTGGGTGTGGACCTCGAAGACGACCTTGTCGTCGCGGGTGATGCGTTTGGGATCGATGTTGACGACGGTGGCGCACCGTCCGAATCGCTCGGCGGTCTGGGTGATGATCTCGGGCGTGAGCACCGCGGCGGTGTTGATGGAGACTTTCTCGGCGCCGGCCTGAATCAGTCGGGTGACATCGTCGATGGTCCGGATGCCGCCGCCGACGGTAAAGGGCATGAACAGTTGCTCGGCGACGCGACGGACGACGTCGAGCATGATGTCGCGCTGTTCGTGTGAGGCGGTGATATCCAGAAAGACCAGTTCGTCGGCGCCCTGCTGTTCATAGCGGGCGGCGACTTCGACGGGATCGCCTGCATCGCGCAGGTTCACGAAGTTGACGCCCTTGACGACGCGGCCTTCGTTGACATCGAGACAGGGGATGAGTCGGCGGGTTAACATCGAGGGCAATTATATGGCCGATGGGAGGCCTACGGCGAGCCGGTGCCCCGGGGTCGGGCGGCCCAGTGGAGTTTTTTGGCCAGCATCTGCCAATACCCCAGATCCGGATTGGTTACGAGCTTGACGCGGCGTGAAAAGGCATGGATGCGGACGGTCGATCCTTTTTCGAGCGGGATGGGGTGCTGGCCGTCGATCACGAGGGTGGTGCCGACGTTGGCTTCGAGCATGTCGATGTGGATTTCATCGTCACCGCGCACGACGATCGGGCGAAACGACAGTGAGTGCGGGCACATGGGGGTGATGACCAGTGCGTTGACGTCGGGGGCGATGATGGGCCCGCCGGATGACAGGTTGTAAGCGGTCGATCCGGTGGGGGTGGCGACGATCACGCCGTCACCGCTGAAGACGGTGCCGTGGCCGGCCCAGCGCTTTGGATTAACGGTGAGCTGCAGATCGATCATGCGATAGGGCGGGCCGGCGGTGATCACGCAATCGTTCATGGCCAGTGATCGGAATCTCGGTTCCGCGTCACCGTCGGCATAGACGCCGGCTTCGATCATCACACGCTCTGAGATCTTGTACCGTCCGCTGAGCAGGTCGTCCCAGTGCTCCTTGACTTCGTCGACGGTGAACTCGGCGAGGAAGCCGAGCTTGCCGAAGTTGATGCCGACGAGGGGGACGTCGATTTCTGCGAGCCGACGAGCCTGCGAGAGCATGGCGCCGTCGCCGCCGAGGACCACGGCGAGGTCGGCCTGGCCGACGTCGATGGGCTCGTCACTGACGGCGGAGAGGTCGGCGATGATCTCGGCGCGCTGGGCGAGCCAGGGCCGAAACGTTTTGAGGGTCTCGGCGACGGGTGGTTTGGCCGCGTGTGATATGAGGATGATTCGGCTCATCGCCGCACAGTGTAGGCGATTGGAGGGGACGTGACGAAGCGTGGCGGGTCATTGCGACAGATTCTCTTCTTCGAATGACGGGTTGTTGAAGCGCGTGGTCGGGGCGTCGAAGTGGAGTTTGATCGTGCCGGTGGGGCCGTTGCGCTGTTTGGCGATGATGAGGTCGGCGACATTGGCGCGGTCGGGGTTCTGCTCGGCCCAGTCCTGGTCGGCGATGTGGTAGTAGGCTTCGCGATGGAGCATCATCACGACGTCGGCGTCCTGTTCGATACTGCCTGATTCACGGAGGTCCGATAGCATGGGGGTCTTGGACTCGCGGCCTTCGGGATTGCGGTTCAACTGGGACAGGACGATGACGGGGATGTTCAGTTCGCGGGCCAGGGCCTTGATGCCGCGGCTGATCTCGCTGACTTCCTGCTGTCGACTTTCAGAACCGGGATTGCTCATCAACTGCAGGTAGTCGATGAACACGGCGTCGACGTCGTGTTGCGCGGCCAGCCGCCGGGCTTTGGCGCGGAGCTGGACGATCGACAGTCCCGGCGTGTCGTCGATGTACATCGGGGAATGGGTCAGTTCGTCGGCGACTTTCTGGAGGACGGGGATTTCATCGTTGCGCACCATGTTGCGTCGGAACCGCTGCATGTCGACGCCGGTGCGGGAACAGAGCAGGCGTTCGGCCAAGGCTTGTTTGCCCATTTCCATGCTGAAGACGGCGACGGGGATGCCGGAACCGCCGGCGGAGTCGATGGAGATGTATTCAGCGATGTTGAGGGCCAGGGCCGTCTTGCCCATGGAGGGGCGGGCGGCGATGACGATCATCTCGCCGCGTTGGAGGCCGCTGAGGGTTTCGTCGAGCTTGTGATAGCCGGTAGAGATGCCGGTGAGCGTGCCGCCCTCGCGGTGTCGGCGCTCAAACTGCTCGAACGTATTCTGCACGAGTTCGGAGAGTTTCGACGGTTCGTTCTCGCCGCCGGTTTCGGCGATCTTGAAGATTTCCTGCTCAGCCCGGTCGACGACCTCATCGGAGGGATCCTCGGATTCATAGGCGTTGCGCAGGATTCCGCCGGCGGCGTTGATCAATTGTCGGCGTTTGGCGTAGTCGCGCACGATCCGAGCGTAGTGGGGGGCGTGGTCGGGGACGGGGACGGATTCGGCCAGTTCGATCAGATAGTCTGAGCCGCCGACCTTTGCGAGCAATTCCATCGTGCGGAGCCGCTCGATCAATTGCACGTTGTCCATCGATCCCTGCTCGTCGTAGAGTTGGAGCATGGTCTCGTAGAGCGCGGCATGGGCGGGCTTGTAGAAATCGCCGCCGCTGCGGACGATGTTTAGCACATCGCCGATGATGCGCCAGTCGAGGATCATGGACCCCAGGAGGCTGATCTCGGCTTCGATGGAGTGGGGGGGGAGGCGATCGAAGAGGCGGGGCACGTCGTCGGCGGGTACGTCGAATCGTTGGGGTCGCGTCCGTGCGGTGGTCATGGCGGTATCTTCCGTGATGTTGCGGTCGGCGTCGCGGGGTGCAGAAGCTGTCAAGAAAACGGGGGAACCCGAGCGGGGCCAAGACCGTCTAAGGCATTGTACCCGCGGAACGGCCCGGGGATTTATCGGGTCGTTGCCCGAGCGGGGACGCGTGCTATGATCGAGCGAGATTGAGCAATGGTTAGACGGATTGGACCCATTCTGGTGATCGGTGCGGTGGGGGTCGTCGCGGCGGTGACGGTGGCTGACCCGGATGTCGATGCGCCGGCGGTGACGGCGACGACACAGCCGGCGACCGAGGATCCGGCAGCGATTGAGGAAACGGAGGTTGATCCGAGTGCTTCCGAATCGCTCGTCGGGCCGCCTGCCACGACCGAACGGATCAAGCGGGCACCGCCGGCCGCGACGACGCAGCCGTTGAAGTTGACCGAGCGTCAGAAGCTGATGAAGCGGATCGAGCGGGCACTGAGCGAGTCGGTGTTTGGGCTTCGTGGATCTGAACAGGTGCGGCGGATCGATCAGCTTATTGCCGATTGCAGCCGCATGGTTGAGTTGACGCCGGACGGCCCGCTGCGTCTGAGCCTGCTGAACATTCAGATGCAGGGATTCAACAATAATCTGACGAACAACGCGGGACTCATCGAAGTTGAAATGCAATGGAAGCGATTGCGCGGCGCGGCCCGTCGCGCCAAGGCGATGGACGAGCCCGAAGCCCAGGCGGTGGGCGATTACTGGCTGTTGGTGGCGAATCTGAACGACATCAAGGACTCGGGCCTGCCGCTGGACAAGCAGCGGGAACAGTCGATGCCGCTGTTGAAGCGGTATCTGAAGGCACATCCCAAGGCGTCGCTGGCGCCGGCGGTATTCACGGCGCTTGGCCAACTGGATCCCGCGGCGACGCAGCCGGCGACAAGCCAGCCGGCAACGAGTCAACCGGCAACGACGCAACCGGCAACGAGTCAACCTGTGATGAGTCGGCCCGCGACGACGCAGCCCGCGCCGGGCGCTACGTCACAACCCGCGGCGGCGGAGACCACGATCGATCCGGCGGCGGCGCCCGTTGAGGCTGAAGCTGACGAGTGATCTGGGAGGATGCGAGCCGATCAGGCGCGGGCGAGTCGTTGGTCATCCCGCAGCATCTTGATCTGACCACTGACGATGGTGGCGACGGCGCGGCCGGTGACGTCCCATCCGTCAAATGGACAGTTGCGCGAACGGCTTTCAAACTGGTTGACGTCGACGGTCCAAGCATCGTTGGGGTCGATCACCGTGACGTCAGCGTCGGCGCCTTCGACGAGCGTGCCTTTGCCGACGAGTTGGCAGAGCGTGGCGGGATTCGCGGTCATCATCGCGATCATGTGCGGCCAGTCGATGGTGTCGGTTTCGATCAGGGCCTTGGCGTAGAGCGGCAGGGCGCACTCGATGCCCATGAGTCCGAAGGAGGCGAGGGCGAACTCCAGTTTCTTTTCTTCGACGGTATGCGGGGCGTGATCGGTGGCGAGAATCGTGATGGTGCCGTCCTTGATGCCCTCGCGGATCGCGGCGATGTCTTCCGGCGTGCGTAACGGCGGGTTGACTTTGAATTGGGGGTTGTAGTCGGCACAGGTCTCTTCGGTGAGCAGCATATGGTGCGGCGAGGCCTCGGCGGTGACGGGTTGTCCAGCCCGTCGGGCGCGGCGGACGATGTCCACGCCGTTTCCGGTGGTCACGTGCTGGACGTGATAGGCACATGCGCGTGACTGATTGAGCATCAGGTCGCGCTGGATGATCAGTTCCTCGGCGACGGCGGGCCAGCCGCCGAGGCCCAGTTCAGTGGCCAGGACGCCCGCGTTCATCGCGGCGCCGTCGGTGAGCGTGGGTTCTTCGCAATGCTGCATGATGGGTCGGCGGGTCATCTTGACGTAATCGAGCGCTTTGGCCATCACACCGGCGGAGGCGACGGCGCAGCCGTCGTCGGAGAACGCCACGGCGCCGCTCTGGGCCATCAGGGCGATCTCGGCGAGTTCCGCGCCTTGGCGCCCCTTGGTGATGGCGCCGACGGGATAAACATTGCACAGCGCGGCGCGGGCGGCCTGACGGTAGACGAACTCGATGCGGCCGTCGTCATCCAGCGCGGGCGCGGTGTTGGGCATGCAGCAGACGCTGGTGAACCCACCATTGACGGCGGCGGCGGCGCCGGTGGCGATGGTTTCCTTGTCTTCTTCGCCGGGCTCACGGAAATGCACGTGAATGTCGATGAGGCCGGGGCTGACGATGCAGCCATTTGCCTTGATCACGTTGCCAGTGGGTTTGCTGACACGGCCGATGCGCTCGACGCGACCGTCGTTGAGCACGACATCGGTGAGTTCATCGAGGTCGGCGGCGGGATCGATCACGCGCCCGCCCTTGATCGTCAGTTGGGACATGGTTGAAAGGTTAACCGCCCAATGGGTCGATGCCAACGCCTCAGGGGTGAATTGCCAGGATCGTGACGGCGAATCTGTTCACGTGCGTGGGTTGGGCATACGATGAATGAATGCTCGATGCGCCCGAACCCCAAGGTGAATCCTCCGAGGCGGCCGAATCCCATCGGCCGGTCATCGGTATCACGATGGGTGATCCGTCGGGGATTGGACCGGAGATCGTGGTCAAGGCACTGGCCGACCCGGCGGTGCGGAATCTGGCGCGGTTTGTGGTCTACGGGATGAACGAGCTGATGGCCTACGCGGCCGACCAGGCGGAGGTGGATCCGTTCTGGTGGCGGCTTCAGCACGACAGCCCGCGGGCGAGGTTCGATCTGGGGCACGATGTGGTCGTGCTGGACTACGACGAGTATTCGATCCTCGGGCAGGTCGTGCATCGTCCGACGGGGCAGGGGGGGCAGGCCTCGCTGGCGTTTTTGCGGGATGCGACGGAAGCGGCGATGAAGCCGGCCGGGGAGCAAGGGCGACTGGATGCGATCGTCACGGCACCGATCTCCAAGGAATCGTGGCGGATGGCGGGCATCCGCTTCCCGGGGCATACTGAGTATCTGACACGTGTGACCAACGCCAAGCGGTCGGTGATGATGTTCATCAGCCCGAAGCTGCGCGTGGCGCTGGCGACGATCCACATCGGCCTGCTGGAGTTGCGGGACAAGCTGACGATTGGTCGGGTGTTCGATCCGATCGATCTGGGACATCAGGCGTGTGTGCGTTTGGGCATCCCCCGGCCGCGCATCGCGGTGTGTGGCATGAATCCACATGCGTCAGAGAACGGGATGTTCGGCGATGAGGAAACCCGGTTGATCGAGCCGGCCATCGTGGCGGCGCGCGAGCTGGGGATCGAGGTGTCCGGCCCGTTCCCGGCGGACACACTGTTCGTTGATGCGGTGAAGGGCAAGTACGACCTGGTCGTCGCGATGTACCATGATCAGGGGTTGATTCCCGTGAAGCTGTTGGGTTTTGAAGACGCGGTAAACGTGACGCTGGGGCTTTCGATCGTGCGGACGAGCCCGGATCACGGCACGGCGTTTGATATCGTTGGGCAGAACTGTGCTGATCCGTCCAGTCTGAAGGCGGCGATTCGGCAGGCGGTACAGTTGGTCGCGACGGCGGGGCGCTGAGGGCTGTTCGTGCACATCGGAAACGGATAGACACGTCATGAAACTTCAATCCTATGTGGCGGCGGAACTCACGTGGGTGATGGACGGTGCGGGTTCGTGCGAAGCGCTGCTGGCTGAGCTGGCCGAGCGGATCGCACAGACCGTCGGCGGCGATGCGGCGGCGCTGCTGGCGGCGCTGACGGCGCGAGAGCGGCAGCGCCCGACGAGTACGCCGGAGGGGGTCGCGTTTCCTCATGCCATCGCGGAGGGCGTGACGGAAAGTCACGTGGCGGTCGTGTTGCTTGGGGAGGCAGTCGAATTCGACACCGTCCGCCATGAGCGATGTGACGTGGTGTTTGTGCTGGTCGGCCCGCCGGACGCGGGTTGGCTGCACGTGCGGACGCTGGCCCGGCTGGCACGCATCTGCCATGCCGGTGGAGCGGATCGACTGCGGCTGGCGACTGATGATGCGGATCTGTACCGCCTACTCATCGAGGAGGACCAGCGTCATGTCTGAACCGATGAGCGATTCCGCGATGAAACTGATGGTGGTGATTCTGGATCAACCGGAATTGATCGATGACCTGATCACCGGCTATTTGGATCTGGGCGTGCAGGGCGCGACGGTGATTGAATCGCGCGGCATGGGCCAGATCGTTCGGCAGGAGATGCCGATGTTCGCGGGTTTGGCGAGTCTATTCCCCGAGAGCACGGGCAGCCGCATGGTGCTGTCGGTGATGCCCGAGGCGCTGATCGATCAGGTGTTCGGACTGATCGAAGAACTGGTCGGCGCATTGGAGCAATCCAACTCGGCGGTTTGTTTCACGGTGCCGGTCGATCAGTTCCGAGGCATTCGTCACTAGCGGCGCCGGCATGGCAATGACGACATGTCCGACCGGTTAGAGGTAATGGATCGCGCATGCAACTGTTGACGGGATTGGCCATTCTGGTGGTGCTGGCGTTCGTCGCGTCGAGTCGGCGTTTGTGGTCGTTGCGTCGGCACCCGATCGGGGCGGTGTTGATCACCGGTGGCTGGATTGCGCTGCTGACGGGGTTTCTGCTCGGGCCGCACGGGCCGATCGAGGGGGGAATGTTCAGCCGCGATCAGATCGATCTGCTTAGTCCACTGGTCTATTTTTGCCTGGGCTGGGTCGGCCTGTTGGTGGGTCTGCAGGCGCACCGAAACCTTCCGCGATTGCTGCCGCCGCGCACGATGCGATTGGCGATGATGGACGCGCTGATCACGCTTGGGCTGATTAGCGCTGGGACGTTTGGGCTGTTATGGGCGTTCGATTCGCAGCACGGTTTGGTTTGGCATGTTGCGCCGGCGGTGCTGATGGGCGCCTGTGCGATTGGCTGGGCGCCGGAGATGCGCAGCTTGCGGACGCCGGTCGAGCCGTTGCACCGGTTGGCCGGAGCGCTGCGCGGCGCGTCGGGCGTGGGGTCGATCATCGCGTTGGTGGTGTTCGGGCTGGGCGTTGAGATTCTGATGGGCGGGGGTGCGGCGGGACTGTACACGGCGCTGATCCTGCCGCCGGCCATCGCGATCGTCAGTGGATTGCTTTGCGCGTGGCTGATGCGGCTGTCGGCGCGATCCGAGTCGCAGTTCCTGGTCGTGCTTCTGGGGCTGGTGTCATTCACGGCGGGGTCGGCGCTGGTGTTGGGCGGGTCGCCGCTGTTCGCAACGATGGTTTGCGGGGTGGTGGTCGTGAACCTGCCCGGCGACGTGGCGCGGCGGCTGAAGCGCGAGATCATCGAGGCGGAACAGCCGATGGCGATGCTGCTCATGCTCGTGGCGGGGCTGCTGGCGGACCCGCTGATCGGCGTTGCGGGGTTATCGGTGTTGGGCATGATTCTCGCGGCGCGATGGCTGATTAAGTGGGTCATCATCGGTCGACTGGTCAAGCGGCAGTTTGACGTGCGGTCGCAAACGCTCCTGCCCACGGCGCCGCTACGGCAGAGCCCGTTGGCGATTGTGCTGGTCATCGCGGTGCTGCTTTCGCCGAATGCCGCGGCGGTGAGTCGGGTGCTGAGCGGCGAGCAGTTGCTGGCGGTCGTCGTCTTCAGCGGCCTGATCAGCAGTGCCGCGCCGTTCCTCTATCGCATGGTGTATTCCGGTGGTCGGCCGGCGGGAGTGGCGGGGGCGTGGTCATGAAGCTGATCGGCAGTCTGATCGTGCTATTGGGGTTGACGAGTCTGGTGCTCTGGTGGGGGCCGGAGCACGGGGGCGACACGGCGCTGGCGGGCACGATGTATATCGGCTTCGTGATGCTGGGGGGTTGGCTGACCGGGCGTTTGTTCGACAAGATCCGCCAGCCGAAGATCAGCGGCTACATCGTGTTTGGTCTGTTGGTGGGACCATCGGTGTTCGAGATCGTGCCGGACGCGCAGGTTCACGCCACGGCGACGCAGGTGCCGCCGCTGCACATCGTCAGCAGTCTGGCGATCGCGTTGATTGCCCTGACGGCGGGGGGCGAGATCGATCTATCGTGGTTTCGCGGGAAGGTGCGCGCGGTGTCGTGGATCGTTCTGTTGCATCTGCTGGTGCTGTTTGGGGCGGTGTTCGGGGCGGTCCTGCTGGCCAAGCCGATCGTGCCGTTCATGGCGGATCAGACGTGGCTGACGGCGGCGATCATCGCGGGGCTGTGCGGGGTGATCATGATGGCGAGCAGTCCGGCGGTCGCGGTGGCGATGATCAGCGACTACCGCGCCGAGGGACCGCTGAGCCAGACGACGCTCGTCGTCACGGTGGTGAAGGATCTGTTGCTGATCGTGATCTTTGCCGGCGTGTTGGCGCTCAGTAAGGGGTTGGTCGATCCGGCGGAGCCGGTCTCGAGCGGTTTCATCCTCGCGGTGGCGATGCAATTGCTCGGTTCGATTCTCGTCGGCGGCGTGTGCGGGGCAGCGATGGTGTGGTTCGCGCGGAAGGTCGCCACGCAACTGGGCATATTTCTGATCGGATGTTGCATGCTCTTTGCGCTGCTGGGCGAGCAGCACTTCTCGGTTGGCGAACAGGACGTGCATCTTGAACCGCTGTTGATCGCGCTGTCGGCGGGGCTGTTGATGCGGAACGTCTGGCCGCGCGGCACGGAGCGGCTGTTTCATTCGATGGAGTCGATGAGTCTGCCGGTGTATTGCCTGTTCTTTGCTTTGGCGGGGGCGCAGATTGACGTGAAGATATTTGCGTCGATGTGGTACATCGCGATCGGCCTAGTGGTGGTTCGGGGGCTGGCGACGTGGGCTGGGCTGCGTCTGGGTATGCGGGGGGCCGGTGTGCGCGAGGCATGGGCCGACCGCATGTGGATGGGCATGATCGCGCAGGCGGGGGTGTCATTGGTGTTGGTGACGCTGTTGGTTGACGCGATGCCGAGCGATCTGGCCTGGCCGAGGCCACTGCGGGACACGCTGGTGGGCGCGATTGTGGTCAATCAACTCATTGGTCCGATCGGGTTCCGGCATGCGTTGTTTCGGACGCGCGAGGCATCCGCGGCCGGGCGCGATGCGGACAGTGCGCCGCAACCCGTTGAGCGGATCAGCGCAGGAAAATGAACCAAACGAAGATGTAGACCGGCAGCAGGATCGGAATCGCGAACTTGAACAGATAACCGAGGAATGACGGCATGCGAATGCCGGAGGATTCGGCGATGGACTTGACCATGAAGTTGGGGGCGTTGCCGATGTAGGTACACGCGCCGAAGAAGACCGCGGCGAGTGAGATCGCGAGCAGGAACTTGGCCAAGGGGGGGCCGCCCGGTCGGATGGGCCGATCCGGGTCGGCGACCATGTAGGCTGCTTTGATCTGGCTATCGCTGACAGTGCCGGATCGTACCTTGTCGCCGTGATGGATCATCAGGGTTTCGAGCGTGAGGCGCTCGGGCGGCGCGAGTCCCAATTCCTCTGACGCGTCGGCCCAGTGGTCGCCGTCGGCGACACGGACCGCGGCGTCTCGCACGTGTTGGAGGTGCTCGGGGTTTTCTTTCTCGGCGGCTGCGGTTTGCGTGGTGAAGAACGTGACCCACGTCGGCGCGTTATCGAGGAATGCTGACAAGGTGCCGGTGATGTAGTAATACCGTCCCGGATCGGCGACAAGGTTCACCGTCTGCCCGCCGACCTTCACCTCTTCCAGCTTCCTGGCGTTGGCGTCGAGCCATTCGAGGCAGGGCACCATGGTGGAAAAGATCGCCAGGAACAGAATGACCACTTCCTTGATGGGGAACCAGGAGAACTCGTTTCTTTCGTAGATGCCGATCGACGTGACCCATCGCGAGATGAGAGCGGCGGCGACCATCATCACTTCGCGGCTGAACAGCAGGTACACCAACTCCATGACCGTCACGCCGTCTTTGCCCAGCGCTTCGATCGCACTGAACACCGACTGCTGAAAGACCGCAATCAATACCACGATGATAAACAGGAAGTTGTGGATCCCGTTGATGCGGACGGCCGGTCCGGTGTCGTGTTCTCCCCAATCATGGCGTTCGGCTTTGCCATGGTCGATTTTCTCGAACACCCAGAAGATGACGATCAACACGAGCAGGCACAACAGCCACGCCTCCCAGGCGTTCTCGAGGAACCACCAGAAGGGCACGCCCTTGAGGTAGCCGAGGAACAGTGGGGGATCGCCGATGGGTGTCAGACATCCACCGCAGTTGGCCACCGTGAAGATGAAGAACACGATGTGGTAGGGGCGGATGTGGCCTTTGTTGATGCGGATGTAGGGGCGGATCAGCAGCATCGCCGCGCCGGTGGTGCCAAAGATGTTGGCGATCACCGCGCCGAGCAGCAGCAACGTGCAGTTGGCCAGCGGCGTGGCCTTGCGCGACACGCTGATCATGATGCCGCCGCTGATGACAAACAGCGCGAACAGCAGGGCGATGAAGCTGACGTACTCCTTCATCTCATGAAGCCAGGGGTGCAGGTCCTCGCGCAGTACCCAGTAGTAGCTGAGCCCGACCAGGAACATGATGCCGGCGATGATGGGGAATCGATGATGCCAGAATTTGGGTGTCAGGAGAGGCAACAGGGCGATCATGGCGAGCAATGCCGCGAACGGTATGATCCAGGCGGGATGCGGGCTGTGCGTCTGCGATCCTGAAGCACCCAAGGCCGGTGCGGCGGCGAGCAAAGTCAGGGCGGGGGTCCACCAGAACACGCGAGACAGGCATCGGGATCGTTGCAGCACGTCAGTCCACTCCGAAGTTCGAGAAGGATCAGATTCCCAGCGGCTTGAAGTGTTTATCGGCCGTCTGATTCTCAGACCTGAAACGGGGGTGATGAGGGCGGGCGGCCATCATCGCTCGGCGTTGAGTCGATTGATAACATCCCGGGCGGTTTCCCGCACGATGTCGTCTTCCGTGGCGTCGGTCGCGATGGCCCGGGCGCGGTCCCGCAATGCCTTATGATCCGTGTCCCGCAGCGCGTTGGCGGCCGCGATCAGGGCGTTGCGTTTGATCTGCGGCAGCTTGGCGCGCTTCATGGCGGATTTGACGAACGCGGCGCGGCGGTCGGCTTCGCTCCAGCCCAATACGGTGAGGAGATTGAATTCTGAGGCCCGCGGCTCGTACCCCGGCGGCAGGTCGGCCGGCTCGGATCCCTGATTGAAGGGGCAGACGTCCTGACAGACGTCGCAGCCGAACAAGTGGTCGCCGATGGCCTCGTGGAGCTGCGGATCGATCGGGCCGCGGTGTTCGATGGTCAGGTAACTGATGCACCGTGCGGCATCGACCGACCATGGCGTGATGCACTGGGTCGGGCAGGCATCGATGCATCGCGTGCACGTGCCGCAGTGGTCGGTGTGCGGCGTGTCATGCGGCAGGTCCAGCGACGTGACGATGACCCCCAGCAGAAGATGGCTGCCGAGCTGCGGGTGCAGCAGCAGTGTGTGCTTGCCGACCCAGCCGAGCGCGGTCCGCGCCGCGTGCTCCCGCTCGAGAACGGGCGCGGTGTCGACGCAGACGCGGAATAACGCATCGGGATGTTCGGTGCGCAGATCGTCGGCAAGGCGGTGCAAACGCTTCTTTAGCACCTTGTGATAGTCGCTGATCTGTGCGTAACGCGCCACGCGACCATACGGTGAGTCCGATGGGATTCGATTCCCGTCCGCGGCCGGCGCGGCACTGATATGATCCGCCACGCAGATGATCGATCGGGCGTCCGGTTGGAACTTGGCGGGGTCGAGGCGCAGGTTGAGGTTCCGTGCCAGCCATGACATGTCACCGTGGCGGCCGTCGGCGATCCAGTCGACCACGTGCCGGCGATGGGCGGTGGGCTGGGCGGGCGCGATGCCGCACGCGGCGAAGCCCAGTTCGAGCGTGCGCTGCTTGATGTGATCAACCGACGCGGACATGTGTTTCGGTGTATCGATGATTCGGCCCGGTAATGCGGCCGGGCATGCGACTACAGGCCGCCGACGTATTCACACGCATTTTGCGGCGTCTCATGCACACGAATCATGACCAGCAGCGGAAGTGCGGGCTTGAGCCGATCGTAAATCCACTTCGACAGATTCTCGACGGTGGGCACGGCCAGGCCTTCGATCTCATTGAGCATGTGGTGATCGAGTTGCTTGCGCAGCGGCTCGACGGCCTGTTTGATCTCGCCGAAGTCGACGAGGTAGCCGCGATCTTCGGGCACGGGTCCTTCCAGGATGACGTCGACGGCCATGGTGTGCCCGTGGACGCGGCGACACTTGTGTCCTTCGGGGAAGGTTTCGAGGCAGTGGGCAACGTCGATCTGAAATGTCTTGATAAGCCGCACGTTCATGAAGGTGATTATAGCGGGCCGGCCTAGACGCCTCGCGCGGTCGGATGCCAGATCAACTTGTGCAACTGCGGCTGGACGACAACGTCAAGTCCATCGGCCAGGGCCCACTGGGCCAGATCGTGCAGGTCCAGGCCGCCGATGCCGGGCAATTCGGCGCCGGGATCCATGGGGTGGACGGGACTGAGCAATACTGCTCCGGCGCGCCGGGTGAGGCCGTGTCGCTGGATTACGTCGCGCGACCATTCGTAGTCGGCCCGGTCAGTCAGGACGAACTTCACTTCATCCCGCGCGGTCAGGCGGTCCAGGTTGGCCCAGTGGTTCTGATCGCACGCGCCGCTGCCGGGGGTCTTGAGATCAACGATGCGGTTCACGCGCACATCGCAAGACGTGATGTCCAACGTGCCGCTGGTTTCGATCAGCACAGTGTAACCGCGATCGCATAGCCGGCCCATCAGTGGATGGACGTTGGCCTGGAGCAGCGGCTCGCCGCCGGTGACTTCCACGAGTCGGCAACCGCGTCCGATGCGTTCGACTTTGTCCAGCAGATCATCGAGCGACCAGCGGGATCCCTCGTGGAAAGCGTATTCAGTGTCGCAATATTGGCATCGCAGATGGCAGCCGGTGAGCCTCACGAACACGCACGGCCGCCCGGCCCAGGTGCTTTCGCCCTGAATCGAGTGGAACACCTCGTTGATCATCAGCGTGTCGCTGGTCATTGGCTGCTCATGGGATAGTGGTCGCGGTCATGCGGTTTGGGAGGCGATCAGCGGATCCTTCATGCCCAGTTCACTGAACGCCATGATACGCAGTTGGCAGGCGTCGCACCGCTCGCAGGGGTGGCCGACGGCGTCGGGGTCGTAACAGGAATGGGTGAGGCCGTAGTCGACGCCCAATTCCAGTCCGCGTGTGATGATCTGCCTTTTGGTCCAGTCGATCAGAGGCGTGTGGATCGTCATGCGCTGACCGTCGCCGACGGTCGCTCTGGTCGCGAGATTCGCCATGGCCTGGAAGGCGGTGATGAACTGCGGGCGGCAATCGGGATACCCGGAATAGTCGACCGCGTTGACGCCGATGTAGATATCGGTCGCGCCGATCACTTCGGCATAGGCCAGTGCGTAGGACAGGAAGATCGTGTTGCGGGCCGGGACATAAGTGACGGGGATCGCCTCGGCCATCTGCGTCGCGTCGCGATCCTTGGGCACGGTGATTTCGTCGGTCAGGGCCGATCTACCGAAGGCACGCAGATCGATCGTGACCCATTGATGTGCGTTGACGCCGATGGATTCAGCGATGCGGCGGGCGGCGTCGAGCTCAACACGATGCCTTTGGCCGTAGTCGAAGCTCATCGCGTGGCACGCGTGACCGGCGTCGCGCGCGATCGCCAGCGTTGTGGCGCTATCGAGTCCGCCGCTGAGCAGGACGATCGCGGGTTGGCCCTGGTGGGTGGTCATCGTCTGCCATTGTAGGCTGATTCATCATGGCCGGTGCGTGGATTGCCGCGGCCGTCGGCGTGCGGTACGGTCGAGCATTCGTCCTCGAATGGATGTTTCTTTCATGGCGAAACAGCATCGAAGTGCGTCGGCAACATGGGATCGGCTCAATCGAAGGATTGTGCGATGCGATCGCTGTCCGCGCCTGCGCGAGCACTGCCTCACGATCGCGCAGGAGAAACGGGCAGCTTACCGTGATTGGACGTGTTGGGGTAAGCCGGTGCCTAACCTCGGTGATCCGCGTGGGCGGTTGTTGATTGTGGGTCTTGCCCCGGCTGCGCACGGCGCGAATCGAACGGGTCGGATGTTCACCGGGGATCGGTCAGGTGACTTTCTGTTCGCCGCGATGCATGCCGCGGGCTTCGCGAATCAGCCGACGGCCACGGATCGTGATGACGGCTTGATGCTGCAAGATATCGCCGTTACCGCCGCCGCGCACTGCGCCCCGCCGGCCAACAAACCGACGACCGAGGAACTTGCGAAGTGCCGCGACTGGTTTGATCAGACGGTGGATCTGTTCACGGACCTGCGCGGCTTTGTCGCGCTGGGAAGGATCGGCTTCGATCAGATCGTGAAGCTCTACCGAGATCGTGACTGGCTGCCCGCGGGGCCGCGTCCGAAGTTCGCCCACGGCGCGGTGCATACGATAACGGGTCGGCCGTTCGTGATGTGTTCATACCATCCGAGCCAACAGAACACGTTTACCGGTCGATTGACGCTGGAGATGCTGACGGCGGTGTTCACCGAAGCCCGTCGGCGGTTGGATGGCTGATTGAGCACTGATGTGGCCGCGGCGCCGGATCACATCACGCACCCGGCCCATCTGGCCGATTCACGACTAATATTGTGATTCGGAATCGCATGTGATGGCGACAAGCAAGGCGGACAACGCGCTGGACCAGTTATGGCAGGAAATCGACCGTTGCCGAACGGCCGATCGGCCCCGGCTGCGCTCGCGCCTGCGGCAGGCGCGGCGGCGTCATCGTGAAGGTAAGCCCATCGATCGCATCGTCGGCGAAGTCGAATCGAAGATCAGCGGATCACTCAAGCAGATCGCCGAACGCGGGGGTCGCATTCCCGGGGTTCAATACCCCGACGACCTGCCGGTCGCGATGCGGCGCGACGAGATCAAACAGGCGATCGAGGAGCATCAGGTCGTCATCGTCTGCGGTGCGACGGGTTCGGGCAAGACCACGCAGCTGCCGAAGATGTGCCTCGAAGCCGGGCGGGGTGTGCGTGGTCTGATCGGTCACACGCAACCCCGCCGGCTGGCCGCCCGGGCCGTGGCGACGCGCATTGCCGAAGAACTGGATTGTCCGCTGGGCGGTGAAGTGGGCTACAAGATGCGGTTCAACGATCAGGCCGCCGCCCAGACGATGGTGAAGGTGATGACCGACGGCATCCTGCTGGCGGAGATCGTGCGCGATCGACAGCTCGATGCGTACGACACGATCATCATCGACGAAGCGCACGAGCGCAGTCTGAATATCGATTTCCTGTTGGGCTTTTTCAGACAACTGTTGCCGCGCCGGCGGGACCTGAAGCTGATCATTACCTCCGCGACGATCGACCCGCAGCGGTTCAGCGAACATTTCGACGGCGCGCCGATCATTAATGTCGAGGGTCGCACGTATCCCGTCGAGGTGCGCTATCGGCCCCGGCAGGTGGATGACGACGATGAAGTGCAGGATCCGATCACCGCGATCGGCGAGGCATTGGTGGAACTGTCGAGCGTGGACAACGGCGACGTGCTGGTGTTCCTGCCAGGTGAGAAGGACATTCGCGATGCAGCCGAGGCGCTGTCGGGTGATCCAACGATCGCGGCGGAGGTTCTGCCGCTCTATGCCCGACTGCCCACGGCCAAGCAGGATCGAATCTTTCATCCGAAGGGCGGGCGGCGTGTGATCCTGGCCACGAACGTGGCGGAGACGTCGCTGACCGTCCCGCGCATTCGGCACGTGATTGACACCGGCGTGGCGCGGATCAGTCGCTATGCCAGTCGCTCCAAGGTGCAGCGGCTGCCGGTGGAACGCGTCTCGCAGGCGTCGGCCGACCAGCGGACCGGACGGTGCGGGCGTTTGGCGCCGGGGGTGTGCATTCGCCTGTACGACGAGCCGGATTTCCGGGCGCGTCCGCCGTTTACTGAGCCGGAGATCCAGCGGACGAATCTGGCGGGCGCCATTTTGCAGATGGCGATGCTCGATCTGGGCGATCCGCGCGAGTTTCCGTTTCTTGATCCGCCGGCAGGACGGCTGATCCGTGACGGATACGACACGCTGGAGGAGCTAGGCGCGCTGGATGAACGCGGACAGCTCACGTCGATCGGCCGGGCGCTGGCGCGCATGCCGGTCGATCCGCGCATCGGGCGCATGATTCTGGCCGCTCGGGATGAGCATTGTCTGCGTGAGATCCTGGTGCTCGCGGCGGTGCTGTCGATCGCCGATCCGCGTCAGCGGCCGCTGGATCAACTCGAGGCCGCCGACGCAGCCCACGCGGAGTTTTTCACCGGCGAATCGGATTTTCTCGGATATTTGAACTTGTGGAAATTCTGCCGGCGGCTCAAGGGCAGGACCTCACGCAACCAGCTTCGCAAAGCATGCACGCAGCGGTTCGTTGCGTACAACCGCATGCGCGAGTGGGAGGAACTGCACGCGCAACTCCGGGATACGGCGGCCGACCAGGGATTCCATCTCAACAGTGAACCGGCCGAGCCCGCGGCGATTCATCGGGCGCTGTTGACGGGGCTGCTGAGTCATCTCGCCCAGCGCGGTGACGGCTATGAGTACACCGGCGCGCACAATCGCAAATGCATGATCCATCCGGGATCGACACTGTTCGACGCCAGACCGCGCTGGATCATCGCGGCGGAACTGCTGGAGACATCGCGGTTGTACGCAATTAATGTTGCGCCGATTGATCCGCAGTGGCTGGAGCCGATCGCCGGGCGGTTGATGAAATATCATCACGGCAATCCCCGCTGGGATGCCGATTCGGCCCGCGTGATCGCCGACGAACGGGTCACGCTGTTTGGCTTGACGATCGTGCCGCGCCGGCGGGCGCACTACGGGCCGGTCGATCCGGTGAGATCGCGCGAACTGTTCATTCATCACGCGCTGATCGAGGGTGAGTTCACGACGCGGGCCCCATTCTTCAAACATAATCAGGAACTGATCGAGCATGTGGGACGTCTGCAGGCCAAGCAGCGTGAGGGGAATCTGCTCGTGGACGTTGGGCAGCGGTTCGCGTTCTACGATCGACGTTTGCCGGCGGGTATTCACAACGGGCCGGCGTTCGAGAAATGGCGGAAACAGGCGGAACGTGAGGACCCAAAGCGGCTGTTCATGAGCGAAGCGGACGTGCTAATCACGTCGGTGGACCATCTGACGTCAGACATGTATCCGGATGCGATGGGCGTCGCGGGCACGAAGCTGGAGCTTGATTACGTGGCCGATCCGGGGCACGAGCGCGACGGCGTGACGGTTCGTGTGCCGCTGGTGATGTTGAATCAACTCAACAGCCAGCAACTGGATTGGCTGGTGCCGGGCCTGCTGCGTGAGAAGATTGTCGCGATGATGCGCCGTCTGCCCAAGGCGTATCGCACGTCGTTGGTGCCGATCCCGCAGTTCGCGGATCGCCTGGTGCCGCTGCTGAATCAACGGCGTGATGAGCCCATGGTGGCGGTGCTGTCCGACTGCATCGGCCGCATGATCGGCATGACCGTGCCCGAGGAGTTGTGGGATGTTCGTGATCTGCCCGAGCACCTGCGCCTCAACGTGGCGATCGAGGATGAACACGGCAAGACCATCGCGATGGGGCGCGATCTGAACGTGTTGCGTGATCAGGTCGGCAGCCAGACCGAACAGGCCATCCAGCATGCGACGCCGGATCAGTGGCACCGCGACGGCATTCGCGACTGGGACTTCGGGACGCTGCCCGAGACCATCACCGTCGATCGCGGCGACATGGCGGTGCGCGGCTTCCCCGCGATTGTCGATGCCCGGGATGCGGTGTCGTTGCGCACACTCAGCGACGTCAATCAGGCAACATACGAAACGCGGCGCGGCGTCCTCCGACTGCTGTCGTATCAGCTTGCCAACGATCTGGCCTACGTGGAATACGATCTGGAGGGTGTGGACGACGTGGTGATACAGTTCGCCACGCTGGGCGGGCGCGATCAGTTGATGAATGATTTTCTGGACGCGGTGGTGGATCGCACATTCATCGACGAGCAGCCGGCGATCCGAGATGGTGAGGCCTTCGAGGCGCGGATCGAC
>NYZD01000168.1 GCA_002685935.1 Planctomycetaceae bacterium | reverse complement strand
TCGACCTTGAGCGTGATCAAAGCTTAGCCGCCACGTCCGCAACGCGCTACCCGAACAAGCGCCGAACGCGCTACACCTGCGTTGGGGATGCGCTAGTCGCTTTGGTGCGGCGCGATGATCTATTTCGCGGGGGAGCCGGATGATATTCCGAGGCGGGAACCGCGGGGGGCGGTCGCTGCGCGTTTGCGCGGTGCGGCAGGACCTGATCCTAAGGAGATTGAACATGTGGAAGCGGATGCATTGGGCGAGCGCGTGGCTTGTGGTGATGGTGATCGCGCTGTGTGTGGGTTCGGCAGAGGGGTCGACGATATCGGGACTGTGGATCAAGCTGTCGGGTATCGGCGGGACGAAGACGGAGACCGACGGGGGCGCGGGGGACGTGGACGGGATGGCGGACGGGCAGATTCATTTTCCGCCGAGCACGACGCCTCCGGGGAGTTTGATCTGCGTCAACGCGATTGACCCGACCAAGCCGATCGTGACGTCATCGGGGACGACGAGTTCGTTTAATCTGACGCTGACGAACGTGGAGATCGTGGCGAAAGTGGATGGCGCTTCGGGTCTGATTCAGATCGGCGCGATGTGGAATCACGCGGCGTTCAGTGGAAATCTGAACGTGAACGTGGACGGGTTCGCGACGACGGGGAGTACGACGGATCGGCATATCATCTCGGCGGGTTCATCGGTGAGCCCGCCGGTGCTTGGTCCCGAGGCGAGCACGGTGGTGGACCATAGCGGGACGGGGGCTTTTTCCGGGTCGAATTCAAGTCCGATGGTGCTGCCGGCGGGGACGCACCAGGTATTGTTCACGATGTCGTTCAGTCTGGACAAGGCGGGCAACACGTTGTTTTTCCCGAACAGCGGCGATGCGTTTGCGGCGCCGTTCGCGGTGCCTGCGCCGGGCGCGGGGTTGGCGGGGTTGGGGTTGATGAGTCTTGTTGTTGGACGACGGCGGCGGATGAACTGACGAAGGAGAACCTGGTATGTCATTGAACATGTGGCAGCGGGCGGTTGCGGTGTTGACCGTGTTGATGGTGTTCGCGTTTGTGGGTCGTGCGGAAGGAGCGAGCATCGGGGGGTTCTGGATCAACGTTTCGGGCGGGGGAACGTCTTTCAAGATCAACGACGGCGGGGCGGGCGATCTGGACGTGGCGACGAACAATGAGATTGAATTTCCGCCGTCGACCGCTGTGGGCAGCGCGTATTGCATCAATCCGATCGACCCAACGAAGCCGATCGCGACGGCAACGGCGGCGGGGGGTGGATATAAGCTGACGCTGACGAACGTGGAGATCGTGGCGAAGAGCGACAACGTGATCGGTGTGATTCAATTGGGGGGGATGTGGACTCACGCGGCGTTCAGCGGGAATCTGGGGGTGAATCTGGACGGCACGGCGACGACGACGAGCACGTCGGACGGGTATTCGATGAGTGCCAGTTCGACGGTGCATCCGCCGACGTCCGGTGGTCCGGAGGCGGCGACGTCACTGAGCGGCACGGGGACGGGGCCGTTCTCATCGTCGGCGACGACGCCGATGACGCTGGCGGCGGGGACGCATCAGGTGCTGTTCACGATGGGGTTCTCGATCGAGAAGGCGGGGACGACGTTGTTCCTGCCGAACAGTGGTGATTCGATCGCGATTCCGTACGCGGTTCCGGCACCGGGCGCGGGGGTGGCGGGATTGGGATTGATGGGATTGATCGGGGGACGGCGGCGGAAGCGCTGAAGGGTGTCATGGGCGCACGCGAAGTGATCGGTAGGATCGTGAGCTTCCGGAGTGGGCACGGTATTGACGGTGCGCAAGGAATCACGCGCAAAGGCGCGGTCGCTCGTCGCGGCCGCGTGAGGAAACCTACCGCAGCGACCGGGAAGCAGAGAATTGGAGGCGCATCATGTTGACACGACGGACCATCTTGAGCGTGTTGGTGTTGTTCATGTCCTGTGGACTGCTGGCTGAACGTGCGGCGGGCACTGAGGTCAAAGTGAAGATGAACTGGGACGTGGGGACATTCGTTCAGGACGGGATCACGTGGAATCTGACGTATCGTGATGCACATCTGCAATTACGGACGACGGGTCTGATCCCTGACAGTCCGGCGCCAACGACGGTGAACGGTGACTTTGACAACGGCGCGGGCACGATCACACATGGTGATCCTGATGACGTGTTGGACATCAACTGGAGCCAGGATGCAGGCAGCCCGGCGGTGAGTGGGAAGACGCACCTGGGAGCGACGTTCAACGTTGATGATGTGTTTGGGGTCTTCAGCACGAAGGTCCGTGTGGCCAGCGCGACGTTGACGGGCGTCACGGGCACGTCGACACACGGGACGTTCTCAAATCCGACGTTGCCGGTACCGGGACCGACATCGTTTTCGTACAAACGGGTTGGTTCGGTATTGTGGAATTTCACGCTTGACGATCCGTCGATCCCGGGGCCGGTGACGTTCTCCAATGTAGATTTCTACAAGACGGCAACGGAGCCGCCGATCGGCGCGTTGACGGCGGGGACTTTCGGGGCGTTACCGAAGACGTTTCTGCAGACGGAGACGGATTTCTCGCTTGGCTTCGGGGGATTGAACTCAGTCCATGTCGCGGGCGTTGATGCGCCGGAGTGGATCATCGTGAACTACACCACGAGTTGGGTGGACCCGGGTTTGACGGCGGCGCTGGGCGGGGCGTTTCCGGTCACGGTAAGTGTCGACAACTGGGTGGCGGGCGAAGTGATTCCGGCGCCGCCAGCAGTATTGAGTGCGGGGTTACTGCTGGCTACGGCAGGGCTGCGTCGTCGTCGCTGAATGTATTCTTGCTCATCAGAGAAGACGCGGTCCACGGGTATGGGCCGCGTCTTTTCTTTTTTTGGGCGTGGGATTGGTCAGGTAGCGAAGATGCGGGGCATTTTGTAGCGGGCGGGCTGTTGGCGGAGCTGGGCGGCGGTGACGTCGGTGCGTTCGAAGCGGAGCATGATTCCCCAGGCGCAGCCGTTGTTTGAGCCGAGGGCGAAGATGACTTCGTGATTGCCCTTGGATGCGGCGAAGGGGATGACGGCGCGATCTTCGACGGCGGGGTTGGTGCCGGCGGGGTCGTGGAATTTGAGTTTGCCGTCGACCCAGAACTTGACGGGGCCGTCGTATCCGAGGCCGGCGGCGAGTTTCATGGGTTCATCGCAGTGGAGTCGGCAGGCGAAGTACATCAGTTGATCGTCGGAGGTGGGGCCGAACTCAGCTTGAGCATCGCAAAAGGTGTCGGCGAAGTTTCTCACGCGCCAGCGCATAGCGGGGTCGGGGTGCGGTCGCTTGAGGGTGGTGAGGTCGCCGGCGCCGGCGAAGACGCGGCTGATGCGGAGTTCGGTGATGAATGGCGAGAGGGCGCGGGGTTTGCCGATGCGGATCGGGCCGAACACGGGGAGGGACCGGTCGGCGGCGTCGGTGATGTTACAGAACGGGAACGTGCCGCGACCGTAGTGCAGGTGCATGCTGCTCAGGCCGGTGTGGGAGAGGTCGGTACGGACGATGGCGCGGTTGCGGTCGAGGATGGTGTCGTAGATGTGGCCGCCGTGTTCGCCATCGGAGATGTCAAAGCCGGTGGCGCGATGTCCGCCGCAGCGCAGATCGCCGACGACGTGATCGAACTCGACGATGATGTCGGCCCAGCCCATGAGTTCATTTCGGATGGTGGAGATTTTCTTGAGCGCGATGGGGGGTTTGCCGGCGGCGCGGGGGGCGGTGATGACGTGCATGGCATCGGCGAGGCGTTTGCCGAGGACGTGCTGGCCGACGCCGCCGACGTGGATGGTGTCATCGAGGGGCAGGTCGATGCTGGGCACGGTGGCGCAGCGTTTGACGGTGTTGGGCAGGAGGCGTTGTTGTTCCTGGATCGCGTTCCAGTGTTTGGCGCGGTCGGTGTGGCCACACACGGAGGTGAGCTGGACGAGGACGAAGGGAAGGTTGGGGTCGGCGAGGTCACGGCGGAAGGACCGAATGAGGCGTTTCATGTTGGCGGTGTAGATATCGGCGGTGTTATCGAGCGCGTCGGATTCTCCCTGGTACCAGACGATGCCGGCGAGTTTGCCGCCGTTCTTGATGAATCGGCGGATGGTCGCGCCGTAGAGCGATCGGGTGCCGAGTTTTTTCTTGCGGGGGTCCCACTGTTCCATGGAGGTGCCGCCGTGTGCGGCGGCGATGATTCCCTGGGGGACGCCGGTGTTTTGTTGCATGCGTTGGGCGAAGGCGACGCCGGGGCCGACGCCTCTGATTTTGTCCACGGCCAGTGGCCCGGCGGCGAGGTCGCGATGGATCTGATCGACGCAGGCCCACATGTTGTGGATGGGGTCTTTGGCGGGCCGCCAGCGGTCATCCATGTAGAAGGCACGGACGTTGGGCTGGGATTTGATGGCGTTTTTGAGCAGGCCGCAGCCTTGGGCGTTGGATTGACCGGCGACGATCCAGACATCGCCGACGAGGACGTCTTTGACGGTGGTGGAATCTGCGGTTTGCCCGGCATCGCGGACGGTCCGACCGGACTGGGAGACGCGGGCCTGGACGGGTCCGGTGGCTTTCGCGGCGCCGGTGAATGCGGCGTTGGAGAGGTCGCGGCGGCTGCGCTGAAGGACGATGCGGGGCAGGAGACCGGTTTCGATTTTCATGTTGAACGCCTTTGGGGATCAGTTGAGGCGGGCGAAGCCCAGGTTTTTGACGGGGCCACCGATGCGTTTTTCGATTTCGTTTGCTTTGATGGCGTCGGCGAGCTCGGCGAAGGTCTCGTCCTGGGCGGCGAGGAAGTCGTCGATGTGGCGGGGTTCGTGGGCGAGCGTGAGGAAAATGAATCCGGCGCCGGCGAGGAAGCCGCGCTTGAGCATGCGGGCGGTCATGAGGGTGGTCAGTGCGGCGGATTCGGGGTGGTCGAAGGTGAACATGGGCACTTCGGGGTGGCCGGAAATGGTAGCGGGGACGTTGTGTTTCGCGGCGAGTTCTTTCATGCCCTGTTGGAATTGAGCGCCGATGTCGGCCAGGTGTTTGGGGAGATTGATTCGCTGCATTTTCCGGATGGTGGCGAGCGCGGCGACGGGGCCGACGCTTTCGGTCCAGTAGGAACTTGAGATGAATGAGCCTTTGGCGGCGTTCATGGTGTCGGCGTTGCCGATGATGGCGGCCATGGGGTGGCCGTTGCTGATGGTTTTGGCGAAGACGGCGATGTCGGGGTTGACGTTGTAGCGGAGGTGTGCGCCGCCGACGAGGAGTTTCCAGCCGATGGTGATCTCATCGAAGATGAGGACGGTGTTGTTCTTGGTGCAGATGTCGCGGATGCCTTCGAGGAAACCGGGGGCGGGGTCGGCGCCGCGGGTGGGTTCCATGACGACGGCGGCGAGGTCGTCACCGTGGGCGGCAACAATGGCTTCGAGTTGATCGAGTTGGTCGTATCGGAACGGGAGGGTTGATCCGCGGAGCGGTTTGGGAACACCGGCGGGGTTGAGTCCGGGGATGAGGTGGCCCTCAAGGGCGTCGTCGTTGCCGAGGTTGGCGGCGATGTACCAATCGGACCAGCCGTGGTATCCGCAGATGGCGACCTTGTCGCGTTTGGTTCTGGCGCGGGCGATACGGACGGCGACGGCCATGGACTCGCCGCCGGCGCGGGTGAAGCGGGCCATCTGGGCCCAGGGGTGGATGTCGATGAGCAGTTCGGCGAGGTCGACTTCTTCAGGCGGGTTGAGGGTGCTGATGGAGCCGAACTGGATTCGGCGAGTGACGGCGTCGGTGACGTCGGGGTCGGCGTAGCCGAGGATTGAGGCGCCGACGGCGAAGCCGGCGAAGTCCTTGTAGGTGTTGCCATCGAGATCGACGACGGAGCAGCCGCGCGCTTCAGCGAAGTAGGCGGGCCACTGACCGGGGGCGAAGTTCTCGGGTTTCTTGGACAGGAGCTGGACGCCGAAGGGGATGATTTGGGAGGCCTGCTCGTAGCGGTCTTGCCCGGTGCGGTCGTTGGAGTGGTCCTCGATACCAAGCATCTGACGAGCGCCGGCGCCGAAAATGATGTCGCGATCGCGTGGGGTGAGGCCCAGGGACCGGCAGGCTTGTTTGACGGCGAGGAGGCACTCGAGGCCACAGAGCTGGGGGGTGGCGAGATTCCAGTTGTCCCATTCGGTGTTGTCGGCATAGATCCAGTGGAAGCCGTAGCCGATGCTGATGGGCCGGCCGCGGAGGATGGAAACGGGCCAATCGAAACCGAACATGAGTTTCCACGGCCCGAACATGCGGAGAATGGTTTCGAGGGGTGCGGCTTCGGCGATGGCGGAGGTATCGAACCAGACGTTGTCGACACCCCGGAGGACGTGGAGTCCGTCGACGGTGTGTTGAGCGCAGAAACCGCGGGCGGCGTGGGCGAGGATGAGCTTGGCGTTCGGATATTGGAGGCAGTGTTCGCGGATGTATTTTTGATTGTGGGGATCGACCATCGCTTCATCACGGACCATGTGGAGCATGATGGCGAGGCTGCGCTGGTGGGCGAGTTCCCAGACCCATTCGGGGAGGAACTCGTCGTTGGCCGCGTCCATGGTGCGCGGTCGATCGGCGTAGACGTGGTAGACCTTGAAGCCGGCCCAGGGGTGGGCGTCGAGCTGTTTTTCGACGGCGGCGGGGTCCATGCCGGGCTTGACGAGCATGAGCGCGCGGGAGCCGGGCTGATCGGCGAGGTCGTCGATGAGGAATTGGTTGGCGGCGTCGACGTCGCAGGTCTTGTGGGCGAAGGGGAAGAACAGTCCGCCGGTGGGGCCTTTGTCGCCCATCCAGGGGGTGTTGGATTGGCGGTAGGCATTGAAGGTGGCGACTTGCGGGCCGATTTGGAGCAAGGGCATTTCGTCGGGCCGGAGGTGGGCGGTGTTGTAAATGTGGCCGTGGGCGTCGAATGGGTTGTCGGGGACGAAGTCGCGGAGGAGGCGGTCGAAGAGCGCGGCGTCGTCTGCGGTGGGCTTGTAATGTTCGAACATGCGTGGATCTCCTCGCGGGTGGCGGGGGGGGGGTCCGGCCAGCGGGCGCGAAGTTGCGAAGCTATCGCGTTAGGTTGGGTTGTGCCAGTCGTTTGTTGGAAACCGGGGGGAATGTGCGGATTTTTCGATTGACATCGGTGGTTTTGACCGAATAATAATAGTGCCACGCTGATGGGTTCGGACCTCCGGGCGAACAAAACCGCTACGGGCCGAGTCAGGAGGCGTGGCCGAGCGTCGGCGACGTCCCTCGAAGCCGGCGCGCGAGGTGCCGTGTGCGACGGTGCGCGGCAGCAAATTTTCGGCGGCCGGATCGACGCGTCGGGCGAGCAGTTGTGCTTGACGGGTTGAGGTCGGTGACGGCCGGAGTGGCGCCACTCGAAGGGAGGTGATCCTGTGATAGGTCAATGTAGTAGGTGGGCTGCGCGTAAGCAACCCCGACGGGGTTGTTGCTGACGCAGCCCAACCTCAACGTTTGTAGGCCCGCGCGGGTGAATCACTCGCGCGGGCCGATTTTTTTTGGGCGGGTGGATTGCGGGGCGGGGGATGGGGGATTAGAACATGGGTGAGGTCAAGCGGTGCGTGCTCAGGGTGATCGTTCTGCGATGAGGAGCGGACCATGAAGAAGCGTACGGTCATCGGACTGGAGGGGAAGACCATCAAGAAGATTGCGGTCATCGCAGCGGTTGTCGTGGTGGTGATCGCGGCCGGTTGGGTGATCCTGTGGCGGATCAACGTGCGGGCGGGGGGTAAGGAATATGACCGGATCGTTGAATTGATGGAGGCATACGAATACGACGAGGCGGCGCCGGCGTGGGAGGAACTGATCGAGGACGGGCCGAGCCGATTCCGCGAGGGCGCGGAACGGAAGTTGGTCGAGTGTTATCTGGCGATCGCAAACGATGCGACCCTGTCGAGGGAGGAGCAGGCGGCGTGGTACGCGAAGATTGAAGCCATCGACCCGCGCAGGCTGGATAACTGGCAGCGCAGGATGCTGGAGAAGTACGGGAGCGGGCCGTGAGCGTCCGGGGTCCAAGGGGGTGACGGCCGCGGTGCGATGCCAACGAACCAGGGCGGCGGGGTGAATCATCCGTGGCGGCCGCGTTGTTCGGTGTGAGTGTATTGCGGGGTGGGGCGCGGGGGATTAGAACGGTGGGGGATCGGTCGGCACGGGGCTGCGTCATTTCTCTTGAATCAGGAGCGACACGATGAAGAAGAGCCGGGTCATCACGATGGTCGTCGCGGTGCTGGTGATCATTGGGGCGGCGGTGTATCGATTCAATCTGCAGTCGGGGGCGAACGAATTCAACCGCATCGTGGCGATGATGAACGAAGCCGACGCTTCCGAGGCGGCGACGGCGTGGGAGACGTTTGTCGAGGACTGTTCGCGTCGATTTCGCGATGATGCGAATGAGAATCTGGTGAAGTGTTACCTGGCGATCGGGAATGATCCGGGCGTGCCAGCGAAGGAGCAGGCGGAATGGTATGCCAAGGCGCACGCGATCGACCCGGGCAAGTTGACGGAAACGCAGCGCAAGACGATGGAGGTGTTCGGCGAGGGGCAATGACCGGACGGTTGGGCGCGCGGTGGAACGGTGAAAATCCGGTGGCCGAGGGGGTGGGGAGCGCTATGATTGGCTAAGTGGTTTTCGCGCGGATTGAGCAAATGGAGAACGCTGTGATGTATGGCAGGAAACGTTGTAGGGTCACGCGGAATCGATGGGCGTGGCTGGTGGCTGGATTGTTGTTGTGGGCGGGACCGGCGGGGGGCGCGGAACACGTGATCCACATCAGCGTGGACGGGCTGAACGCGGGGTTTTTGACGGATCTGCTGGCGAATGATGTGGCGGGTGATTACGCGAACTTTCAGCGGTTTATTGACGAGGGGGCGACGACGCTGAACGCGCGGACGGATTACACGCACACGAACACGCTGCCGAATCACACGTCGATGTTGACGGGCCGGCCGGTATCACAGCCAACGGGTCAGCCGAACACGGTGCATCACGGGTATACGAGCAACTCGACGCCGGGCGGGTCGGACACGTTGCACAATCAGGGGAATCCGAACGTGTCGTACATCGCGAGCACGTTCGACGTGGCGAAGGACGCGGGGTTGAGCACGGCGCTTTATGCGTCGAAGAGCAAGTTCATTATTTTCGATCAGAGCTACGACGGGACAAACGGCGGGGCAGGGCCGTTCGGGATGGACAAGATCGATACGTATTTCTATGCCGCGAGCGGCTCGCCGAGCAATGCGTCGACGATGCAGGCGGCATATCTGGCGGACATGGCGGTGAGTCATTACGACTACAGTTTCGTGCATTACCGTGATCCGGATTCGGCGGGGCATGCGTCGGGCTGGGGAGGCAGCGCGTGGGACACGTCGGTGGCGAACGTGGATGATTATCTGGGGGCGGTGCTGAGTCTGGTGGAAGGTGACGCGGCGTTGAACGGACGGACGACGGTGATCGTGACCGCCGATCACGGGGGGACTGGCACGGGGCACGGCACGGCGAGCAATTCGTCGAACTATACGATTCCGATGCTGGTGTGGGGCGCGGGGGTGACGGCGGGAGTGGATCTTTATGCATTGAACACGGGGTTGCGCACGGACCCGGGAACGGGCCGCCCGGATTACAACGCGAGCGGCCAGCCGATTCGCAATGGTGACGGGGGGAATCTGGCGCTGCGTCAGTTGGGATTGGGCGCGGTGCCGGGCTCTTCGATTAACAGCGGACAGGACTTGTTGATTCGACTGCCGGGCGATGTGAACGGTGACGGGCTGGTGGACGTGGCGGATCTGGCGTTGGTGGGCGGTCAGTGGAACACGCCGGGCGGTGCGCCGAGCGCGGACTTGAATTTCGATCACACGGTGGACATTGGGGACATGGCGATCGTGGGTAACAACTGGGGGAGCACGGTAGGAGGCACTTCGCTGGATGAGGCAGGGGGATTGGTGCCGTCGCCGTCGGCGTTGTTTGGGGGTTGGGTGATGATGGCGGTTTTGGGTCGGCGGCGTGCGGGTGGACTGAGGCGGTGATGGAAGGATGTGGCGCGAAGGGCTACTCGGCGTCCGGCTGGCGGATGAGGTTGAGTTGGTCAATTCCGGCGGCGAGGATCATTTCCAGGACACGATCATAAATCGGAGCGCGATCGACGGTCCCGTTCTGATCCAGGGCCAGATAGACGTTGGGCTTGTCCGGCTGTTTGGCGATTTCGATGATTCGAGCGCGCAGCTGTTGTTCGGTGATCGGCTCGCGATTGATGTAGAGCTTGCCCTGAGCGTCGAGGGTGATATCGACGATATTTGTGGTGCGTCCGGTGGTGACGCCGGCGTCGGACTTGGCCAAGGTCACGGGAATCCAATGTGCGCGCACCATCAACACGAGCGCGAAGATGAAGAAGGTAAGCAGCAGGAAGATGACATCGAGGAGGGGGGTCATCTCGATGCGGGGTTCGTGGGAGGGGCGTTGAATCCGGTAGCGCGGCATGGGGTCATGTTATGAGATGGGCGGGCATCGCAGAAGTGCGTCGGGCTGAGTCGCGGTTCGGTTCCAGCTAGAGATCGGGATTGTCGCCCCAGCGCGGGGCGATGGTGGGTTCGGCGGCGGTGGCGCGGGGCTGATCGTCGCCCGGGGTGTATTGCGGCCAGTAGATTGGAGGCTGATGATCCTGAAGCTCCTTGAGGACGCGGGCGTTGGGGTGTTGGTCGCGTATTTGCTGCCAGGTGGTCTGTGACCAGAGAGCAGGATCTGTGACATGGAGGGGGGTGTCGATCATCGATCCCGAGACGGCGCGGCCGACGGGCGGCCACCACAGCGATTGGGTATCGCGATCCCAGAGAACGAAGGCTGGGCGTGCGTCCCAGACGCCGTCGTGGGAATAGGTGTATCCGCTGACCGCGAAAGTGAAGGTGTGATCACCGATGGTTCGATCGTAGACGGCGCCAAGGTCAGCGAGGACACAGTAGGCGATGAAGATCGGGCGTCCGCCGACGACGTCGTTGACGACTTCATGCTTGGTGAGTTGAGAGACGGGATAGACGCGCACGTCGTTGTTGATATTGACGGCAATGACCATTTCGTCGTCGTGAAGTTCTTCTCGGCTGGAGGGTATGAAGAGCGGCTCGATGAGAGCGGGGAAGTGTTCGCGGCCCAGGCCGTGTTCAAGGAACACGGCCTGGATGCTGCAATCGGTGATGTCGAATCGATCCTCGGGGGCGGGTCCGGCACTGAGGTAGACGCGTCCCTGGTCGCGGGTGAAGCGCTGGCGCAGGGCGGTCATGCCGTTGTGGTAGCCGGGCGGGCGGCTGAAGTCGCCGGACTGGTCGATTTTTGGGGCGCGGAACCGATTGAGGGCACCGGGGAAGATCTGATCGATGGCCACGTAAGTCAGAGCCAGGGCGAATAGCGCCGCGAGCAGGACGTGGAGCAGGGCGATTCCTGAACGGTGGTCGGGAGAGTTCATCCTGGATCCTTAGGAGAAGGGGGGCGAGGTGATTTGTGATACGTCATGGTGGTGGCGTTGGGGTATGCGAGAAAGGAAAAAAGAGGGCCGCGCCCTCGGAGGGCCGACTGGAACCAGTCGATTCTCCTGAGGAACGTGACCCTCGGACAAGGGGTGGGAAAGGGTCTTGAGGATGATCCTGGCGCCACGCGCCATCGTCAAGGTTGCGCTCCATGATTGTTACGTTCAGCTTGGCCGTAGAGTTCGGTATCGGGGTGGAAGGCGGCCCAGGCAAACCAGAAGGTGTGGACGATCTTAGCCTTAGGTGGCGCTTCGACAATGCGCACGGTTCCGGGCCCGGCGGCGCGGAGGGTGATGCGCGCTTTGCCGAGGGTGTCGGTCAATTCGCCATCGTCTGCCAGGCGCACGGCGTCGATCGGATAGGCGCGTGTGGTGTCGCCAAGTTGGATGCCGATGACGCGCGTTTTGACGGGCAGTCGGTCATCGTGATGCGACAGGGGATACGAGATGCGGTCGTGCTGGAAGTAGTCACCGTAGGCCCAGACGTTGTATGCGATGCGATGTCCGGTATCGAAAGAGATGACGGATGCATCGGGGTGGCGGTCGCGCCAAAGGTGATAGCGGGTGATTTCGAACGGTAGATGTTTCAGTGACTTGCCGGCGTTGGGTCCGCTGATCGCGGTGAGGGCGACCTGTGACCAGAGGGCCTGGTCGGTGCGGTCGTACATGAGGACATTGGAGTTGGCCAGTTGGCCGCTGACGCCGAACTCGAGGGTTTGGTCGTTGATGCGTCGATCAACGACGCTGACCGAATCACAAAGCGGGCAATAGATGACGGCGATGGGGACGCCGGCGAGCGTGTCGTTGATGATCTCGTGCCAGTTGAGGATGTTGATGGGGTAGGCGCGGGTCTGGTCTTTGATGGTGACGCTGACGACGCGGTAGTTGGGGGGCATGATGTCGCCGGCGGGGACGGTGGCGGGTTTGGTGAGGGCAGGGATGCCGTCTTTGGGGACGCCGCCGGAGAGGATGTCGGCGCGGTTGAGTTGCAGGTCATCGAGGTTGAATTGCCGGGCGAGCGGATCGGACACACCGGCGGACCCGGCGAACACGACCCAAGCGCCGGTGCCGATGACGGCCAAGGCGGCGATGAGGACGGCGAGACGGATCAGGTGGCCCTGGTGGGCCTTGGTCTGAGGCGGGCTGTGGGCGTCTGATTCGGCCATCTGTCTGGTCCGTTCAGGCATCCGGAGGCGTTGGGCCGGTTGAAGCGGGCTGAGCCTGCGTCTCGGATGCTTTAAGTTCGTTGTGACCGTCTTGATGGGATTATTCCCGTTATCAGATGTTCGGGGGTCGGGTTGATCTTGCGGGGGCGGGGTCGATGGGGGGAATAGGAGCTAGGATGTGGGGCACTGATTTTCCGAGGGGGCCGTTTCGGTCCGATTTCGACCCTGATTTGCGGGAAGTACGATGTCCATGGGCGCCAGCGATCAATCTCAGCGAGCGGCGTATGAATCGTGGGTGGATGGCTACACCAGCGATTTGTACCGATTGGCCTACCGGCTAGTGGGTCAGGCGGCAGCGGCTGAGGATCTGGTGCAGGAGGCGTTTTATCACGCGTGGCGGTCGCGCAAGTCGCTGAAGGATCAGGGGAAGGCACGGGCGTGGCTGTACCAGATTCTGAGGTACCGATATGCGCATTGGGTCCGGGACCGGACGCGACGGATCCGCACGACGGGGATCGACGGTGCGCCGGAGAAGGCGGACGGTGCCCATCGGCAGCCTCTGGATCGGCTGGCGGACAGCGAGGAGCTACAGCGGGCGCTGGATACGCTCGATGATCGATTTAAGCTGCCATTTTTGATGGTATTTCTGGAGGGACTGACGTGCAAAGAGGCGGCGGCGAAACTGGAGATTCCGCTGGGCACGGTGCTGTCGCGGATTCACCGGGCGCGGCAGTCTTTGCGTGAACAATTGCGTGGATCGGTCGAACAGAAGGCCTCTGCCGAACGGGCGGATGCGTCGGCACACCGGGACGACACGGATCGACCCCGGCTAAAGCTGGGAGGCTGAAGACATGAATGAGCACTTTGAATCACTTCGATGCCAGATGGAAGAAGCGGCGGCGCTGCCAGCGGACGATCCGCAGCGTCAGGCGGTGGTGCGTCAGTTGCTGGCGGGGCCTGAGGCGGAACAGATCTGGCTGGATCTGCTTCACGAGGATGAACAGTGGCGGCTGGCGTTGCGCCACGTCGAATTGCCGGAGGGATTGGAGCGGCGGCTGCGCTCGATTCCGGATGAGGTGCCGGCGACGGGGGGAAGTGCGTGGACGGTCAGCGGCTGGTGGGGCGGCGCGATTGCGGCGGCGGCAGTGTTGGCGGTGGGTGTGGGGTTGATCCTGAGTGGGGGCACTGAGGTGAACGCGGCGGAGATGTTCGCCGCGAGCGCGGTTCAGAAGCATCTGGACGAGCCCCGGTTGACGGTTGAATCTGCTGATCCGGGTGAGATCGCTTCGAGTTTCCGGGGCCATCTGCCCCAAGAGGTGCGGATGCCTGAGACGATGATCGATCCGACGTATCGATTGGTGGGCGGGATGAAGAGTCGGATTGATGACAAGCCGGTGGTTTACACGCGTTGGGAGCGGGACGGTCAGGTTTGCGCGGTGTACCAGTTCTGCAAGCAGGATTTCCCGATGGGCGGTGATCTGGCGGCGCCACAGAAGATCCGCACCCCCCGGCCGGGGCGAAGCGATTATGAGGTAACGCTTTGGACTGAGGATCACTGCGCGTACGCGCTGGTGGCTGAGCAGGGGGCGAGGAAGTTGCCGCAGCCGCCGATGTGATGGGAACGGGGGCTACTGCTCGACGTCTTCGAGTTTTCCACTTTTTAGCGAACGGTAGTAGGCATCGACGACCTGCACGGCACGGAGGATATCGTGCGGCGTGGCGATGGGGTCGCGCTGTTGGTCGACGGCCTGGGCGAAGTCGTTGAGCCAGGCCCAGGCCATGTGTCCGCAGTAGCCGGGGATTTCGGGGCTGGTGACGGCAATGCGTCGGCAGGGCTCGGGGGCATTGTCGGCCTCGGAGACGATGAGGACTTCGTCGGTGACACCTTCCCAGGCGGGGGCCCAGGTGATATCGCCGGTGGTGCCGCGGAAGGAGACGAAGATGTCGCGTGCGCCGGGGTAGGCGGTGGGCATGGTGTAGGAGATATCGAGGATGCCGGTGGCGCCGCTGTCAAACTTGAGCAGGGCCTGGGCGGAGTCTTCGATGTGGCGGGGGGGATCACCCCAAGGCCCGGCGGCGACGCCGGCGACCTGGACGATTTCCTGGCCGGTCATGGCACGGAAGTAATCGACCCAGTGGACGCCGAGGTTCCACATGGGGCCTCCGCCTTCGCCTTCGGTGAGCATCCAGGGGGCGTTGTCACGAATGTAGCGGTGGGCACCGCCGGCGTTGAGCCTGCCTTCGACGGTGAAGAGCTGGCCGAGGTGACCGGCGGCGATCGTGTCGCGGATCTGATCGCTGACCAGATGGGTCCGCCAGCAGTAGGGGGAGCTGATGCGGATGTTCGGATGGGCGGCGGCGGTTTCGACAATGCGTTTGGCGCCGGCGACGTTGGCGGCGCCGGGTTTTTCGACGATGACGTGTTTGCCTGCCTCGGCGGCGGCGGCGACGGCGTCGGGCATGCGGGAGTGTTCGAGCCAGATGATGACGACGTCGACGTCGTCGCGGGCGAGGACCTCGTGGTAGTCGGTGGTGGTGTCTAGGTCGAAGAACTCGTTTTCAGATTCGAGGAAGACGGGATCATCATCACAGATCACACGAGGCTGGTAGGTGTCGAGGTGTGCCCAGAGGGGGAAATACCAGCGTGGATGCTGGTGGTGGAGGCCGATCATGCCGAGGCCGAGGGGTTTCATGGGAACTCCGTGGGTAGGGGCTGGGTGGCGGATATCGCCATCAATAGAACCGCAAGGGGGTCGGGTTTCAAGTGAGGCGGGGGGCTTATTTGGGTGGGCGGTTGGACCGATATTGTGCAATACGATGAGAGGACCCGGAGCGACTGCACGAGGACGCAAGAACGACGAGGCCCGCCGGTTGCTTTATGCACTGGCGGCGTTCGTGCTGGTGTTGGTGAGCGGGGTGTTGGGGTTCATGCTCATTGAAGAGGATTGGGGGCTGGGCAGGGCGTTCTATTTCACGGTGATCACGCTATCGACGGTGGGTTACGGCGATGAGGGGATCAGCGAGACGGCGCGGCTGTTTGCGTCGGGTTTGATCCTGTGCGGGATTGGGACGTGCACGTATGCGTTAAGTCAGATGGTTCAGTTCGCGGTGAGTCGGCAGATGGCGTGGAGGCAAAAGATGCAACGGCATATCGATCAACTGGAAGATCATTTCATCATCTGCGGTCTGGGTCGGGTGGGTCAGGCGGTATCCGACCAATTCACCGAGGCGGCGATGCCGGTGGTGGTGGTGGAGCAGAGCGCGGAGCGGGCTGAATGGGCGCGGAACGAGGGCCAATTGGTGGTGGAAGGTTCAGCCACGGAGGACGAGGCGCTGATACTGGCGGGTGTGCAGCGAGCGCGGGGCATTGTGTGCGCGTCGCCGAGCGATTCGGACAATCTGGTGATGACGTTGACGGCGCGGGAGTTGAATCCGGATATCAACATTATCGCGCGGATCGACAATCCGCAGTCGGACACACGGTTCAAGCGTGCGGGGGCAACGCACGTGATCTCGCCGGCGATGATCAGCGGTCACGATATCGCGACGATGCTGGTCCGGCCGAAGCTGGCGGAGTTCCTGGAGCGTGCGCGGACGAGCGAGAGCGGGTTCCAGATGACGGAGATCTCGGTTGAGCCGGGGTCGTCGCTGGTGGGTCAGAAGATCGCGGAATTCGGGGCGAAGGAGCCGACGCTGACGTTCGTGGCGCTTCAGAAGTCGGATGGGCAGACGCACGTTCGGCCGCGGGCGAACGACACGTTGGGCGGGGGCGACGTGCTGATCGTGGCGGGGGAACTGGATGCGATTGCCCGGATGGCGGAGCGCTGCAGGGGACTGACGGCGACGGCGGCGGCGGGGTGAACGAGGGCGGGGAAACTCGGGGGGAATCGATGGGCGTCGGGCATTTCCGTCCGGCTGCGATTGGACCTACCAGGATCATTGCGAGTTGCCCGGTCGGCCGATAGGCTGATTGTTTGCGCACGTGGATTCAAGTGGATGAGGACGCATTGAGATGCCCGAGAAGCTGAAGGTCGTGATCACGGACTACATCGAACCGAAGATGGACTGGGAGTCCGAGCAGTTTGCCCAGCGCGGTATCGAGTTCACCTATCATCAACTCAAGCACCGGCCGGAGTCGGAGGTGATTGAGGTGACGCGCGATGCGGACATCATCGTGGTGAACATGGTGGTGATCACGCCGACGATCATGGATGGTTGGGAGCAGTGCCGACTGGTGATTCGTCACGGAGCGGGGTACGACAACATTGACGTCGATGCGCTGACGGAGCGGGGGATTTTGCTGGAATACGTGCCGGACTACTGCTCGCATGAGGTGGCGGAGCATGCGGTCGCGCTGCTGTTTGCGCTGGGGCGCAAGGTGATGTCGTCGCAGCGGGTGCTGACGGACTCGATCGCGAGCGGTCAGTGGGATTTCGATCCGGTGCGTCCGATGTTTCGGTTGGACGGCGCGACGGTGGGTATCGTCGGATGCGGGCGGATTGGATCGCTGGTTTATCACAAGCTTGAACACTTCGGCATGAAGTTTCTGATCTGCGATCCGTATTTGCCTTCGGAGCGCAAGGCGGAGCTCGGCATTGACGTGGTGGATATGAAGACGTTGATGCGCGAGTCGGATTTCGTGACGGTGCACACGCCGCTGAACGACGAGACACGTCATCTGATCAATGCCGAGACGCTGGCGTTGATGAAGCCGACGGCCTATCTGATTAACACGTCGCGCGGGGGCATGGTGGATCACGAGGCCTTGGCGAAGGCGTTGAAGGCGGACCGCATCGCGGGTGCGGCGGTGGATGTGTTTGAGAAGGAGCCGCCGGACGCTGATTTTCCGTTGATCGGGTTGGACAATGCGTTGATCACGCCGCACCTGAGTTGGTATTCGGAGGATGCGGGTTGGTCGATCCGGGAAAAGATCGTGGAAGCGATTGACATGTTTATCGCGGGCACGGGGCCTCGCATCGCGGTGAATGCCGAGGCGCTGGCGAAGGGATGACGGCGCGGATGACGCGCAGATGGAGTTGGCCATGACGATGCAGACGAAGATCGCGAACGTGGCGACGGCGATTCCCGGGCCGAAGTCGGCGGCTTTGATTGAGCGCTGGCATCAATTCGAGGCGGACACGACGGGCCGTCAGGTGCCGGTGGTCTGGGACCGCGCACGGGGCGTGACCGTGGACGACGTGGACGGCAATCGGTTCATTGACTGGACGTCGGGCGTGCTGGTGACGAATCTGGGGCACTGCCATCCAAAGCTGGTGGAGGCGGTTCGGGAATCGGTGGGGAGACTGATCAACAACTATGAATGCGCGAACGAGAACCGCATTCGCGCGGCGGAGGCGCTGGTGGCGGCGCTGCCGGGGCATCTGGACAAGTGTTTTTTCCTGACGACGGGTTCGGAGGCGACGGAATCGTGTTTGCGGATCATGAAGCGGAAGACGGGGTGTTTTGAGACGATCGGGTTTCATGGGGGATTTCACGGACGGACGTCGGGCGCGGCGAGTGCGGGGGGGTTGAGCGGGACGAAGCGCGGGTATGGGCCGGCGTTGCCGGGCGTGATTCGCGCGCCGTTTCCGTATCCGTATCGCTGTCCGGTGCAGGGGGACGACGGGCGCATTATTGATTACTACATGTCGCAACTGGACGAGACGGTGGCGGCGAATTCGTGCGGTTCGCTGGCGGGAATCATGGTTGAGCCGTATCTGGGGGCGGCGGGGTTCATCTTCCCGCCGGACGGATACATGAAGGAGTTGGAGCGGTGGTGCCGGGAGAAGAGCATCGTGTTCACGCTGGACGAGGTGCAAAGTTCTTACGGCCGCATGGGACGGATGTGGGGGATGGAGGTCGAGGGGGTGACGCCGGATCTGGTTTCGATCGGCAAGGGGATCGGCAACGGCGTGCCGGTGGCGGCGGTCGCGGCGCGGGGTGACGTGATCGATTGTCTGGGCAAGGGCGAGATGTCGAGCACGGTGGGGGGCAACCCGATAAGCAGCGCGGCGGTGATCGCGATTCTCGAGGCGATGGTGGAGGATCGGATCGTGGAGAACGTGCAGCGGGTTGGGCCGCTGATGTTGGATCGGCTGCGGGCGATGCAGGAGAAGTCTCGCTATCTGGGCGACGTGCGCGGCAAGGGACTGGTGATTGGTCTGGAGATCGTTGAGGACAAGAAGACCAAGGCGCCGAGTCCGGATCTGACGCGGCAGTTGATGCAGCGTTGCGCGGAGAACGGTGTGTTGATCGGGTCGGTGGGGATATACGGGAACGTGGTCCGGGTGGCTCCGCCGCTGTGCATCACCGAGGACGAAGCGAATGAGAGTCTGGACATTATGGCGAAGTCGCTGACGAGCCTGGAAGGTTGAACGGGGAGTTTTTCACGAAGACGCGAAGGGCACGAAGAACACGAAGGGCTTTGGATTGCAGATACGGAATTGAGACGCAGCGCACCTTGTGTTGTTTGTGATTAAACCGATGAATATTGCGACGACGGACATACACGATGCGGTGGCAGCGAAGTTGCCGGAGGCGCGGCAGTTTCTGGCGGATTTGATTTCGACGCCCTCGCTGTCGGGCGAAGAGCAGGCGGCGATGGAGGTGGCGGCGGATAATTTCGCTCGCGTGGGAGATGTGGAGCGTGTGGCGATGTCGAACGCGCTGAAGGCGGATCGTGATTTCAGCGATCCGATCCCGGGGATCGAATATGACGGGCGGTTCAATCTGCGGATCGTGCGCCAAGGGTCGGGCGGCGGGCGTCGGCTGATGATGAACACGCACGTGGATACGGTGCCGCCGAGCCAGGGGCAGCCGAATCCCTACACGCCGACGGTGGATGACGCGGGGTTGATGTGGGGGCGCGGATCGTGCGATGCGAAGGGCCAGGTGGTGACGGCGTGGCTGACGATGGCGGCGCTGAAGGAGGCGGGGGCGACGCTGCCGGGCGATCTGATCGCGCACATCGTGGTGGAGGAAGAGAACGGCGGGAACGGGACGCTGGCGATGGTGCGTCACGGCGAGGAGGCGGACGGCTGCGTGGTGTTGGAGCCGACGGAGCATCGGATTATCACGGCGAGCCGGGGCGCGGTGTGGTTTCGATTCACGGTCAAGGGCAAGCCGGGCCACTCGGGTGCGGCGGGGAAGACGCAAAGTGCGCTGCTGCGTGCAGTGCGGGTGATGGAGATCATCACCGAGTATCACGCGCAGTTGCTGGCGGGGTCGCGGGGCGATCCGATGTTCGACAAATATGAGAATCCGATGCCGCTGACGTTCGGGAAGCTGCATGCGGGGAACTGGCCGGCGACATCGCCGGGTGAGGCGGTGCTGGAGGGGTTGACGGGGATATTGCCGAACAAGACGGCGCGGGAAGTGATGGCGGAGATGGACGGCGCGATTCGCGAGCAGGGAGGCGCGGATATCGCAGAGCATTTTGAATCGCATTACACGTATCGGCATGATTCGTCGGTGATCGCGACGGACCATCCGCTGGTGGCGGCGATGCGGGACGCGGCGGGTGCGGCGGGGTTGACGTCACCGATCGACGTATTGACGGCATCGTGCGATGCGTGGTTCTATAACAATCAGATCGATATCCCGACGCTGGTGTTCGGCGGGGGGAGTTTATCGGTGGCGCACTCCAATCAGGAAGTGATGCCGCTGGACGAGTTGGCCGGTGCCGCCGAGGCGCTGGCGCATCTGAGTGCCCGCTGGTGCTCGACGGAGAAGTGAATCCATGATCGGACTGGTAAAAACCCAAAAGGGCAAAGGGCACCTGGAACTTCGAGACGTGCCCGTCCCCGAGCCGGGCGAGAAGCAGGTGCGCATCAAGGTTGCAGCATGCGGCATCTGCGGGACGGACGTGCACGTGCGCGATGACGCGTTTCCCTACTGGCCGCCGGTGGTGATGGGTCACGAGTTCACGGGGGTGGTGGATGCGTTGGGGCCGGGCGTGTCGCTGGTGGAAGCAGGGGAGCGCGTGGTGGGTGAACCGCACACACAGGCGTGTGGGCATTGCGTGTTGTGCCGAACGGGCAATCCTCAGATCTGCGTCACGAAGCGGTCGCCGGGCTGGGGCATCGACGGGGCATTCACGGAATACCTGGTGATGCCGGAGTTCTTGCTGCACAAGCTGCCGGACAGCGTGGATGACGTGAGCGGCGCGATTGTTGAGCCGACGGCGAACACGGTGCACGACATCATTGAGCGGGCGACGATTGAGGCGGGAGATTTCGTGGTGGTGGTTGGGCCGGGCCCGATCGGCCTGCTGGCGGCGTTGACGGCGCGGGCAGGCGGAGCGCGTGACGTGATGGTGATCGGCGCGGGGGTGGACGAGGCGCTACGGCTGCCCAAGGCGCGCGAGATGGGGTTTACGCATGTGGTGAACGCTCAGGCCGAGGATGCGCAAGCGAAGGTGATGGAGCTGACCGACGGAAAGGGCGCGGACCTGGTGGTGGAGTGTTCGGGTTCGAGGCAGGGGATCGCGTCGACGGTGGGGATGGTGCGCAAGAAGGGCCGGATTTGCGTGATCGGCCTGCCGGAGGGGGACATGGTGGAATTCCCGTATAAGCAGGCGGCGTTCAAGGTTTGTGATATTGCGTTTTGCCTGTCGACGAGCCATACGTCGTGGAACAAGACGATTCATCTGATGGCGACCGGGCAGCTTCCGGCGGCGCAGGTGATCACGCATCAGTTCCCGCTGGCGAAGTGGGAAGACGCATTCGCGGCGATCGATAATCGCGAGGCATTGAAGGTGGTGCTGGTGCCTTAGTGGCGACTGTGGGTGTTTCGGTTTCCTGGATGTCGCGGCTCGTGTGCCGGCGGTCTGTAACAGTGAGTTGGTCGTGATGATGCGTGTACTCGTAACGGGATCGGCGGGGGCCGTGGGCAGGACGGTGGTGCGCGGCCTGCGGGACCGGTACATCGTGCGCGGCCTGGATCGCGAGCCCACGGTTGAACTCGACGATGCGGTGGTGGGTGACCTCGGCGACTTCGACACGGTACACGCGGCGCTGGCGGAGGTCGACGCGGTGGTTCATCTGGGGGGGTCGTCGAGCGGCGGGCACAGTTGGGACGTGATCCTGCATAACAATTTCATTGGGACGTACAACGTGTTGGAGGCGGCGCATCAGCGCGGGGTGCGGCGCGTGGCGCTGGCCAGCCGTGCGGGCGTGGTCGGGGGTCACCCGCGCTCGGTTCAGCGCACGGTGGATCTGCCGTATTCGGAGCCGGATTCGTATTACACGATCAGCAAGATCTACGCTGAGCAGATGGGCCGGATGTACGCCGAGCGGCACGGGATGGAAATCATCGCGGTGCGGATCGGGAACTTCAATCCCGAGCGCGACCAGCCGGGTCATCCACACCATCTGAGCCACGGTGATGCGGTGCGCGTGTTCGAGCGCGCGATCATTCATCCGGGCGTAAAGTTTGAGATTGTTTACGGCGTGTCCGGCAGCAACTGGCCGCTGTATGACCTGGAGCATGGGCGGCGGGCGATTGGGTATGAGCCGCAGGATTTTTCGGACGTGCCCGAGGAGGAGCGGGGCGCGTAGCGCGCGACAGAGGCGGGGATCAGTGCGGGGGATTACCGATTCAGGATTCCCGGGGCCATGCCTATTGGCGGGGGTGTATCGCAACACCTCCTCCGCAGAGTAAACTGCGGGGATGATGCGCATTCTCATTACCGGGTCAGCGGGTTTGATCGGTACGGAGTTGGTGTCGGCGTGGCGCGACCGGTATGCGGTGCGCGGGTTCGATCACGTGGAGACGCCGGACCTCAGCGACGCGGTTGTGGGCGACGTGGCCGACTGGGACGACGTGCATCAGGCGATGGCGGACGTGGACGCCGTGGTGCATTTGGCGGGAGTCAGCGCGCGCGAACATTATTGGGAACTGCTGTTGCCGGCGAACTTCATCGGCACGTACAACGTGCTGGAGGCGGCGCGTCAGCGTGGCGTGAAGCGGGTGGTGCTGGCGAGCCGAGCGGGTGTGGTGTCGGATCATCCGAGACACATTCAGCGGACGGTGGACACGCCGTACACGCCGAACTCGATTTACACGGTGAGCAAGATCTACCTGGAACAGATGGGGCAGTTGTACGCGCAGCAACACGAGATGGAAGTGGTAGCGCTGCGGATCGGGAACTTCAAGCGAGGGCGCAGGCTACCGGAGCATCCACATCATCTGAGTTACGACGACGTGGTGCGGCTGTTTGAGCGGGCGGTGATTCATCCGGGGGTGAAGTTTGAGATTGTGTACGGGGTGTCGGACAGCAACTGGCCGCTGTATGACCTGGAGCACGGTCGGCGGGCGATTGGGTATGAGCCGCAGGATTTCTCGGACGTGCCGGAGGAAGAACGGGAGGGGTAGGGGGTGTGGGAGCGGCGAGCGCGCGATGGGGACTAATGGCCGCCGATGCCCATCATTTTGCCAATCATTTTGACGGTGTGGATCGGGCCGCGGTGGGGCGGGTCGACGGCGTTGTGGTGGAGGACGAGCACGGTTTCATCGTCGTCGGGTTGGTCCTTGCCAGCGTAGGCGGCGACGGCGTGGAGCAGATCGTCGCCGACGGTCTCGGGGCTGGCGATGTCGAGGGCGGCGGCGAGTTGGATGAGGCCGGCTTCGCCGAGGAGGGTGGTCGATCCGGACTCGGTTGAACCGGCTTTGGCGGCTTCGATGAGGGAGTCGGTGTAGATGATGACGATGTCGCCCTTGGTGAGGGGGACGGCGAACTGGTGGTAGTCGGTGGGTTCGATGACGCCGAGGGGGAGGTTGGACAGACGGTCGGCGAGGTCATCAGAATCGTGATCGAGCAGTTGCCAGGTGCCGAGGTCGGCGCGGTACCAGAGGGGGCGGGGGTGGCCGGCGTTGGTGATGATCAGATGTTTTTTGGGTGCGAAGTAGGTGGCGAGCAGTGCGGTGGCGAATTGGCCGGACGCGCTGCGTTGGGTGAATTCCTCGTTCATGGCGCGGGCGAAGGCGGCCTGATTGGGGGTGTTGATGTGATGGCGCATCTGTTTGCGGAGCCAATCGGCGACTTCGGCGACGGCCCCGCCGTGCCCGGAGACGTCGGCGACGGAGAGGCGGGAGATTTTACCCATGGCGCATTGGGAGACGTAGTGGACATCGCCACCGGCGTCGGTGTCCTGGTAGGGCCGGCTGCGGATCCAGACGTCGAGGCCGGGCACGGACACGGCGTTTTGGATGGCGGCGTTGCCGTTCCAGATTTCCATACACTGGAGGGTGTGCGCGGCGTCGGGTGAATCGGTGGTCGTGGGCATGAGTTTACTCCTGACCGACAGCGGAGTGATGTTACACGAGGCCAACGCGGACGCCAAAGACTGAGCAGACGTGTGTTTCACGGATGATGTGCCCGGGATGGGGTGATTGCTTCACTGATGTGGGCAGCGCGGCGTGGATTGGCAATAATGTCTGGTGATGTCCATCGCATACTGAGGGCTGAACGGCATGGGTGACCCATCGCGGACGATCTGGCTTTGTCGGCACGGCAATCGTCGGGATTTCGTGGACTCACAATGGCGGGACGCGGGCCGGCCGTTTGATTCACCGCTGTCGGATGATGGGTTCGAGCAGGCGCGGGTGCTGGGGCGATCGTTTGTTGGGGATCAGGTGGATCACTTGATCTGCTCGCCATTCACGCGATGTTTGCAGACGGCCAACGAGGTGGCGGGGTTGATCGACAAGCCGATGCACGTGGAGCATGGGGTCGGCGAGTTGTATTTTGACGAGTGGTTTGAGCTACCGCCGAAGTTCTCGGAGGCGGCGGCGCTTGGGCGTGATTTTCCGCGGATCAACACGGCTTATCAGTCAGTGATTCGGCCACAGTTCCCCGAGAGCGAGGATGATGCGTGGCGTCGGACAAGCCACGCGATGCAGAGTTTGCTCGGTGCGTTTGACGGCAATCTGCTGATCGTAGCGCACGGCGGATCGATTTGGGGGATGGTGCGGTCGCTGCTGGGTGTAGACAAGCCGGACATCTGGGTGGGCTTGTGTTGTCGGATCGCGCTGGTGCAGGACGGTCGCGGTTGGACGATGACGGATAATGGATTGGAGAGCGCTGATCGCAGCGCGGCGCGCTGGGTTTGATGGACGGCCGGGAGTGCGCCCGCGGCGCGCGGGCGACTTAGTCTGTGGTAGTTTGGTTCGGGGGTCTTATGGTTGAGACGGTTCAACACGGCGCGGACGATCGACGGCTGGGCGTCGCGCGGTTGTGGTTGCTGCGCGGGATGGTGGTGGCCGGGCTGATCGCGGCGGGGTATTTGACGGTGGTGTCGTGGGAGCGGGGCGGGGCGCCGGCGGGGTGCGGCGCGGAGACGGGGTGCGGGCTGGTATTCGGGAGCAAGTGGGCGCGGCTGTGGGGCGTGCCTGTCAGCGGGGGGGGCGGTGGTGTTGTATGCCGTGATGCTGGCGGCGCTGCTGCGGGTGCGCGCGGGCGGGGCAGTTGCGATTCATCCTCGGGCATGGTGGATGGTACAGGCCGGAGCGACGGCGCTGGCGGGGGCGGCGGTGTGGTTCGTGGGGTTGCAATGGATTGAGGTCGGCGCGTGGTGTCGCTGGTGTCTGGCTGAGCATGGGCTCGGTGCGGCGATCGCGGGGGTGACGTTCGTGGGGGGAGGGATTCGGGGCGGCGGCCGCGCGGTGGTGGTGGGCGTCGTGATTGTCGCGGCGGGGGCGGTGGGGCAGATGCTGGATCGTGAGGCGCTGCATCATCTGGATGCCGCGGGCGGCACGGAGGCCGGCGAACTTGCGGTGTTGTTTGCTGATGCGCCGACTGTCGGTGGGGATCGCGCGGCGCAGACGATTGTCATGATGCTTGATTACTGTTGTCCGCATTGTCAAACGACGCACGGTGTCGTGCATGAGGTGATGGAAGCGGAGCCAGCGCGGTATCGATTGATTGTGCTTCCGGTGCCGATGAACGGGGACTGCAACGGGTACACTGATTTCGAGGATGCACGGTTCGAGCACGCGTGCGAGCTGGCGCGGGTGGCGCTGGCGGTGTGGCGGGCGGATCCGGATGCGTATGATTCGTTTGGGCGATGGTTGTATGCGTCGAAGGGTCCGCGCGCACCGGAAGCGGGGGCGGCGGAAGCGGCGCGGCGGGTGGGCGAGGATCGGTTCGCGTCGGCCCGGGCTGATCCGTGGGTGGACGACATGCTGAAGCGCGGTGTTGATGCGTGGGGTGCGTTAGACGTGGAGCGCGTGCCGGTGTTGTTGGCGGCGGGGATGCGGCCGATCATCGGGCGGGCGGCGTCGCGAGAGGCGCTGAGTGAGGCGCTGGACGCGGCGCTGGCGCGATCGAATTGAAAAGAACTGACACGATGGGAATGCATCATGGATGTAAGCGATACGGCAATGAAGATCGATGACGTGGCGCTGTTGCGCGAGGCGGCGTCGGGCTACGAGCGGCTGCGTGAGCAAATGGGGCGGGTGATCATCGGACAGGAAGCGATTGTTCGTCCGCTGCTGGCGGCGGTGTTCAGCGGTGGGCACGTGCTGGTGGTGGGCGTGCCGGGATTGGCGAAGACGCTGATGGTCAAGACGCTGGCGGGGGTGTTGGGATGGCGGTTTCGGCGGATTCAGTTCACGCCGGACATGATGCCGGCGGACATCATTGGCATGGAGTTGCTGCAGGAGGATGCGGGAACGGGGTCGCGGCAGATGCGTTTCGTGCCGGGTCCGATCTTCGCGAACATCATCCTGGCGGACGAGATCAACCGGACGCCGCCGAAGACGCAGGCGGCATTGCTGGAGGCGATGCAGGAATACACGGTGACGAGCATGGGGCAATCGCATGCGATTGAAGAGCCGTTCATCGTGGTGGCCACGCAGAATCCGATTGAGCAGGAGGGGACGTATCCGTTGCCGGAGGCTCAGTTGGATCGGTTCATGCTGAGTTTGTGGATGGACTATCCGAGCGCGGAGGAGGAGCGGGCGATCGTGGCGACCACGACGGAGCCGGGCGGGGCGGCGGTGGAGCAGGCGTTTAGCGTCGATGAGATGCGGGGGTTCGCGACGTTGACACGTCGTGTACCGGTGTCATCGCACGTGGTGCGTTTCGCGGTGGACATTGCGCGGGCGACACGGCCGACGGACGATGCGGATGAGTACGTTCGGCGGTACGTCGAATGGGGCGCCGGGCCGCGTGCGGGTCAGCACATGGTCCTGGCAGGTAAGGCGCTGGCGGTGCTGGACGGGGAACCGACGGTGACGGCGGGGCACGTCCGTGACGCGGCGCCGTTGGTGTTGCGGCATCGCGTCTTGCCGAACTACAACGCGACGGGGGAGGGCATCGGTGCGAAGGAGATCATCGATCATGTGCTCGAAAGGATTGACGAGCCGACGTACGTTTAGGTGTTCATTGAAGCATGGCGGATGGAAGCGATCATTTAACGGGGCATCGGTACCTGCGAGTGCAGGATTTGCGGCGCTTGCGCCGACTGGTGTTCTCGGCACGTCGGCCGGTGGAGGGCCTCTATGCGGGTCGGCACGGATCGTTACAGCGCGGGCGGAGCGTGGAGTTTTCCGACTATCGGCCTTACATGCCGGGCGATGAGGTGGGGGATATTGACTGGAAGGTGTACGGGCGGTCGGATCGGCTATATGTGAAGCTTTTCGAGCATCAGTCGGATTTGACGATTCGGATTCTGGTGGATGGATCGGCGTCGATGGCGTATTCGGGGATGGGTGGGCCGGCGCGGCGGTCGCTTGTCCTTCGTTCACCGAGACCTGGTGAATCGGATCGCAAGTATGACACGGCGTGCCGGATCGCGGGGGCGATCGCGTTTCTCACGATCAGCCAGCAGGATCGCGCGGGATTCGCGATCGCGCAGAGGGGTCTGGCGGTGAGGCAGGAGCCGGGCGGATCGTATGCGCATCTGCATCGCATGCTCGGCGCGATGGAACAAACGGAGCCGACGGGTGAAGCGGACCTGCCGCGGGCGATTGATGATCTGTCGGAGACGGCGCAGCGGCGCGGGTTGCTGGTGTTGATCAGTGATTTGCTGGATGACCGTGACGCGACGATGCGGGCGATTTCCCGGTTTACACATCTGCGTCACGAAGTGATCGTGTTTCACGTGCTTCACGGTGATGAATTGAATCTGCCGCGCGTTGATGAAGCGCGGTTTGTGGATAGCGAGACGGGCGGCGGCGTGCGGCTGAACGTGCGCGACGTGCGGCGTGATTACACAGCGCGGATGCGCGATTTTCTGGATGGCTGGTCAGCGGTGTTTCGCTCGCGCGGGATGGATTACCGCATGGTGAATGTCGCGGACCCGCCGGCACGGGCGTTGGAGGACTACCTATTTAGACGGGCCGCCACGGGGTAACGGGCGCGGCGGCGTCAGGCAGCATGTGAGGATGATGCAAGTTTTGGCCGCCATGTCGCTGACGACGACCGCCATGCTCGGCGGGTTGGGGCTGATTGCGCTGCCGATCGCGGCGCACCTGCTGAACCGGCGCGTGCGGCGTCAGATCGTATTTCCCACGATTCAACTGCTGCGGGCAACGGCGGCGAGCCAGGCGCAGTTGTTCCAGCTTCGGCGATGGTTGCTGTTGGTTTTGCGTTGTGCGGCGGTGGCGTTGATCGTGTTGGCGTTCGCGCGGCCGATGTGGCATGCGGCGGGGGATGTTGACGCCGGCGGCGGTGCGGTGGTTGTGGTGGCTGACGTGAGCGCCTCGGCGGGCCAGCGCGCCGGGGGGCCATCGGCGTGGGAACTGCTGGGTAATTCGCTGTCGGAGATGTTGGGGGGGTTGGTGGGTGAGGGCGGTGAGGTGAATCTGGTGGTCGCCGATGCGCGGCCGCACGCGGTGTTCGATCAGATGGTGAGGAATGTTGATGTGGTGCGCGACGAGCTGGGTCGGTTGGCGCCGACGCATGAGCGGGCTGATCTGGTCGGGGCAATTGGGCTGGCGGGGCGGCTGTTGGGTGAACACGGCGGGCGGGGACGGCTGGTGATCGTGTCGGATCTTCAACGGTCGAACTGGGAGGATGTGGCTGCGCAGATCGACGCGGATGAAGCGGTTCCGCGGGGCACGGCGGTGACGATCGTTCGGTTGGATGAATCGGAGCCGGGCAATCTGGCATTGAGTGACGCGACGATTCATCGGTCGCGCGTGCTGGTTGGTGAGGCGACCGTGTTGTCGGTGCGGCTGACGAATCACGGAGGTGAAATGGCAGAGACGACGGTGCGGATGTGGGTGGATGATGCGGTGATGGGCAGTCAGTCGGTCTCGATTCGACCGGGTGAGGCGCGTGAGATTCTGTTTCCGTACCGGTTTGGGGCGATGAGGGATCACGCGGTGGCTTTTTCGGTGGGTGACGACGGCCTGGCGGCGGATAACCGGGCGTATCTGAGCGTGCGGCCGACCGGGCGGGTGCCGATTGTGTTGGTGGGTGATGACGATCCGGATGAGGCGGGGACGGCGTCGTATTTTTTGATGCGAGCGTTGGTGCCGCACGTGGGTGAAGGGAATCGGCACGGGGTGCGTCATGTGCGGTCATGGGAATTGACGAAGAGCGCGCTGACGGGGGCGGCGGTTGTGGTGTTGAGCGACACGGAGCGGATGGATCCGGAAGCGATTGCCGGGCTGGGCGATCACCTGATGCGGGGCGGAAACGTGCTTGGGTTCTGTGGACAGGGCGCGACGGTGCGGAACCTGCGGGCGCTGGATGAGGCCCATGAGGCCAGCGTGTTGCCGTGGCCAATCGGCGCGCCGCGTGGATTCGATCGGCGGGCTGAGGCATTGCGGTTTGCGGCGGACGTGACGGATTCGACGCTGGCAGGGCTTGATGCGCGCAGTTTGATGGCGTTGGGTCAGATTCATTTCTATCACGTCTGGTCGACGGGGCGGCCGCACGCGGAGGCGCGGGTGATGCTGCGGTTCAACGACGGCGCGGCGGCGCTGGGCGGGCGGGACGTGGGGTTGGGGCGGATGTGGGTTGCGAACTTTTCGCCGGCGCTGAGCGACAGCGATCTGGGCAAGTATGGATCGTTCGTGGCACTGGTCCACGCGGCGGTTGAGGACCTGACAGAGAATTCATCGCGGGCACCAGTGGCGATCGCCGGGCGGTCGGGGGTGTTCACGGCTGATTTGCCGAGCGATGGGTCAGAGACGGCGATGTATGTATTGGATCCGATGGACCGACTGGTGGCGGATGGACGGGTGTTGGTGGAAGGGGATGGGTTGGCGGTTCACGTCGACCGGCTGCGGATGACGGGGTTCTATACGTGGGCGACGGGCGATGGTGTGGTGGGCCGGGGCGCGGTGAATCTCGACCCGCGGGAAAGCGATTTGCGGCGCGTGGACGGGGCGGACCTGGCGGCGCAGTTCGCGGGGTCGGGAATGGACGTACAAGTCCGGCAGCGTGATGACATGGCGGCATCGGGCGCGCGGGGCGGCCGTCCGCTGTGGGGATGGATGATCGCGGCGGCGGCAGCCTTGTTGGCGGTGGAGCTGGCGGTTTTGAGTTGGTGGCATCGATGAGTTTTACGATCTGGATCAGCGTGATCTGGCAACCGTTCGTCACGCCGGTGGCGATCGGGGTGGGTGCGGTCGTGATGATCGGGTTGGCGAGTTGGGCATGCCGGCGGGCGTTTGACGCGGCGCCGGTGTTGAGCGTGGCGATGCTGGTGATGCGGCTGGGACTGATCGTCGCGCTGGCGGGGCTGTTGATGGGGCCCAGCGCGCGGCAGGCGGCGTTGGATGAGGCGGCGCGTCCGCAACTGACGATCATGGTGGATACTTCGGCGTCGATGCAGACCGAAGACATGCCGCGTGGGTCGCGGATTGCATGGCTGGCGCGGCGGTGGCTGAGCGCGGAGCGTCTGGCGGGATGGCGTGAGGATTACGATGTTCGTCTGGTGGGGTTCGATGCGTCGCCGCGCGGGTTGGGGGACGGCGTCCTGCAAAAGGGGGGTGACACAATCGCGGGGGGGTCGCGATCGCACATCATGCGAAGCGTGGGGCAGGTGCTGGATCAGGTGGATGGGCCAGCGCGTGGTTCGGCGGTGTTGGTGCTCTCGGATGGACGGGACACGGAGAACGCCTCGGTCCAGTCGGCGGTCTCGCGGGCGCGAGCGCGCGGCACGCCGGTGCACACGGCAGCGTTCGGCGGGTTGAGTCGCCGACTGGACACGGCGCTGGTCGCGGTGCCGATGCAGGAAGTGTTGTTCGTGGATGAACCCGGGGCGATTCACGTGCAGATCATCCAGGCGGGTCTGTCGCGTGATGCGGTGATCCTGCATGTGCGGGGCGGGGATGAGCCGATGGACATGCCGGTGCGATTCGACGGAAGCATGGGGACAACGGTGGAGGTCCCAATTCAGCAGTCGACATCAGGCTTGTATGAATACACGTTGTCGGTTGATCCGCTGTCGGGCGAGGTGGAAGCGACGAACAACGAGCAGCGCGTGTTTGTGCGGGTGACGGATCGACGGATGCGGGTGCTATTGGTGGAGGGCGAGCCGTTCTGGGATACGAAGTTTCTGGCGCAGGCACTGCGGGGCGATCCGCGGGTGGAATTGACGCAGATTTCGCGGATCACGGCGGATCGTCAGCAGCGGATCGTGACGCGCGGGGATGGGTCGGCGGCGCGGCTGCCGGATGATCGTGAGGAACTGAGTCGGTTTGACGCGGTGATCCTCGGCCGAGGTATCGATCGGGTGGTCGATGCGGAACTGGCGGGATTGCTGCGCGATTACGTGGAAGAATCGGGGGGCAGTGTGATCTTCGCGCGGGGCAGGGCGTACGACCCGGACACGGCGGTGGGGGCGGCGCTAGCCGAGTCACTGGGCGCGGTGGAGCCGGTGGTTTGGGGATCGGGTCGATGGCACGAGCCGGCGGTCGGATTGACGGCGGCGGGGCGGGTGAACCCGGTGTTCGCCCTGAGTGATGGCGGACAGTCGGCCGACGCGATTGTAGCGGGGTTGCCGCGATGGGACGGGTTGACACGGGTAACGGGGGTGAAGCCGACGGCCATAGTGTTGGCGCGGGGCGATGCGACGACGGGCGATGCGCCGGCGATGGTAACGATGGCGTACGGCCGCGGGCGAACGGCGGTGGTGCTGGGAGAGGGGATCTGGCGATGGGAGATATTGGACGCGGATCATCGGGCGTTGCGCGGCGTGTTTGGGCGATGGTGGTCGAACACGGTGCGTTGGGCGGTGTTTGGCGGCGACTTTGCGCCGGGGCGGGATGTGACGCTGCGCCCGTCGAGCCGTAGCGTGAGGCTTGGTGATGCGGCGATGTTTGACGTGTTCAGTCGGCTGCACGTGGGCGAGGTGGAAGCGATGACGTTGTCGATCACGTCACCGAACGGCGAGGTGCATCAGGCGGCGCTGCGGCAAGTGGATGGGGACATTCATCAGCGGGGGATGTTCGAGCCGCGCGAGACGGGCGTGCATCGTGTGACGCTGACGGGGGAATCGGAACATGTGTTGATGGAAGATCGGTTCACGGTCTATCAGATTGACGTGGAGCGACTGCAGAGCAGTGCGAATCCGGCGGTGTTGCGGCTGCTGGCGGAGCAAACGGGCGGGACGTTTTTCGGCCCGGATGAAGCAGGCGCGTTTGAGGGGGCGCTACGTCGGGAGCAGGCGGTGCGCGCGGGACCGGCGGGGCTGGTGTTTCTGTGGGATCGCGGGTGGGTCATGGTGGTTGTGTTGGTTTGGGTGGGTCTGGAGTGGATGATACGGCGGTTGGGGGGATTGCTATGACGACGGTGCATCTTGAACCATTGTTGCGGGGCACGCATCGTCGCACGCGGCGGGCGGACGTCGCGCGGGCGGTGATGTGGGTGATCGGGGCGGTGACGGCGGCGCTGCTGATGGTGTTGGTGATCGATGCGGGGCTCGGGCTGGGGACGGGCGGGTTGGCGGTGCTCGACGCGATGTTGTGCGGCGTGTTGGCGGGCGGGGTGGGGTTTGTGATCTATCGGGGGCTGTGTCACCGGTATGACGCGCGGCGGGCGGCGGTGGTATTGGAAGGGCGGTTGGATGTTGATGACAACCGGTTGATCAATGCGGTGACATTGGCGGCGGAAGGTGGGTCGCTGACGAGCGGCGCGCTGGCAGACGCGGTGGTGGCGCGGGGTGATGCGTTGGCGGGCACGATGTCACCGGTGTCGGGCGTGGGGCGGGCGGCGCTGGTGCGGGCGATGCGGGTGGGCGGGGGCGCGGTTGGCTTGATGGTGTTGGCGTACGTGCTGATGCCGGGCGTGTTCGGGGCGGTTGTGCCGCGGCTTCTGGATCCGGGCGCGGATCATCCGCCGTTCACGTTGATTGGATTTGATGTGCGGGTTGCTCCGGATCGGGTGATGTACGGAAAGCCGGCGGAGATCGCGGTGTCGCTGAGCGGGCCGATCGCGATGCCGGACCGGGCCGCGGTGGTTTTTGTCGAAGGACGGCGGTCGGGGCATCGGGTCCCGATGAAGCGCCGCTATCCCGTAGCGAGCAGGAGTGGTGTTGATTCAGAAGACGGGGCGGATGTCGCGACGTTTGTGTTGCGGATCGATCGGGCGACGACGTCGGTTGAGTTCTATATCGATACGCCGGGCGGACGGAGTCGGCGATACCGGATGGATGTTCATCCGATTCCGTTGTTTGAATCGGTCGAGGTGGCATACCGCTATCCGGCGTACACCGGTTGGCCGGTGCGGACGCATCGATTGACTTCGGCGGATCTTCGCGCGCTGGCGGGGACGGTGCTGACGTTTGAGATTCAAAGCAACGTGGCGCTGTCGGGCGGGCGGATTCACTTTGAGCCGGACGATGTGGCGGAAGGGGGGGTGGAGGTCTTGTCGATCGATCCGCACGATGACGACTCGACGATGGCCCGCGGGGCGTTGCCGGTGCGAGCGAGCGGGCGCTTCGTGCTGACGCTGATCGGCCGGGACGGGACGTTGAGTGAATCGCCGGTCGGCGGGCGTGTGATCTGCGAGCCGGATCAGCCGCCGACGGTGTGGTTTGATGAGCCGGGCGCGGTGGTGTTGGCGGTCGAAGGGTGGACGGTGCCGACGATGGTCGCGGCGCGCGATGACGTGGGCATTGATGAGTTGGATTTACAGCATCGCGTGAATGATCGATCAGCGGTGCGGACGGTGATGGAACGGTCAGCGGACCGTCCGGAAAGGGCGGCAGCGGGTCATTCATTGGCGCTGAATGCGATGGGGGCAAAGGCGGGCGATACGGTGGGTTATTTCGCGACGGCGTATGACAACCGATCTCCGACGCGGCAGTCGGCGGACACGGCGGTACAGATGTTGCGGGTGATCTCGATGGATGAGTATCTGGCACTGGCGCGTCAGCAAACACGCATGGCGGACCTCGCGGCGGAAGCGCAGGCGTTGGGTGATCGGCTTGATGCGCTAGGCGATCAGCGGGAGGCCTTGCTTGAGCAGTTGGCGGACGGGGCTGAAGGTGCGACGCAGGAGGACCAGGAAGATCTAATAGAGTCGCTTGAGGCCTACGCAGAGGAGGCGCGTGAACTGGCGGCGGACATGCGGGAGCGCGCGGATCAGCCACGGCTGTTTGACTTTGAGCAGCCGTATCAGCAGGCGCTGGCGGAGACAGCCGAGCAGCTGCGCGGGCAGGCAGAGCTGGCGGAGGCGCTGGCGCGCGCGCCGATGTCGGATGATGCGATTGCGCGGTTTGCTGAGATGAATGAGCCGTTCGAGGGCGGGTTGGCGGCGGGGGAGGCGGATCTGCAGCGGATGGCGCAGGCGGACGCGATGATGGAGCAGGCAGACCGGATCAAACGGATCATTGAACAACAGCGTGATCTTGCGGAGCGGCTGGCGGTGTATCGGGATGAAGAGCGATTGGATCTGTCGGATCAGATGCGGGCGAATCGGCTGGCGGCGGAGCAGGCGGCGTTGAGAGAACAGTTGGCGAATGCGACGCAGCGATTGCGTCAGCTTGGCGAAGCGGCGCGGGAAGAGCTGCCGAAGATGAGCGCCTCGGCGGAGCGGCTGGCCGACGCGATCGATGGGTTGGATGTGGCGGCGGATCAATCTGACGCGGAGCGGCTGGCGTTCGCCGGTGACGGGCGGGGGGCACACGCGGCGGCGGCGATGGCGGCGGAGAAACTTGAATCGCTGATCGGTGAATGCGAGGCGATGGGCGGCGCGGCGATGGGTGATCTGGACGGGGCGTTGTCGTTGAGTGAACAGGAATTGGCCGAGGCAATGCGGCAGATGGCGGCGGGGTGGCCGCGCGGGTTGCAGGGGAAGACGGGGGGGCAGGGAGGCGGGTATCAGGGCGAGTCGGCGACGGTGTCGGTTGTTGGGCCGCGCAGTTTTGACGGGGGTGAGAGCCGGGCGAGTTCGCGATTGGGGTCGCCGGGTGACGGTGAGGCCAGCGGCGGCACGGCGGGCGAGCATCAGGATTACAGCGAAAGCCAGGAGATCAATCCGGAGACGGCGGAGGGATCGGGTGGACGGGCGGGCGTGATCTACGTGGTGCCGGCTCGGTATCGAGCGCTGACGGACGCGTACTTCAAACGCATCGCCGATGAAAACGAGTGAGCGGGGTGCGCGGGTGTGGGTCTATAATGAAGCGGCTGGCTGATGAATAGGGGTCCGTCCATGACACATCATCTATTGCGACGGGCGGTGATGATCTCGCTGATCGCGGCGTTGTTGGGCGTGACATCGGGGTTGAAGACGGATGCTTTGAGTCGCTCGGTGGGTGGGCCGCCGGTGGTACGGTGCGCCAGTCTGATCTATGGCAAGAACAAGGCATCGGAATGTTTCGCAAGTCAATTTCTTGAACAGATGGAGGCGGATACGCAGATTCGGACGGATCCGGTGTTCAGGCCGGTTCGATTGGAATCGGCGGGTCTGTTTGATTATCCATTCGCGATCATGACGGGCGAGGGTGAATTCACGCTGACCGAGGCGCAGCGCCAACAGATGCGGACGTATCTGGAAGCGGGCGGGTTCATCGTGGCGTCGGCGGGATGCAGTTCCGAATCATGGAACGAGAGCTTTGAGCGCGAGATCGCGCGGGTGTTTGCCGCGAAGGCATTGGAACGGCTCGACGGCGGGCACGAGGTGTTTCACACGGTGTATGACATTACGTCATCGAAATACAAGAGCGGCGACAACAAGCTGCCGCATCTGGAAGGGCTCACGCTGGACGATCGGATCGTGCTGATTTATTCGCCGGACGGATTGAACGACACGGGCAACGCGGAGGAGGATTGCTGTTGTTGTGGGGGCAATGAGATTCGGTCGGCGAAGCAACTCAACGTGAATCTGCTGGCGTACGCACTGACGCACTGAAGCTGATGTGAGGGGCGGGGCGGATGCGTTACAAGGGGGGCGGCGGCCAGTCGGGCATGTCCGTGGCGGGGGATTCCCATGGATCGCGTGGGGCTGGGGTCCTGGTATCGAGGCGAGGGCGGATTGGGCCCGGTGATGTCGGGCGTGTCAAAAAGGGGAATTCGGCGGCCCGCCGGCGATCGATGTCAGGTCAATTGGGTACGCCAGAATACCGTGAAGTGTGTATTGCGGGGGCGCGCCATTGCCTGATACCTTGGGAGCGAAGGTCCACACGGGGCCCGGGGTGCTGACGGGAACAAGGGGTCCGGTTCCCTTCCTGCGCCCGCTCTTAGGGGTTTGACATGTCAATTCGATGGGGCTGCCGGGCGGCGGCGCGAGTGGTTTGCGCGAGTGGTGTGCTATGGGTCGCTGGGATTGGCGCGCTTGACGCGGCGGCGATTGTGACTGGGCCGTTGGAGTGGTCGGTCCATCAGCGCGATGCACGTAACAAGGCGTGGGTGCCGGTATCGGGCACATCCCTGGCGGGGTCAGTGGCTGAGGCGCGCGCTGTTCCGCGTGATGATTCAGGGATCGCGACGGAGTGGCAGGCGATCGCGACGGCGGCGGACGGCACGTTTGATGGTGGGCTGCCGGTGCTTCGGGGGTGGTACGACATTGAGGTGCGATCGACGCTGGACCCGGATACGGCGACGATCGAGCGCGTCGGCGTGGGCGAGATGTTCGTGATCGCGGGGCAATCGAACGCGGGGAGTCACGGCAGCCCGAAACAGACACCCGATGACGAACGCGTAACGGCCCATGCCTTGGACTTTCCCCCACCGTTTCCGCCCTACCGTGACAACTGGGCGGAAACGGGCGAGTGGGCATTTGCAACGGACCCACAGCCCATCAGTACCGGGTGGGGGGGGCAGTCCATGGCCGGAATTGGGCGACCTGCTCGCCGCACACTTCGACGTGCCGATCGGGTTCACCGGCACGGCTGTGGGCAGCACCAAGGTCGAGCAGTGGGCTGATGCCAACAACGTGTTGAACGAGCGACTGACCAAGGCCATGGAAGTGTTTGGGCAAGGGCGCGCCCGCGCGGTGCTTTGGCATCAGGGCGAAAGCGATGCGTCGACCCCGGCGCAGGACTACGCAGATGATCTAAACAGCTTGATCGCCCAATCGCGCACGGCTGCACAAACCGATATCCCCTGGGGCGTGGCGCTGGTAACGAATCAGGCCGGTCAGCAGATCGTGATCAACGGTGATCCGCTGGTGTTTGAAGGGGCGAACACGGACACGCTGGGTTCTGAGTATCGAATCGGCGTTCACTTTAATGAGTCGGGATTAAATGCGCATGCGGCGCTGTGGTTTGATCCGGTCACGGGCTGGATCGCCGGGACGGCCGATCCGGACGTCAACGCGGACGGCGTGATTGACGTCGCAGATTTGGGACTGGTGGGCGGTCAATGGTCGACACCGGGTCGTCTCATGCTCAATGCGGATATCAATTTTGATGGTGTGATTGATATTGCGGATTTGGCGCTCGTCGGCGGCGGCTGGTCGACTTCGGCGGGTCCGAGTTCGGAGGGGGCGGCTTCAGTTCCCCTGCCGGGGGGCCTGTCGGTGGCATCAGGGGTGATTGTGCTGGTGCTGTGCTCGGGTCGCGGAACCTGGCGAGCCGGAGGAGCGCCACAAGACACATCGAATTAATCGTCTATTTTTATCTGATATGCGGCGTGGATTTCTGGATAATGTAGTGCTCGATCTTCCGGAGTCGGGTACAATACATGCATGGTTCGAGCCGCCGGCGATGGGATGCGCCGGACTCATTGGCGTGCCCCATACCGGTTGTGCGTGGTGAGTGCATTGATTCTGGCGGGCGCCGTTCTGGTGCCCGCGGCGCCAACGGTCGCGAATACGCCGGTTCAGGTGTTCATCTTTGCCGGTCAGTCGAATCTTTCCTGGAGCGTCGAGCCGCTCGATTTCTACAGCTATGAGGGGGGTGCATTCAAAAATTGGCTGGATGGTCCGGATAATGATGTGCTTTATTCGTACGAGCGTCATCTGCTGCCCAGCGGGGTGGACGAATCAGACGGCTGGGTGCCACTTGATGCGGTGCTGAATGTCGGCCAGACGCACTGGACGCATGAGCACATCTCACAGGAACACATTTTCGCGTGGCGGGTCACCAACTACCTACGTGCGCACGGCATCCAGGACCGCGTGGGAATCATCAAGGTCAAGAAGAGCGCCACGCAATTGCAGCTTGAATGGAATCCGGGCGGGCGCGACTCCCAGCCCGCGGCGACCGGCAGCCCGCCGTACGCCGAGGGGTTTCTACACACGGCGTTGACTGATCGGGTGACGGCGGCGCTGGCGGACCTGACGGATCCGTACACGGTCGATGGGCTGGTGTGGTGGCAGGGCGAAGGTGACGTGGCAACACCATTGGGCGGCGAGAACTATCGTCAATGGTTGGATGACCTGATCACGGGCTGGACGCCGCGGACGGAATGGTGGGATCTGGATGACGATGGTCAGCCCGACTATCCCGGCGTGCCGGAGGACGACGTGGCGGCGTATTCGACGGGTCTGAGGGAATTGACGGGTTTGATTTTCCGGCTGTGTTGACGCGCATCGGCTGGAACATCGAGGGGAGCACGGCGTGGGGTCTGCGCAGCGAATGGGAGCCCAACCTGATCAACGTGCGCAACGCCATGGACGGCTTTGCTGACGACGATCCGCACGGCAGCATCTCCGTTGACATTGATGACATCCCGCTGTTCAACGAATTGCACTATGACGGCCCGGCTTACATCGAGATCGGCGAGCGGTATGCTTGGGAGTACCTGCGCGAGACTTACAACCACGTGGCAGGCGATCTGAATCTGGACGGGGTGGTGGACGTGTCGGATTTCGCTCTGCTCGGGACCCAGTGGGGGACGGCGGGCGTGTGGCCCCACCATGCGGACGCCAACCGGGACGGGATTGTGGACATCGCGGACATGGCGATTGTCGGCTCACAGTGGACCCCGAGCGGCGGGGGTGGACTGTCCGGAACGTCACTGGCGGTGCCGAATCCGGCGGCGGTGTGGATGGGGGGAATCGCGTTGATCGTCCCGGCGCTGGGTCGACGGTCGCGCCGGTCGGCGTGAACCAAGATCGAAATCAATTCCTGGTGGTCTGAGTCAGATCAAGGCAACAGCGCGTCAACCGCGGTGGCGGCGGCGCGCGAACGCGCCGAGTCCCGCGGCGCCAAAGATGGCAAATGTGGTCGGCTCGGGGATAATCATCACCTCGGCGAACGCCCCGCCGCCGCCCCATTGCATCCCTTGGAAATTGATCTCGCTGACGAGCATCTGCACGATGTCGTCGGGTTCGTTGTCCTCGAACCAGCCGGATTCCAGGTCGATGCCGAGCCACAACACCTGCAGATCGCCGGCGTAAGCCAGAGTGTCAGCATAGGTCTGGGGTGAGGGGAACGGGCTACCGGGCATGCCGCTGTCCCAGCGCGCGGCGCCATCGGTGATTACGTTGCCGGTCGACTCCCAGTCGCCGGAGAACGGTTCGCGCCACGGGGCGACGCCTGAGCCCCAGTAGGCGGACACGGTGCCGTCTTCGATGGTCCAGGTGTCGGTGTTGGGATCGTAATCGACGTCGATCTCACCGTTGCGGTTGAGATCAAGCAGGGCGGTGAAGAGCGGCGCCCCGCCGCCGATGCCGCCCCGCTCGCCCTTGTAGACGGCTTCGATGTGCGAGACATCCTTCCAGAGCACCTCATGCTTGGGGTACCAGATCACCGACGCCCCCGAGAGGTTGATGCTCAGCGGCAGTTCTCCCTCGGACTTCATGCGCAGGGCTTTTCGGCCGTCAACTTTCACCTGTTGGGCTGCGTTGGGGTCTTTGAAGGTGTGCACGGTGAAATGAGGGTTCACCGCGAACGCCGAGGTGTTGATCGCGGCGACGATGACGGCGGCAAGCAGTGTGGTCCGGATCATCACGACGCTTCCTCCGTGTCGGCTTTCCCGAACAGACTCGCGGGCGCATGGAAATAAACGGATATACACATCTGAATTATCTATTCTATGTTTGGCCCGCCATCGGTCAAGGTTGAATCGGGAGTCGGCGATGGTCCGGGGCGGGTTTTTGGAGTCTCCTCCAGCGCAAACTGAAGCGCGAGCAGGGCATAGGCAGTGACGAGATTCGCGTCGGATTCCATCCAGCGGTCGGCGGGGTTGACCCATGAGCCGTTGTCATTCTGGCGCTTGGCCAGCGCGACGATCAGGTCGGCGCGCCAGTCATGGATCTTGCCATCGGCTGTGGTGATGGTGGGTTTGCCCCATGCGTGCATGGCACGGGCAAAGGTGTGCAGATAGTAGTAGTAGCCCTGCATGCCCATGCGCGGGTTCTTGTCGAGCGTGTAGTTGGCGCGGATCCATTTGATGGCGTCGAGGACGCGGGGGTCTTTGGGTTTGAGTTTGGCGTAGAGGTAGCTTTTGAAGCCGGCGTAGGTCATTGATCCGTAGGTGCGCAGGCGGCTGACGCCGTGTTCGTCGGTCATCTTGCCGGCGGGTGATTGGGGTACCCCGATGGATTGCTTGTCTTCGCTGGTGGCGTAGACAAACCCGCCATCGGGCGCGATGCGGTCGGCGTAACGGGTGTTGCTTTTGGCGCCTTGACACCGGGTGATGAACGCCAGGGCGCGGATGAACGCGGGGTCATCGCATTCGAGGCCTGAGTCGTAAAGCCCTTCGAGCATGATCTGGGTGTTGGACAGGTCGGGACGTCCGTGCCTGCCGTAGCCGGCCCCGCCAAACCAGGGATGATCGGTGTTGATGGGGTCGCCGGATGGGTCGGTCTGATCGGACCACTGTAGGTCGCGAAGGAAGTTCTGAGCGCGGGTGACGACTCTCTTGATGCGCGGATCGTCGTCGATCATCCCCAGGGCCATCAGTGCGATTGACGTGTTGTAGTTGGCGAGGATGCGGTTGTAGATGCCGCCGTCGTCCTGTTGGTGGGCGAGGATGTAGTCGATGGCTTTGGCGACGGTCGGATCTTTGCGATCGATGGTGGGACTGCGGAGCATGCCGGCGGCGACGAGGGCGGTGACGGCGGGGCCGGGCTGGGGCGTCCAGCATCCTTCGGGCTGCTGGGTGGCGCGGAGGAATTCGATGGCGCGTTTGACCGCGGCGCGACCCTCGGCTCTGGCTGCGTCGTCCAGTGCACGGGTCGGGGCGGTCACCGACAACAGTGTCACCGATACGATCATCAGGGCGATTGGTGTTGGTTTCACGGGCGGACCTCCCAGAGCTCGGCGGCATGGCGATGTTACACAACCCTACGCGCCGTAGCGGAGGATGGCCAACGCGGCGATGGCGGCGGTTTCAATGCGGAGCACGTGGGGGGCGAAGTGCCAGGGCGTGAAGCCGGCGTCGCGAGCTGCTCGGCGCTCGAGATCGGTCCACCCGCCTTCGGGGCCGATGAGTATGATGATCGAAGCATCTGATGCGATCTGCGGCTTCGCCGGTTCACTGTTGGCGCTCGTGTCGGCGATCAATCGCAGGTCCGCGTCGGTGTCGTCGAGCAGTTGACTGAATGCGATGGGCGGCGCGATCTGCATGAGCCAGGGGCGATTGCACTGTTTGGCGGCTTCGAGGGCGATGCGCTCGAACCGTTGGCGTTTGCCCGAGCCTGGGTTGACGACACTGCGGTCGGTGATCATTGGGATAAGACGGTCGGCCCCGAGTTCGGCGGCCTTTTCGACCAGCACTGCGGCCCGGTCGCCTTTGGGGATCGCGACGGCCAGATCGATCCGTGGGCGTTGGGGAGGGAGGGTCCGGCGATCATCGATCTGCACAAACATTGATTTGGCAACGGATTGGACCTCGCCGACGGCGAACGTACCCCGACCGTCGAACAGTTCGACCCGGGCACCGGGGGTGAGGCGGAGGACGCGACGGGCGTGTGTGGCTTCGTCGTCGTCAATCTCCGCCGAGTGATGACCGATATTGGTGCAGTAGAATCTGGGTGCGGGCATGGTTCGATTCGGGGTTAAGTGGCGTTTGGATCGGGCCGATAACTCGTGCGGGTCTGGTTGAGGCCCAATTGTATCGACGGATGCGATCTTGGCAGGAGCACACACGGTGGACGAAAACGCCGGTGACATTGAGGCCCGGATTGACGAGCTGCTTGAGGAAATCGCTGAAGCACCTTTGACTGAAGGTGAGGCGGTCGTGCCAGAGGGCGCGGCACCGGAGGCGGGGGCGCCCGCTGATGAGCCGGTGAAGCCGGCAGCGGGGGAGGTCGACATTGCCGCCGCCGGCAGCGCTGATGTGCCGGATCAGGTTGACGCGATGCTCAATGAGGCTGCGGAAGAGACCTCGGACGACGATGCGCTCGACATCGACGGTGATTTCGACACGGTGGAACAGGCTAACGCGATGCTCAGTGAGGGCGCGGAAGAAGCGTCGGACGACGATGCGCTCGGCATCGACGGTGAATTCGACACGGTGGATGAGGTGACGCAGGGGGCGGATGCGGCACCGGCGCCGGTGGTGGAGTCAACACGATCGGTTGATACGTCGGATGTGGCAACGGCCCCAACGACTGAGGCGCCGGTCTCGGCCGAGGATTCCGGGGGGGGGCCGTCGGATTCGAATGCGGTGTTGATTGAACAGATTGACGAGATGCTGGCCTCGAAAGCGGATGAAGCGCTGGAAGCGAGTGATGAGGATGACGATCTGCCCGGCGCTGAGTTTGAATCGATTGATGATCTGGTGAATACGGACGCGCCGGTCGTGGCAACGGTCGAGACGGATGATGATGATTTGCCGGGCGGCGAGTTTGAATCGATTGACGAGTTGGCGGGGGTCGCTGAACAGGCTGATGCGGCGCAGGCGGCCGAGGCCGCGGCGGACGCGCCAACGGACGCCGCGGATGAAACGGCGGAAGTCCAGCCCGAGGGTAACTTCTCGGATCTGGCCACGGAACTGGATGCGGATGAGGCGTCGGTCGGCGCTGAGGAGCCGGCGCCGCAGGCTGTGGATGCTTCGTCAGAGCCGGAGGAGGCGCCGCCGGTCGAGGCGACTGACGAATTGCCCGACGACACGTTTGATCCAACGCTGGAGGCGATCGGTTCGCGGCGACTGTCGGAATTGGCTACGAACGTCTTGGTCGTCATCAATCGGCCGGCGGCACATCTGTCGCCGGTGTGGCGGACGCGGCTGGGCCTGATCGGGATTGGTCAGACGGTGCTGGGCCTGGCTCTGATCGTGTTGGCCTTGCTGGGTCGCTGAGGCGACTGGACGGGGATTGGGCGCGGATCGCATTACAATACACACATGAGCGGATCGTTATCCCACGGCAAGGCGCAGGATGTCGGCGCGGTGGGTATCGATCTTGATGGGTTGCCGGGGTTGGGCGATTCGCCCGAGACGTCACGATTGGATCCACGGACGTGGTTCGGCGCGGATCGTCGGGACCTGCCGCTGGATTTGGAGATCGGATCGGGCAAGGGCACGTTCCTGGTGCAACAGGCGGAGGCCCAGCCGGGGGTCAACTATATCGGGATTGAATATGCACGGGCGTATTGGCTGCACGCGGCGGACCGGTGTCGCCGACGCGGGCTGACGAACGTGCGACTCGTGCATGAGGACGCGGGCACATTTGTGTCGTGGCGGATGCCTGACGGGGTGATGCGTGTGGTGCACGTGTATTTTCCTGATCCCTGGCCGAAGAAACGGCATCAGAAGCGGCGGTTGATTCAGGCTCCGTTTCTGCGCGAACTGCATCGGGTGCTGTCACCCGGCGGTGAGGTGCGGCTGGTGACGGATCACGATGGTTATTTCACGTGGATGGCGGAACACGCGGCGGAGGTTGCGGATCAGTTCACGGTCGAGCCGTTCGAGCGATCGGATGCCGCGGACGGCGTTGAGATGGTGGGCACGAACTTCGAGCGTAAGTATCGGCGTGAGGGACGGCCGTTCCATGCGATGACGCTGCGGCGGATCGATTGAGGGTGCGAATGGCGTGCGGCGGCCGTGCGGCTAGCGGCTGAATCCCTGGCTGATTCTCTGAATCAGCCAGTCGGCGAAATCCTCTTTGTCCATATCGCCGGGGGCGTCACGTTGGCCGCGAGCGGTGAGGAGGATCGGCTTGATTCGGTCGGAGCCCATCGTGGACAGGGGATTGGCGACGATGGCGTCGACGCCTTTGCGTTTGAGTTTCTCGGCGGCACGGGATTCGAGTAGATCGGGCTGCTCAAGGGCGAAGGCGACGATCTGCTGGTCGGATCGGCGGGTTGAGGCGATCCGGGCGACGAGGTCCGGCGTGGGCTCGACCTCGATCTGTTGTATGCCATCCTGGCGCGGGAGTTTACCAGTCGCGGGGCGGCTGGGGCGGTAGTCAGCGACGGCAGCGGCCATGATCAGGACATCGGCCTGGGGGAAATGCTGATTGAGCAGGACGGCCAGATCGTCGGCGGTCGTGAATCGATGGATGGTGGCGCCCTGTGCGGCGGCCAGGGCGTGGATATCGTCTGCGACGGGCCCGAGCAGGAGGGTGACGGCCCATCCGGTGCACTTCGCGGCGGCGGCCAGGGCCACGCCGATGCGGCCGCTGGAGCGATTGGCCAGGTAACGCACGGCGTCGATGGGCTCGTGGGTGGGCCCGGCGGTGATCAACAGTCGCTTGGCGGCGGACACGGGGAAACTCCAGGAAATTGGGGGCCGATGTTTGGAATGCCCTTTAACCGATGATACCATGCAGTGGTCTGCGGCCAATCAGGGAGAGTTCCATGCTGAGGAATCTTGATATTCGACGCACTGTTCTGGTGTTGATCAGTGCCTTGCTGCTGGGGGGTCCGGCCCGAGGCGCGATGCCTGAGGTGGTGGGGCATGTGCCGGCTGATGCGCAGATGGCGGTGGTCGTGCCGAATCTGGCGGCGCTGGCGGCGAAGTTGCCGGAGATTGAGCCCGGTGACGAGGGCACTAACGCGGTGGCGGCTCTCGCGCTGGACGCGGTGATCGGCCAGGGGCCCGGCGTTCGCATGGACGGTGGGCTGGTGGTGGTCAGCAAGGGCCTGGGCTTTACCGAGAATCCCGCGACGACGGTGATCATCGTGCCAATCAGCGATTTTGATGCGCTGGCTGGATCATTCCAGAACGTGGTGAGCGATCAGGGCGACCTGCGCCGGGCGACGGGCTATGGCTCGGTCACCCAGGAACTGTACCTGCGACCCCTTGGGGGTTACGCGGTGGTCAGCACGGATCGCGCATGGGCCCAAAGCATCCAGACCGCGAACCCGTCGCGCGCGCAGGCGGTGGGCGATCAACTGGGGCCGGGGGGTCGAGCGGCGCTGGAACAAGGACATCTGTCGTTCTACTTCAATCTGGAAGCGCTGAACAAGACGGTGGGCGTTCAGTTGCCGTATTTGAGACCGCTCATGGCCGAACAGACCCGCCAGGAAGTGCAACTGGGATTGGTCGACGCCAATGAAGCGATGATGCAGAACGTGTTCCAGAATGCCATGCTGGATATGGGCATTGCGATTTTGCGTGACGGACGGGGGGCCATGTTTGGATTGATGATCGGCGATGATCGTCTGGAGTTGACGGTCGATATGCAGATGAAGCCGGACAGCCCACTGGGCAAGGATCTTGTCGGTGGGTCGGACAAGCCGCTGCTGCTGAATCGCCTGCCGGCACTGCCGTACATGATGGCGATGTCGACCGATCTGAGTTCGCTTCCGATTGATGCGTGGGTGCGGAATTTGCAGGATCGTGTGCCGTCGGACAATCCGTACGGGCGGATGCTTCAGCACGTCGCGAAGTTGGCGCCGCACCGCGGCGGCGTGGTACAGCACGCCTGGTACGTGCCGTCAGAGGAGACGCGAGACGTGATGGCGAACGTGGTGGTGGCTGAGTCGCCCAATGCGACGGCTTTCATTGACACATTCGCGGACTCCGCGGCGGCGCCCAATGGCTGGGGCATGCACGTTGAATACACCGAGCGTGTGATGCTGAGCGGTGAAAAGCACGAATACCGCATCGATCACCTTGATGCGGGTATCAACATCCCGGCATCGGGACTGGCACATTACGGCACGTTGGCAATGCTGATTACGCACGGCTACAGCGGCTACGCGACGACCGCGCGGGGGGCGCTGATCTTGAGTTCCGAGCCCAGCCAACCGCTGGTTGATGCGGCGATCGCCAGTTCGGGCGGGTCGGGCGCGATGGACCAATCGTCGGGCGTCGCTGAGCTGCGGTCCACGATGCCGCCTCACCGCGTGGTGGAGGGATACGTGAACCTTGCGGGAGCGTTTGAATTTCTACGCGGACATCTGGTGCGGGTGGACCGTCGAATCGAGCAGATTCAGCTACCGACGGGCCTGCCGCCGACGGCGTTTTCGCTGTCAGTCCACGACAGCAACGTTCTGGGCAAAGTTCAGGCGCCGCAGGCACTGCTTCGAGAGTTGGTCTTCGCGCTGATGCAACTGAAATCACTTGAAGCGCCCGTGCATATTGAAGTGCAGTAGTCTGTGCACAGCGAACAGATTTCGGGGGTGATGACCGAGCGCGATGGGTGATCTTCTGATGGGGTTGTGCTGCACTTTGCGTGTTGGCCTTACACTATTGTCATGAGACTGCACCTGCCGGATCGCGCGGCGTTGGATCTGGACCGCGCGGTGATTGTGGGCATTTTGAATCTGACGCCGGACAGTTTTTCCGACGGCGGGGCTTACGGCGACGCGGATGGGGCCGTGGGCGCTGCGATGTCAATGGTCGAGCAGGGGGCCGACGCAATCGACATTGGCGGGGAATCAACCCGTCCCGGCGCGCAGCGCATTGATGCCGATGAGCAGTGCCGCCGCGTGATTCCGGTGATCGAAAGGCTGGCGGGCGAGACGGACGTTTCATTGAGCGTTGACACGACGCGGTCGGTCGTGGCGGAGCGCGCGCTCGATGCCGGTGCGGTGATGGTGAACGACGTGAGCGCCGGGCGGGACGACACGGACGTGTTTCGAGTCGCGGCTGATCGTGGGGCGGCGCTGGTGCTGATGCATATGCTGGGTGAGCCAGCCACGATGCAGGATGATCCGCAGTATGGAGATGTGGTGACCGAGGTGCGCGACTTTCTAATGCGGCGGGTGGAGGCGGCGGGCGCGGCGGGCGTGCGGCAGGAACAGATCGTGATCGATCCGGGGATCGGATTCGGCAAGACCACGGCTCACAATCTGGTGCTATTGCGACATCTGGATGTGTTTGTGGCGACGGGGCAGGCGGTGATGCTTGGGGCGTCGCGTAAGCGGTTCATTGGCCAGATCACGGGCCAGGACGATCCAGCGCAACGCGCGGTGGGCACGGCGGCTACGACGGTGTTGGGCGTGATGGCGGGCGTGCAGATGTTCCGTGTGCATGACGTGGGGATGAACCGTGAAGCGGCGGACGTCGTAACAGCGGTGCGAGAAGCGCAGGGCAAGTGAGTCGGTTTGATCGGGAGGGCAGTGCTTCCTAGAATCGCGTGCCTTGCGAGTAGACATCACACCCCGTCGTATGGAAGGAGCGGGTCATGGCGAGCGACGCAGTGTTGGAAATCACCGATGACAATTTTGAGGCTGAGGTCTTGCAGTCGGATCAGCCGGTACTGGTGGACTTCTGGGCGGAGTGGTGCATGCCCTGCAAGATGCTCGCGCCGGTGATCGAGGAACTGGCGGGCGATTTCGCCGGTAAGGTGAAGGTGGGCAAGCTTGATACCCATTCCAACCTCGACACGGCGGTGAAGTACGGCATCCAGGCGATTCCGACGGTAATCCTGTTCAGCGGCGGCCAGGAGGCACGCAAGTTTGTGGGTATCACGTCGAAGGAAGACATGGCGGCGGCGCTGGAAGAATCGGCCAGTGTGTGAACGGTGCTCCCGCTCCATTACATGATTGATAGACCCATTCGCGCCCGGCGCGGGTGGGTTTTTCTGTTAGGGTCGCGCGTGAATTGAAGGACCAACATGCGGATCAAACGGCGCATAGTCAGAATGTTGGTCGGGATTCTGGTCGTTCTTGTACTTGGTGTCGTCGGCCTGCGCGTCGCGATCACGCAGCCGATGACCGGGCGCGATCCATTGCCCAGCGGAGCGCAGGCCGATCCCGAAGCGCTGCGAGGTCGCGTTCTATTCCTTTGCGAAGACGTGAAGCCTCGGTATTACGGGCGACCGGAGAATCTGTCCCGTGCCGCGGATTACATTCGAGACGCATTTGGGGCCACCGGCGCGGAAGTTACCGAGCAAACCTACGAGGCGGGGGGAGATACGTTTCGTAACGTGATTGCGCGATTGGGTGGCAAGAATGGGCCGAGGATTATCGTGGGGGCGCATTACGACGTGTTCGGCGAACTTCCCGGGGCGGACGACAACGCCAGCGGCACGGCGGGGCTTCTGGAGGTCGCACGCGTTTTGGCATCCCGTGATATTTCGGTGCCGGTTGAGTTGGTTGCCTACTCGACCGAGGAGCCGCCGTTCTTCGCTTCGCCGCAGATGGGAAGCGCGGTCCACGCCGCGTCATTGATTGAAGCTAAGACACCGGTCAAGGCAATGATCTGCCTTGAAATGATCGGTTATTTCTCGGGGGAGCAATCTTCGTGGTCCAGCCCATTACGACTGTTCTATCCCGGTCGCGGCGATTTCATCATGATCGCCGGACGTTGGCGGGATCGACCGTTGATCGCGGACATCAAGCGGAGCTTCCGAGGGGCGTCGGACCTCGATGCGCGCAGCTATTGCGGCCCGACCTCGATGGGGACGGATCTTTCGGACCATCGTAACTACTGGGCCAATGACATCAGCGCGGTGATGATTACCGATACGGCATTTTTGAGGAACTCAAACTATCACAGGACCACGGACAGGCCTGATACGCTGGATTACGATCGGATGGCGAATGTCGTCGATGGTGTGGTCAATGCGGTGATTCATCTGGACTTGGGTGAATAGCTCTTCCATTTCGCGTCGATTCGTGTACCGTTGCCCAATCAAAGGAGCCCACCGCATGATCCATGTGCTTGCATCGATTGAAGTCAAACCGGGGAAGAGGGCGGAGTTCATCGAGCTTTTCAAGGGCAACGTGCCCAATGTGCTGGCGGAGGATGGGTGCGTTGAATATGCACCGGCGGTCGATGTGGCGGATGGGCCGGCGTTTCAGGTTGTGGAAGAGCGCGTGGTGACAGTGATTGAGAAGTGGTCAAGCCTGTCGGCGCTGGAGGCACATCTTGAAGCGCCGCACATGCTGACGTTTCGCGAGCAGGTGAAGGATCTCGTGGAACGGGTGACGGCCAAGGTGCTGGAAGACGCTTGAAATTCAGGCGGAGGAGGGGACGCCGACCTGCACGAGCGATGCGGTGCATCGGGACTCGAACTCATCACGGAATTTTTCGAGGATCGTGCGGACGGCCCAGTTGGTGCCGTCGGCCAGACCGCAAATGGTGGTACCGGGCATCGCGCCCATGGACCGTGCGATCTCATCGAGCAGGTCGAGGTCCTTGTATTTGCCATCGCCCTGCTCAATCCGGCAGAGCATCTGATAGACCCATCCGCTGCCTTCGCGACAGGGCGTGCACTGTCCGCAGGATTCGTGGCTGAAGAACCGCGCGATGTTGCGGGTAACGGCGACCATGTCGGTGTCTTCGTCCATGACGATGACGCCGGCGGTGCCGAGGCCGAGCACGTTGTAGCGCCGGCCGATGTCGAAATCGAGTTCGGCATCGTATTGATCGGTACCCAGTACGCCCATGGAGATACCACCGGGGACGGCGGCTTTGTATTTCTTTCCGTTGCGCATGCCGCCGCAGTGTTTCTCGATGAGCTGCGACATGGGGACGCCGAGCTCTTCTTCATAGACGCCGGGGATGTTGACGTGGCCGGACACGCCGTAGAGTTTCGGGCCGTAGGATCCCGGGACGTTTTCGCCAAGAGTTGAGGCGCGGCCGATGGATCGGAACCAATCGACGCCGCGGCTGAGGATATCGGGCAGGTCGGCGAGGGTCTCGACGTTGTTGATGACGGTGGGGCGCTGGAAGAGGCCGGCCACGGCGGGGAAGGGTGGCTTGATGCGCGGCCATCCGCGTTTGCCTTCGAGCGACTCGAGCAAGCCGGTTTCTTCACCACAGATGTAGGCGCCGGCGCCGCGGTGGACATAACAGTGCACGTCGCGACCGTTGATCTGACCGAGCTGCGAGTTGGGGCCGAAGATCCGATTGTCGTAGGCTTCTGTGAGGCTGGCTTCGAGGACCCGGGCCTGGTGGTGGTACTCGCCGCGAATGTAGATGTAGGCGGTGTCCAGCTGGCAGGCGTGGCAGCAGATCGCGATGCCTTCGATGAGCAGGTGGGGATCGAAATCGATGAGCAGGCGATCCTTGAACGTGCCGGGCTCGGATTCATCGGCGTTGACGGCGAGGTAGCGGCGCTCGCCATCGGGTGCAGGCAGGAACGACCACTTGAGGCCGGCACTGAACCCCGCGCCGCCGCGGCCGCGCAATTCCGATGCTTTGACGAGATCGACGAGTTCGCCGGGCGGCATCTCGAGAGATTTCTTGAGGCTCTCGTACCCGCCGGTGGCGACGTAGTCGCTGTAGGTGACGAGTTTGCGATCGGCCACGTTGCCCCAGGGGGGGGGGGGGATGCGTTTGAGGAGTACGGGTTCTGCTAGTGCCACGGTGAGATTTCCTGATGGCGTCGCGATTCGGGGAACGCCCGACGGTTTGCGATGCGGCTGAACGTTCTATTTCTGATCTTTGACTTCGACTTCCTCGATCGTTGTGCGTCTGAGGGTGATGTTTCCGCGCTGCTGTTCGACTGTTTCATGGCGAACGGTCTGTTTGCGCTGGCCGGTTTTGGTGGCGCCGTGTACGGCCAGCCCGGCGTTGCGGCACAACCGCGTGAACCAGTTTTGGCGCGGGGTGGTCATGGCGTTATGCCAGATCGTCCAGAAGCCTCTTGGCCTGCTCCCACGTTACGTTTTCGTGCAAGGTTCCGTCGATCATCAAGGCCGGTGCGGTGCCGCAGGAGCCAAGGCACTCGACGGTCATCAAGGTGACGCGGTCGTCGTCGGTGGTCTCGCCGGGCATGATGTCGAGCTTCTGCTGAATCTTTTCGAGGATCGGCTCGTGGCCGCACAGTTCGCAGCTTAGGGACTGGCACATCTGCACGAGGTGTCGTCCCTTGGGGTGTAAGAAGAACTCCTCGTAGAAGGTGGCGCAGTCGATGACCTCGCCGGCGGAGAGGCCTAGAAACTCGGCGGCTTCCTCGAGGGCCTGATAGGGGATCCAGTTGTGCTGGTGCTGAATCTCATGCAAGACAGGCAGCGTGGCGGCCTGTCGGGTGGCGTAGCGGGGGATGACTTCGGCTTCGAGCTTCGCCCTGGTTTCATCCGAGAGGTACGGCTCCTCGCGCCGATCGATCTGCATGGTGCCGGCGTTTTTGGTGATCCAAGCCATGGTGACTCACTTGCGATGCGTGCCGCGGGTGATGGGGTTCAGCGATCCAGCTCGGCGGCGATGACGTTCAGCGATCCGAGGACGGCGACGACGTCGGCGAGCAGATGTCCTTCCATCATTTTCGGGAAGCATTGGTAATTGATGAACGAGGGGGGCCGACAGCGGGAGCGCCAGACGCGCGGGCCGCCGTCGGAGACGATGTAGAACCCCAGTTCGCCGTTGGCGGTTTCATTGGCGCCGTAGACTTCGGCGACGGGGGCTTCCCAACCGCGGTTGGTCATGATCAGTTCAAAATGATGGATGAGTCCTTCAATGGACCCGTAGACTTCGTCCTTCGAGGGAATGTGCATTTTGTCGTCGGGGTGGACATTGACGGGGCCTTCGGGGATGCGGTCGATGAGCTGATTGATGATGCTGACGGACTGTTTCATTTCCTCGAGGCGGACGCGGTAACGGCAGTAGACGTCGCCGCCGTCCATGATGGGCACTTTGAATTCAACCGGCGCGGCGCCTTGGCCGTCCCAGTTCTCCTCGTAGCAGAGATAGGGCTGATCCTTGCGGAGATCGCGGCGAACACCGGCGGATCGCGCGACCGGACCGGAGAGCGACCAGGCAATCGCGTCGTCGCTGGTGATTGTCCCGATATTGACGGTGCGGTCGATGAAGATGCGGTTGTTGTTAAGCAGGCCTTCGATGTCGGCGATGGCATTGGGCAGTTGGTCGTTGATGAACGTCTTGACCTTGTTCTTGAAGACCTGTTCATCGGGCAGGTCGCCGCAGAGGCCGCCGACACGGGTCCAACTGGTGGTAAAGCGAGCGCCACTGACGTACTCGCAGATGTCGTAGATGGTCTCGCGTTCGTTAAAGCCGTAGAGGAAGGCGGTGAACGCTCCGAGATCGAGTGCGGCGGCACCACAGCACAGCAGGTGATCCTGAATGCGGGCCAGCTCGGCCATGATGGTGCGGAGCACCTTGCAGCGGGGCGTGAGCTCGATATCGAAGAGCTTCTCGACGACGTGATGCCAGACGATGTTGTTGGCGATCGGGCTGACGTAGTTCATCCGATCAGTCACGACGACATACTGGTTGTAGTCGTGATGCTCGGCGATTTTCTCGAATCCGGAGTGGAGATACCCGATGTGAGGCATGGCGCGAGCGACGCGCTCGCCATCAAGTTCGAGCACGAGGCGAAGGGTGGTGTGGGTGGCGGGGTGCTGGGGGCCGAAGTTCAGCGTCCACCGGTCCCCGGGGGTCGCTTGATCCTCGAGGTAGGGCAGCGTTTCGACATCTACATCAAACGGCTCTAATTCGTACGGCATAACCCAGCAGCCCTTCGCCTAGCCTAGGCAGAATCGGGAGGCAAAGTATAGACGGACGAGCAAAATGCGTCGACTGCGACCACGAGCTACCGCAGGACCTGATCGACCTGCCGCTGGGTTGCGGGATCGGTGCCGTCGATGGCAATTTCGTTGAGCAACTGATCGATGATGTGGTCTGAATCGATGCCATCGGCCTCGGCGTTGAAGTTCACGATCAGCCGATGACGTAACACAGGATGGGCCACGGCGCGGATATCTTCAATATCGACGTGGCTGCGGGCACTGAGGATCGCCCGGGCTTTGCCCGCGAGGATGAGGAACTGGCTGGCGCGCGGGCCGGCACCCCAGCTAAGATAACGCTGAATGAATTCCGGGAGGCCCTCAGATCCAAGGCGCGTTGTCCGCACGAGCCGCAGGGCATAGCGGATCACGTGATCGGCCACGGGAACATCGCGCACGAGTTGCTGGAGGTCGAGGACCTGCTGAGCGTCGAGGACGGCGTCAACACCGGTATCAAAGCGGCCGGTGGTGCGTCGTACAATCTCCAGCTCTTCATCTTCGGAAGGGTACTGGACATTGATCATAAACATGAACCGGTCGAGTTGCGCTTCGGGCAGAGGGTACGTGCCTTCCTGTTCGATGGGGTTCTGAGTGGCGAGCACGAAAAACGGTTCGGGCAGGTGATGGCGGTCGCCGCCCGCGGTGACCTGATGCTCCTGCATGGCCTCCAGCAGGGCGGCCTGAGTCTTGGGCGGGGTGCGATTGATCTCATCGGCGAGCAGGACGTTGGCGAAGACCGGGCCTCTGACAAAACGCAACTCGCGACGACCTGTGCTCCGATCTTCCTCGATCACCTCGGTTCCGGTGATATCCGAAGGCATCAGGTCGGGCGTGAACTGGATACGAGAGAAGTCGAGAGACAGGGCTCGCGCGATGGTTGAGACCAGGAGCGTCTTGGCCAACCCGGGCACACCCATGAGCACAGCATGGCCTTGGCAGAACAGCGTGATAAGCATCTGATCGACGACTTCATTTTGGCCGATGATGATTCGGCCGATTTGCTCGGTCAGCTTGTCGTGTGCTTCCTGAACCTTGGCGGTGAGTTGGGAAAGATCGTTTTGCGGATCGCCTGACATGGCGTCCTCCGTTTGAGTTACGTCACCGATCTGACGGTGCTGGTGGTTGAGTTACCGGGATTTGCCGCCGGACTATATAACGATGAGGTTACCTTTCTAGTTCATCATAGTAATAAGCTTTGTCAATTTGTGCATAACCACGAAGGCGAATTCGATAAGGAATGTTAGCGACGATGGTTATTGCCGATCGAAAACCATGGCAAACTGGCGGATCAACTGGTGTCGGCTGGTCAGGGCAGGCCAAAAAAGAAGGAACAGACGGCTCATCGTGTGTTTAGTGTTTCGGGGCCTCGCCAGCCAGTGTTCGCTGCCACCACTTTACCCACAACTTACCCACAGGAAAACAGACAGCGCCTAGTTGTTCGACGCAAGGCTAAGTTGCTCGTCAATCTCATCGAGTTGGGCGGCGAAGGAAACGTCCGATTGAGCCCGGCCCTCAATCGTGCGGCAAGCGTGCATCACGGTGGTGTGATCGCGGCCACCGAAATAGCCGCCGATCTCTTCGAGGCTGTAGCGGGTGCGCTTGCGCGCGAGATGCATACACACCTGACGGGGGATCGTGATCGAGCGATGGCGGCGTTTGGATTGCAGGTCGGCGAGTTTGACGCCGTAGTAGTTGGTGACCGCGTCGATGATATTCTGAATCGACGGTTGCGGGTTGACGACGATGGTCTGTTGGTCACCGAGAGCCTGTTGGGCGAGTTTGAGTTCGATGGGCAGTTGGCGCAACGCAGCGAGGCTCTGGACCTTGGTGATGGCGCCTTCAAGTTCACGAGTATTGGATTCGATTTTGGCGGCGATAAAGTAGACAACATCGTTGGGCAGGGGCAGGCCGCGCAGTTCGGCCTTCTTCTGGACGATCGCGACGCGCGTTTCGTAGCAGGGCTGGTCGACGCGGGTGACCAGGCCCCAGTTAAAGCGTGAGATCAGACGTTCTTCCAGCTGGGGGATCTCGCTGGGCGGCGAGTCGCTCGATAAGACGATCTGTTTGTCATTCTGGTAGAGGGTGTTGAAGGTGTGAAAGAATTCTTCCTGGGTACGTTCTCGGTTGGTCAGAAAATGGATGTCGTCGATCATGAGCAGGTCGACGTGGCGATAGCGTTGGTGGAAGGTATGCATCTGTCCGTTTTGCACGCATTGCATGAACTCGTTCATGAACGTGTCGCAACTGACGTAATAGGTCGTAGCGTCGGCATGCGCGTCATTGATCTGATGGCAGATTGCCTGCAGGAGATGCGTCTTGCCAAGTCCAACGCCGCCGTGGATGAACAGGGGGTTGTAGGCGCGGCCTAATTGCTCGGAGACGGCCTTGGCGGCGGCGCAGGCCAACTGATTGCCCGGGCCGACGACGAAATTGGCGAACGTGTGGTCGGGGCTGAGCAACAACTCATCGCTACCGAGGTCACCGGTAGACCGAGTTGGACCGCCTTGGGGTGTGGTCGCTCCGTTGGGGCCGATGAAATTGACGACGACCAGGGCGCCGGTGATATTTTGGGCGGCCTCGGTGAAGGGGTCGCGACAGCGCTGTTGCAGGTAATTGATCTGTGTGGAATTGCGCGCGGTGATCTCAAGGATTCCACCATCGAGGCGCATTGGTTCCAGCTCATCAAACCACTGCCGGCACAGCTCACCGTGATATCGGCACAGGTAGGACTGCATATCCCGCCAAACGGCGGGGTCGGCCAAAGCCATCAACGACCTCGTTTCATTGCATGGGTGTTGCTCTGCTGCAACGGCGGACCAACGAACTTCGCTTCCGTGCATAGCCGTCGCAACGCATCCCTGACTGACGACTGCCAAAGCTAACGCATAGGGACAGTAGCTGTCAATGGTTTTATTGCGCTTTGCGGAGTTGAAGTTGGACGCGAAGCAGGTTCAGGATGTTTGTCGAATGCCGGTCGGCGCCCCTGCTGGCGGATGGTGATGCGTGCAACTAGCGGCTCAAGGCTGGCGCAACCAAGGCTTCGTGTTCCACGAACCGGCAGTGCGACATGTTGTGCCTGGAGCACTGATGTATCGATGATGTGGTTGTGGCTTCAGGTTATGGTGCACGATCGCGCATGGGAGGCAATAGCAAAGGCCCGCTCTGGCGGGCCTTTGCCTGTCGCGTGAACCCGAGAAGCCGTGCACATTACGCTTTTACGACGTACTTTCCGCGGCCGGTCTGCTTGAAGCGTTTCTTGTCCTTCAGCAGTGTTTGATTGACGATGGTGTTGAAGTTGTTGGATGTGGTCTTGTAGCCAGCCTTTTTCACGGCGGCGACGGCCTCGATGACGCGCATGGGTTTGGTCTTGCTGAGCACGGAAGCGAGGGTATCGGCGAGATTCTTCTTGTTCTTGGGTCGGCGGCCCCTTGGGGCGGAACTGATTGCCGCGCGTTTTGAGGCCGATATGCCAAGCGCGGCGAGTTGGTTTTCAACTTCGGCGAGGTCGGCGAGCAATTTCTTTTGTTTGCGCTTGAGGGCGGGTAACTTTTGCTGTCGCCGCCGCAACTCGGCTTGTATTTCGACAGTACTGACGTTCGACAACGCTCTCTTGGCCACGAAAACCTCCACTACCCCGGGGTTTAGACCGGCGATCCCATCTCGGAAAAACGGTGGGCCAGTCTATACATGCGTGGAGATAAATCAAGGGGTCCGCATTGCGGACATGCCGAGGTAGGACGCGGGCAATCACAACGACGTCAATGCAAATTCAGGCGCGAAGCGTGTCAGGATGCCATTTTCTGTCGCCGGCGAGGAATCGCGGGGGGTTCAAGTTCGCGCACCAATCGACTGTTAAGTTTTCTCAATGCGGCGATCTCGATCTGCCTGACGCGCTCACGTGTTAAGCCAATGCGCTTACCGATCTCACGAAGTGTCATGGGCTCTTCACCGTCGAGGCCAAATCTCAAACGAAGAATGATGGACTCACGATCGTCGATGGCGTCGAGCAAACGGCGCAACGTCTCGAGTTCATCCTCGGCCAGCAAAGCGTCGTGGGGGGCGGGCGTGTTTTCGTCGGGTAGCAGATCACCGAGGGTCATGTCTTCGGCGCCGACGTGTTGCGACATCTGGGTGGGCCGCTGGTGTGCGCGGACGGCGCGACGGACGTACCGCAGCTTGTGCGGCGGCATTTCCATGGCCTCGGCGAGTTCTTCGATTGTGGCGGGGCGGCCGAGCTTGCCTTCAAGTTCGCGACCGGCGCGCTTCCACCGGGCGATGAGTTCAACCATGTAGGCGGGGATGTGAATGGGCTGACCGGCGTTGATCAGCGCGCGCTTGATCGCCTGTTTGATCCACCATGAAGCGTAGGTGCTGAATCGAGCGCCCTGGGAGGGATCGAAGCTCTCCGAGGCGCGGATCAGGCCGAGATTGCCTTCTTCAATCAGATCCTGAAGAGACATGCCGCGGTTGGTGAAGTTCTTGGCGATGGCAACGACCAGCCGAAGGTTGGCGGTGACCATGTGTTCGCGGGCGTCGGCGTCGTTGTCATGGATGATGCGCCAGGCGAGCTGTTTCTCTTCGTCGGCGGTCAGCAGCGGGGTCTGGTTGATCTCCCGCAGGTACATTTGCATGGTGCTTTGAACGGGTGAATTGGCGCGCCGCGCGCGGGATTTCGCATCGGCTTTTGCCGTTCGTTTAGCGGCGGTTCGTCCCATCAGAAACTCCTGTTCACCTGGCGCACTGACCCGATCAGTACGTCGGGCCAATCCGCGCCGCGCTTAACCGAAAACGCCCCGATCAGGATTGATTGACGGGATCGTGGTCCGGTAATGGCGGGGAATATTGGGCCCAATCAACGCCAGGCGTCGAAGTTGCCGTATAATCCGGCGGCGACAGGACACCTCGGCAGGAGCAACTTGGACATGCTGTGGCAGCCGCCGTTGGGCCCCCAATACGCAGGAATGACGGAAGGGCAGCTTGCCGAAGCGATCGCCGCGCGCCGGGAGGAACTGGGCGATCAGTTGGTGATTCTCGGTCACCATTATCAGCAGGATGACGTGGTCCGTCACGCCGATTTCACGGGTGACTCATTCAAGCTGGCCCAACTGGCGTCGGAAAAGGTGAATGAAGTGGGGGCGCGGTACGTCATTTTCTGCGGTGTGCACTTCATGGCTGAATCCGCGGACGTGCTGACGCCGGAGGACGTGGCGGTCATCCTGCCGGATCTGTCGGCGGGATGCTCGATGGCGGATATGGCCGACTATGACGACACGGTTGAGGCGTGGCGGCAGATCCATGAGGTGTGGGATGGGGCGGGGTCAGACGTGCGCGTGGTGCCGATCACGTACATGAACAGTTCCGCCGCGATCAAAGCGTTTGTCGGTGAACACGGCGGGGCGGTGTGCACGTCGTCCAATGCCGAAGCGGTGATGGCATGGGCGTTTGCCGGCGGGACCGCGCCCAAGCGGGAAGGCGAGTCGATACGGATTCTGTTTCTGCCGGATCAGCATCTGGGGCGCAACACAGCGGCAGCGATGGGATACGACATTCATAGGCAAATGTGTTTGTGGGATCCGCAAACGTCAGAACCGCTTGGCGGCAATGACGCCGCGACGATCGAGGGCAGCGACGTGATTCTGTGGAAGGGGCATTGCTCGGTGCACAAGCTGTTTCGGCCGGAGCACGTCGATCAGATCAAGGTGCAGCAGGCGGACATGACGGTGATCGTGCATCCCGAATGTGAGTACGAGGTGGTGCAAAGAGCGGACATCAGTGCGTCGACGGAGGGGATCATCAAGGCGATTGACGCGGGCGCGCCCGGATCAGCCTGGGCGGTGGGCACGGAGGTGCATCTGGGCAATCGCCTGGCATCGCGGCACCCGGACAAGCACGTTCGCATCCTTTCAGACTGTCAGTGCTTATGCACGACGATGTACCGGGTCGATCCGTCGCATCTGTTGTGGACGCTCGACGAGTTGGCGGCGGGGCGGGTGGTGAATCGGATCACCGTGCCGCCGGGTGTGCGGCGGTGGTCGCTGGTGGCGCTGCGGCGGATGCTGGCACTCACCGGTGGACAAGGCGGGGCGAGGCAGGCCGAGCCGGCCATTGCACGCTGACATATCAGAGCATTTTCCTGCATAGAATGGACCGATGTCGTGAATTGAGTCCTTTCAGGGGTAGTCGATGGCCAACGAAGAACGTTCAACGGAACCGCCCGCGAAAGACCCAGCGGCTGCGACACCAGCTTCGGCCAAGCCGGCCAAACCGCGCAAGCGTCGTTGGCGGCGGCTGGTTGCGCTCGTCGTGCTGGTGGTGGTCTTGTTGGTGGTGTTCGGGCCGCTGATCGCATCGAGCGGCCTGGTGCGCGGCATCGTGGTAGGGCGCATCAACGGAAGCATACCCGGGTCGGTCGAGATCGAAGGCATTCGTCTGAGTTGGCTAGGCGATCAGCGGGTCACGGGGTTTAAGCTGCTTGATCCGTCGGGCGAGCCGGTAGTCGAATTTGAACGTCTGCAGATTGGCGCTTCACTGGTCAAACTGACGCGCGGCGATTACGACCTTGGTTTAACAGAACTGAGCAAGCCGGTCATTTCAATCACGCGTGACGCAAATGAGCAGCTGAATCTCGATCTTGCCCTGGGGCGCGACCCGTCGGACGAGGCAGAAGACGAACAGGCGAATGATCGAATGGATAGCGGCGGGATTATGCATGTGCCTCCGTCGCTGTCGGGGCAGATCAAGGTGACGGACCTGATCCTGCGGGTCGACGGCGTCCAAACGACGGAGATCCACGGCGATGCCGAGCTGACCATCGAAGACATCAGCCGACCCATGGCGCTTTCGCTTGACGCGACGGCCAAACAGGGCAAGCTGACCGGCTCGGTTCATGTCGCCGGCACGCTCAGCGGATTCAATGCCGAGGGTGTCTTGCATCTGGATCGGGTGAGCGCGGAGGTCGATGCGGAGGTCGAGGATCTTCCGGCCGAGGCCCTTGACATGTTGCTCGGGCAAAACGGCGTATTGCATGCGGCGACGGGCGAATCTGTCAGTTTTTCAAGTCATTTGAAATGTGCAAACGGCATCGAAGGTGCGACTCAATCGGTGTTGCTCAAAACCACGAACGGACGGCAGGAGTTCACCGTCGAGTGGGCCGGGGGTGTGCTGCAGGTGACGAAAGGCCAGGGCGTGTGGTACGCGCAGCCCGCCCTGGCACACGTGATTCAGACACGCATGGGCCGGGAGAATCCCCTGGTACTCGCGGGCCGCGTGGAGGTCGAACTGAAGGTCAACAGATTGTCAGTGCCGGCGGTGATCGATGCGCCGACACGGCGAGTTCACATTGATCTGGCGGCGGCTGCGGCGGAGATTGTTCTGGGCATCGGGGATGTGGAATTGACGGGCGATCCGACGCTCGGAGATATCGTGATCGAGGGATTGAGCGGCTCGGTAGGCACGCAGCGGCTGGCGGATGCGATCACATTGGCCGCTTCAGGTGACATTCTGCAGGGCAGCGATCGCGGCGGTCTTCAGCTCAACGGCACAATTAGCGATGCGGTTGACGCTGACGGTCGGCTACAACTCGATCGGCTGACAACAAATATCGTGGGCCACCTGGAACAGGTACCGTCGGCACTGGTGGATCGAGTGATCGACATGGGCGGCGTGCTGGAAGAGATGTTGGGGTCGCATTGTGACGTTGATCTGACGTCCACGGCCGGCGCGCGGCAGTTGCTGACGCTGGATGTTCGGTCGCACACGCCGAGGCGCTTCAGCGGGCGTCTTCCGGTGGAGATAATTGAGGGCGTGCTGCGCATCGGTGACGCGCCGGCGATTATCAAGGGTCAGGCAACGCCGGCGTTGGTGGCGGCGCTCGTTCCAACCGGGCAAATCGGCCAACTGGCGGCGCCGGTCGACTATGTGCTGACGATCACGGATCTGCGGCTGCCGATCCCCGGGGACGGAGATCCGACGTTGCAGCCGGCGGCGTCACGGCTGGCGGCATCATTGGAGTTGGGCGATGCGGTCATTGGCGATGTGGCGGAACTCGGCGGCGTGCGCCTGATCGACGTGCGCGCGGACGTCGGTGGCGCGTCCCTGACCGCGATGTCGGCCACGCTGAAGGGTCGACTGGAGCCGACGGCACCGACGAGTCAACTGGCGTCGACGGCGGGTGGTGTGGTCGATGTGAATATCACGGCGAATGGGGGTCTTGGGTCGGATGGGGGCATCGAGGCGTTTGGCGTGGACATCATCGCCAGCGCGCCGCGGGCGGATGTGACATCGCACCTGCATGTGACTTCGAGTCGAGTGACACTGCAATCCAACCAGCCGGCGACGATCGCGAAATTACTGGCCGGGCCGCAGATGCTAGCGGCATTGGATTTTGCTGTTGAAGGTCAGCCAACGCTTGCGGGCGACACACCGGTTGAGCTGACAGTGGACGCGCTGGCGTGGCCGCTGGGTGGCGGTGATCTGTCGACGGCGCGGGTGACGGGCGGGGCCAGGATCGATCGGCTGATGCTGGCCGGCGATCCGAGATATGTTGGCATGGGACTGACGAACACGACAGCGACGTTCGGACTTGACGGGTCGACGAATCAACTTGCACTTCACGTCTCCGGCGAAACACAGACTCCGCAGCGCGACGATGCGGGGTCGTTAGTGGTGGATGCCACGCTGTCAGATGTATTGCGCGATGGGGCATTGGCCATCTCCGAAGCGCCGATCGAAGCGACAATCAAGGTGGAACGACTGCCGACGGGGGTCTTGGCGCTGGCGGGCGGGCAGTTGTCGGATCTGGAGCCGATCGTGGGGGCGCTGGTGTCGGTCGACGGCCGGGCGAAGCTTACGGGCATGCGACCGATGCAGGGCACGGGGACGCTGGCGGTGCGCGGCGATTATCTGACCGCGGACACGGCGTTCAGAGCGGCTCGGGATTTTCGATTCGTGAAGCCCGGTCGCATCCAATGGACGATGCAGCCGGAGACGTATCGATCGTTGGTCGGGGATAAAGCGAAACAGATCGATCTGCTGGAACCGGCGATCATCGTCGTGACGGTGGATGAACTGGTGATGCCGGCGAAGCCGGACAGTGGGGCGTTTGGATTTGATGCGACGCAGGCGGCGGTGAGTCTGACGGTCGCCAGTGAGAAGCTGTCGTTGCACGACGTTGTCGGCAAGCAGCGCATGGATCTGACGCAATTCAGGGCGGAGCTCGTCGGTGAGAGGCTTTCCGAGGTGGTTGCGTTCGACATGAAGGGCCACAACGCGACGTCCGCGATGGTGGCCGCGACGGATGTGATGACGGGCGGTACAGCCGGCGCCGCGGTGAAGCCGCCTCCGGCAATTACGTTCATTACGGTTCGACCCGACGCGAAGGCCCCGACGAAGAAGTCGACTGATCCGGAGAAGATCGAGATTCAGGGCCGCCTCGTCAAGCTGTTCGGTCCTGATGGGAAACTCAATCTTGATTCAGCGACGGTGAAGATCGACGGGGTGGCGGGTCCGGTGCCGATGAGCTTGGTGCCCGGGGCCAGTGAAGAAGTCATGGTGATTGTGGGCCGCATGTTCCGTGTGGATCTTTCGGCGGATCTGAAGGAGATGGACGGCCCGATCAACGCGTCGATCGCGGGGCTGAACGGCGCAGCGGAGGTGCCGATTCAGTTGCGCGATCAGCGGGTGACGCTTCGCAAGGAAGTGGTGGCGGAAACGCTGGTGAATCGCGAGATTGGCGCCAAGGTGCTGAAGAATATCAATCCGTTGCTCGTGCAGGCGGTGAGCGCCGAGAAGCCGATTCGTCTAACGGTACCGGCGTACATGGAGATTCCGGCGACGGACGGGGGCAAACCCAAGCGTCGACTGACCGAGATCAATCTGGCGGACAAGGAAGGGGCGTGGGGATTTGACATCAAGCGAGCCACGATTCCCGAAGCGCGGCTCGAGCTGGGCACGATCGTGATGGATAACGGGGATATCCTGCAGAAGCTCATGCTGCTGCTCAAACGGGGAGGCGGCAAGCAGTTGACCGCGCGGTTCACACCGCTGGTGGCGCATCTGCAAGGCGGCATCGCCACGTATGATCGGATGGACATCATCTTGGCCGAGAGCTTCCGCATCGCCACATGGGGCAAGGCTGATTTCAATCGAAACCGCATCGATATGGTGTTGGGCCTCACGGCGCAAACGCTGGACGATGCGTTCGGTCTTGAGGGTCTGGCGGAGGATTACATCCTGCAGATCCCGATGCGGGGCACGATTGACGATCCGCAAGTGGACTTTGGCGCGGCGACGACGCGCATCGCGGCGCTGGTCGCCAAGAAGCAACTCGGCGGCGACGAAGGCGAGATCATCGGCAACGTGCTGGACATTATTGGCGGCGGGCAGGATGGGGACGCGCCGCCCGCCCCCGAAAACGGACAGGAGCAGCCGACCCCGGAGGAGAATAAGCAACCGCAGGGCGACGGCGAGGAGAAAGAAGACGAGGAAGATATTCGTGACCGATTGATCAAGGAAGGTCTGCGGCAGCTGTTTAAGTAGATTGAAGTCCTGGGTCATTGTCTGGAGGTTTCTTGCGCGCATGTCATTGATTACCGATGCACAAGCCAAACAGTTTGACGAGCTGGGCTATTTCGTCACCGAACCGATGTTTGATGCCAAGACGTTGGCGGAGGCGTCGGCTGAATTCGAGCGGTTGCATGAGGATTGGATAGAGGAGTGCCGACGGAAAGGGGATGCGACGGCTGTGGAGTTGGCGCTGTATCGACCGTTCATTGGTGGGGCGCACGGGCGGAGCGAAGTGCTGGCGCGATTCGTCAAGCAGGCAATCTATGTTGAGGCTTGCGCGCGATTTGTTGGGCCGGGCGCGGATCTATATTTCAATCAGGTCGTGATCAAGCCGCCGGAGGTGGGCCAATCATTCGCCTGGCATCAGGACTCGGGTTACGTGATCACGGTGCCCCAGGCATACATCACTTGTTGGACGGCGGTGAGCCGCACGTTTGTGGACAACGGGTGCATCTGGATTATTCCCGGCTCGCACAAGTTGGGATTGGTCGAACACGTGCGCGATCAGGAACTGAACGCATTGGTGGCGCAATTTGCCGACGACAGCGGGGCGATCCCCGTGGAGATGGAAGCGGGCCAGGTCGCGGTGTTCAGTTCCCTGATGTTGCATCGCAGCGGGGCCAATACCTCGGACGAGGTGCGGCTGGGATACGTGCCCCAATACCACGTGCCGGGCGTCGTGCGGGCGGACACCGGCGAACTGATGGGCGACCAACACCCGGTGCTGCGCGGCGGGCAGCCGGTGTGAACCTCGTTCACAGGGGCGGTGATTCGCCGATTGGGCCGTTGCGGTCGGGGCTGGGAGACAACATACAACGCGAGTCGCGCCAGCACTTTGTATGTCAGATTGGCAGATGTCTGAGCCTGGATCGGGGTCGTTGGCAGCACAACCAGAAACCGTATTAACCGTAAAATGTTGGTACATAGCGGTTTATCATGATCCGTGATGGCATGTGCGTTGCGCCAATCGGGATGGGACAATATGTATCGACCTCGGCCGAGGCGGCGGCGAACGCTGTTTGGGCTGATCCGGGTCGCAGGCACTTATCAAGAGGAACGAGGTTCATCATGGCAAAGACCATTGGCATTGATCTTGGAACGACCAACTCGGTGGTGGCTCTGGTGGAGGGCGATCAGCCGAAGGTGCTGGTCAACAGTTCGGGCAATCGGATTACGCCGTCGGTGGTGGCGTTCACCGACAAGGGCGAGGTGCTGGTCGGCCAGGCGGCGCGTCACCAGCAGGTGACCAACCCACAGCGAACCGTTTACTCGATCAAGCGATTCATGGGTCGGCGGCATCACGAGGTGCAGGCCGAAGAGAAGATCGTGCCTTTCGCCGTGGTCGGCGGGGCTGATGAGTTGGTCAAGGTGGAGGTGGACGGCAAGGTCTACACGCCGCAGGAGATCTCGGCGAAGGTGCTGCAGGATCTCAAGAAGACCGCGGAGGACTATCTGGGTGAGGAGGTGACGGACGCGGTGATCACGGTGCCGGCGTATTTCAACGATTCACAACGCCAAGCGACGAAGGAAGCAGGCGAGATCGCCGGGCTCAATGTGACGCGCATCATCAACGAGCCCACCGCGGCCGCGCTGGCATACGGGTTGGACAAGAAGAAGGAAGAGACGGTCGCAGTGTTTGACTTCGGCGGCGGCACGTTTGACGTGTCGATCCTCGAGATCGACCCGGAGGTGGGCACGTTCCAGGTCAAAGCAACGAACGGCGACACACATCTGGGCGGTGATGACATTGACGAGGTCGTGATCGGTCACATCGCCGAGGAGTTCCGCAAGCAGCAGGGCATCGACCTGCGCGAGGACCCGATGGCGTTGCAGCGGTTGAAGGAAGCGGCGGAGAAGGCCAAGTGTGAGCTGTCGACGCAATTGGAGACGACGGTGAACCTGCCGTTCATCACCGCCGATCAATCCGGGCCGAAGCATCTGCAGTTGACGATCACTCGGGCGAAGCTTGAATCGCTGATCGGGGACATGATTGAGCGTTTGCGCAAGCCGTGTCTGCGGGCGTTGGAAGATGCGGGCCTTTCGCCAAGCGATATCCACCAGATCGTGTTGGTGGGTGGCTCGACCCGTATTCCCAAGGTGCAGGAGCTGGCGCACGAGTTGTTCGCCAGAGAGCCGAACCGGTCGATCAATCCCGATGAGGTGGTCGGCGTGGGCGCGGCGGTGCTGGCCAACGAGCTGAACAAGGGCAAGGACTCGGACATTTTATTGTTGGACGTCACGCCACTGACCTTGGGTATCGAGACGCTGGGCAGCGTGATGACGAAGCTGATTGAGCGGAACACGACGATCCCGACGTCGAAGAGCGAGACATTTTCGACCGCGGCGGACAATCAGACTGAAGTGACGATTCACGTGTTGCAGGGCGAGCGCGAGTTCGCACAGGACAATCGCACGCTGGGACAGTTCAATCTGACGGGCATCGCACCGGCCCCGCGCGGCATGCCCCAGGTCGAAGTGACATTCAATATCGATGCCAACGGCATTCTCAACGTGACAGCCAAGGACAAGGCAACGAGCAAGGAACAGTCGATTGAGATCACGGGCAGCTCGGGGTTGAGCGACGAAGAGATCGATCGGATGAAACAGGACGCCGAGGCGCACGCCGATGAGGACCGCAAGCGGCGAGAGTTGATTGATACGCGGAATCAAGCCGACGCCCTGGTGCATTCAACACGGCAGACGCTCGAAGAGCACGGCGACAAGGTGGACCAGCAGATCCGCGGCGACATTGAGTCGGCATTGAGCGGCGTTGAGGAAGCGATCAAGGGCGACGACAAGGCGGCGATTGACGGAGCCGTCGAGCACCTCCAGAAGACCGCGCAGGAGCTGGGTAAGGCCATGTATGAAGCCGAGGCCGCCGAGGCCGCCGAGGCCGCCAAGGCGCAGCAGGAGGCCGGCCCCGAGCCGGCTGGCGCCGCGGCGGACGCCGAGTCTTCAGGCGGCGGCAAGAAAGATGACGACGTGATTGACGCGGATTACGAAGTGAAGGAATGACGCGTGAAGACGGACTGCAGGCGTTGTCCGTATCAATCCCGTGAATGAGTTCCCGTGTTACACAGGTTGGTGAATGCCAGAGCATTGCGAAGCACCTGCGTGTCCGACGCTCACGGATCAACTTACCGTTCAGGCGTGGGTGCGGGCCGGCGCTCGCCGCGTTGAGAAGATGCAGACATTGGTATCGAAGTGGGCACCCCCTCGGGAGTTTGGCCGTTTCGATGCGTTTGACGCGTCGGCGATCGGCAGGCTGAATTGCACCGGTTACTTCGGGGCGGTGTTCGACGGCCGGTATGTGTATTTCAGTCCCGAGCAGCATGAAGGGCTGATCGCGCACGGCAACGTGTTGCGCTATGACACGCACGCGCCGTTCGAGGATGCGGCCAGCTATGCGGCGTACGACGCATCGAGTTCCGGCGGTCTGGATTGCCGGGGATATTACGGCGCCGGGTTTGATGGGCGGTTCGTATATTTCGTTCCGCGGCATAGTCACGCGGGCGGATTTCACACGCGACTGTTGCGCTATGACACACGGGCGGAATTCAGCGCCACGGAAGCGTGGGCCGCGTTCGACATTGGACGAGACCATTCATCGCAGAGCGCCGCGTTCGATGGGCGGTACCTATACCTGTGCCCGGGCTACGGCGGCGAGGAAGACGTTAGCAATCACAGCGGTGAGGTGATTCGCTATGACACGCACGCGCCGTTTGATGACGCGTCGAGTTACGCGTGGTTTGATGCCACGACGGTGGGTGGGCCGGACGCGGCGTGTTTCGACGGCGCGGCGTTTGACGGGCGCTGGATCTATTTCGTGCCGCTGAATCAGAGCGTGGCGGCGCGCTACGACACGACCAGCGCGTTCGATGACGCAGGTAGTTGGCAGTGTCAGGATTTGGCGCCGCGGGGAATGGGCATGTGCGTGGGTGCGGTGTTCGACGGCCGGTACATCTATTACGCACCGTATCAGAATCCCCGGGTGGTGCGTTTCGACACGACCGGCGACTTTGACGATCCGTCGGCCTTTAGTTGTTACGACGGCGATCACACGGACGGATTGCGCACGGCGGGATTCGACGGCGCCTATTTTGACGGGCGTTTCGTTTGTTTCATTCCCTTCATTCGTGAGAATGCTGGACCTGCGGAGTTCAAACTCCACGGCAATCTGTTGCGTTACGACACGGCGGGGACGTTTGATGATCCGCAATCGTGGAGCGCGATCGATCACGCCCACACCAGCGGCATCGCGAGTTACGGTTACAACGGCGGGGCGTTTGACGGGCGATATTTCTATTCGGCGCCCTGGCGTTTGAAGGAGGCCGATGACGAGATCGGCGTCCACGGCAATGTGTTGCGACACGACACGCTGGGCGAGCATGGGTCATTCAGTCTGCGATACGGCGATCTGGGACACAACGGCGGGCTTTGCGCGGCGGCGCCCGGGCCGAGCTTCCTGGTGAACACGACAACCGGTGTCATCAGCATCGCCTGGCATCATGCGCCTGACGAGGGCGAGCACCACCTGGCGGGGGTCTACGACGGACAGCAACTGCGTCTATACGTGGATCGGAAGTGCGTGGCGGCACGTGACGCGTCAGGGCTGATTCAGAACTGCGATGCGCCGGTCACGATCGGAGCGCTTCCGGCGGGCGGGGCGCGCTTCAACGGGACGGTGACCGACGCGCGGATCGAAGCTCGCGCAATTCCCGCTGAGCAGTTGGCGCCGTAATGCCGGCGGTACATGTCGGCCGAATCAAGATTTGACAGTCAAGCATGTCAGGCACGTGACTCGCCCAGATCAAGTCAGCGCGCCCAACTCGTGAATCGCTTCATACATGGCAACGACATTCTGCGTTGGCGTATTCGCCTGGATGTTATGACACGGTGCGCAGACCCACCGCGCGTTCTCGAACGCTTTGATGTGGTCCCGCACTTCTGCCCGGACGTCGTCCACAGTTCCAAATGGTAGTGTCTGCTGATTGTCCATCGCACCGTGAAAGACGACTTTATCGCCGAAATCCCGCACCAGTGACGCGCATTCCATGCCCGGGCAGCGCCACTGGATCGGGTTGAGCACCTCGATGCCGACGACGTCGATCAGATCGGGCAGGAAGATTCGTGATGCGCCGTCGGTGTGATAATACACGTGAACATCGTGTTGGCGGGCGAGCTCGGCCATGCGCACCTGGTGCGGGAGGAGGAAGCGTCGGTACATTTCCAGACTCATGAGCGGGCCGTGCTGGCCGCCGAGGTCCTCAGCGAGGTAAAACAGGTCGATCTTGTCACCGGCGGCCTCGAACAGTCGGCGATTGATCGCGTAATTGAACGCGAAGATGTGATCGAGCATCGCTTCGATAATCGGTGGATTGAGGATCAGATCTTCGAAGGCCCGCTCCAGACCGCGCATCGCACAGACGAGGAGGAACGGTTCATAGACGCCGCCGCGCACAATGCGCGTATCGTGGGGCGTGGGCGATGGAGACGCATTGATGGTGCAGGTGAAGTCATCGGCTTCGGGCCAGTCGAACGCCTCAACGTCCGAGATGGTTTGCGCCTGGCCGAGCGGATTGTGGACGACCTCGTTATACGCGCCGGTGCCGTAGGCGACCGACGCGCGGCCAATGCCCCACATATCGACAGTATCGTCTGTTGACGGTTCGTGTTCACGCTTGGGCTCAAGCGCAACGTTGATGCTCGCGGGGAAGTCCACGTGCAGTTGCTCGAACATCGCTTCATCGGTTTCGCAGCCGAGATCGCGCTTGAAGCGACCATGAAACTCATCGGTGGACATGTAGTCGGTCGGGATGCGATCGGGCCGGCGACCTTCGAGCAGCGCCAGCCAGCGTTCGCGACAGTTCATCCTCGGCATGGAAGCACCTCCCGGGGCGGGCATCGGGACATAAGCGATCGGTAGCGGGATCAGTGTACCGATCGCCGCGATGGAACGGAATCCCTTCGATTCCCTGCTACGGCGAGAATCGACCGCTGGACATGAGTCGCTCCAAATCCCGTTTGTAGGCTGCGACATCTGCGGGTGAGGCGTCCTGCGGAAGCGTTGCCTCAATGATGCGCACGGCTTCGTCCACACTCCCGGCCGCTTCAATGGCATCGGTGTATCGGTTGAGATCGAAGCACATCTGGACGAGCACCTCGATCGTGAATTGATCGTCCGGCCGGGTCGCTCTCGCTTGTTGCAGCCTGAGAATTGCGGTGTCATAGTGGCCCAGTTGCCACAGCGCCATGCCTTCATGGCGCAGCGCGGGGTAATGGGTTGGGGCGATATCCACGGCCGCGCGCGCGTGGTCAACGCTCTGCTCCAGGAGAACGGTCCGTTCGTGTGCGTCTTTCGCGCGGATGCCCTGGTCGTAAAACGTGGTGGCTAAGCCGAAATGGGCGCGCCAGTTGTTCTCCGTCACCTTGTTGGTGTGCTTGAACAGATCGATGCTGCTCTGCCAGTGGAGAAGCTGATCGGAACTGCGCCAAGCCAAAAGGGCGAGGACAACAATAACGATTCCGGCCCCCACCGCGCGCGGCGCGCCGACGCGATCGAGCAGCGCTGCGACGACCCAAACCAACAGCACGTAGAGCCCGATGAACGGGACGTAGGCGTACCGATCGGCCATGGCCTGGCCACCGACCTGAATGATCCCGATGACCGGCACCATCGTACCAACGAACCACAGCCAGCCGATCAGCAAATAGCCTCGCCGCAAGCGCCACGTGAGCCATGTGATTATCGTGGAGGCCAGTGCGAGGATGGCGACGACGAACGCGAGACTCAGCGGTGCGATCGTTCGGTTCCCTGTGTAAGCGAGATGGGGATAGAACGCGGCCAATTCAAACGGCCAAAAGAGCTTGCCGAGGTACTTCGCGTAGGCGGTGGCCGCGTTGGCAAGCCGCATGCCGATACTGGATTCGCTTGAGATCCCCGTGGTGGCTCCTGCGTGTTTCTGCACATGGATGGTGAGCGCGATGGCAGCGCCGGCGATGAGCAGGAGGGGTAATTTCTCGATCACCGCGCGGGTCCAGGTGG
>NYZD01000167.1 GCA_002685935.1 Planctomycetaceae bacterium | reverse complement strand
TGCCGTTCGTACCGTTCATCCGCGTGCCGAATTTTGACACGGCGGTGGAGAAGGCGATTCAGTACGAACATGGTTTCGGGCACACGGCGATTATTCATTCGAACAATCTGGCGCACATCACGGCGATGGGTCAGGCGATGAACACCACGATTTTTGTGGCGAACGGCGCGAGTACGGCGGCGCTGGGCGGGGGGGGCGAGGGTTATGCGAGTTATTCGATCGCGACGCCGACGGGCGAGGGGATTACCAATCCGCTGACGTTCAGCCGATTTCGCCGGGCGACGATCGCGGATGCGTTGCGGATTGTGTGAGCGGCGGCGAGTTGGGTTTGTGAGTGAGTCATGCTGGAGGTTTGAACGCGGATCATGCAACTTGCCCTGGTTCAAGGCCGAGCGACGACGACGGTGCGGCATCGTTCTTTGGAGGGGCAGAAGTTGCTGGTTTGTCAGCAGTTGGATGTCGCGGGGGACCCGAGCGGTGACCCGATTCTGGCGGTGGATCAGTTGGGTGCGGGTGCGGGCGACGTGGTGATCATTTCATCGGATGGGTTGGGGTTGCGTGAGCTGTTGAGGGACAACAATTCGCCGGTCCGCTGGTGGACGCTGGGCATCGTTGATGCGGGGATGAACGTGATGCAGGACATGAACTGAACGTGGCGACGCCGGACGCACAACTCGTGGATCAGATTGTGGCGCAGGTGATGGCACAGCTGCCGCAGGGCGGGGTGATGCGCGCGGACGTGCGGCCGGTGATCGGGACGTGCACGGGGGACTATTCGAAGTTTGCGGAGTTGCGTGATCGACTGACGCGCGCGGAGAACCCGACGCCGGCGAAGGCGAAGCGGAGTGCAGCGCCGGCGGGGGGTGAGCAGGACGGAGACCCGCCGGCGGCGTACATCGCGGCGTTGTCGGGTGCGGACGGGGGCGGTGGTGCGGCCGGTGGGGCACCGCGGCGCAAGGCGTTGAACGGATTTGTGACGGGGGATCAACTGCTGTTGGCGGCGCGGGATGGTGTGGTTTGTCTTGCGGCGGATGCGCGGCTGACCCCGCTGGCGGTGGACACGGCCAAAGAGAAGGGGATTCGGGTCGAGCGGGTCGGCGCGGGAGCAGCGTCGGCGGGGGTGACGGGGGCATCGGACGGGGGGCGGTGGCTGTGGTGGATTGACGGGCGGTGCGATGTGTTTGAATCGCTATTGAAGCAGGCGGCGGACCGGTCGGTGGCGGCGGGGCAGCCGCGGAAAGCCGACGCGTTGCACGACGTGGTGCGTGAGCTGGCGCAGCGGGTGCGGCGGGGTGACGTGGCGGGCGGGGTGCTGTTCGTGCCGTCGGCGTCGCGGGCGATTTGCTACGCGAATCGGTGTCCGTCGTTGCGGGCGATCGTGGGGACGTGCGATGAGGCGGTGGAGCAGGGGGTGGATCAGTTGGGAGCAAACGTGCTGGTGATTGAGTATCCGTTCCACGGGTATCGGTCGGCGTCGGTGATGGTGGATCGATTCTGCAACAGCGCGCGACCGAGTCTGCCGGGGGTTGAGCGGCAGTTGAAGGAGCTATCGACATGCGGATAGCTCGCGTGCTGGGCACGGTGACGTTGGACCGGATGACGCCGGAGCTGAAGCCCGGGCGTTATCTGATTTGTGAGACGTTGGAAGCGCGGGGGTTGGTTTCCCCGGGGGCGTATGTGGCGCGTGAGAAGCCGATGCCGGAGTCACTGGTGGTGTTTGATGATCTGGGAGCGGGGGCGGGCGAGTTGATCGCGGTGAGCGAGGGGCGTGAGGCGTCGATGCCGTGGTACCCGGAGCGGGTGCCGATTGACGCGTATTGTTGTGCGATATTGGATTCGATCGACGTGGACGGCGAATTGATCGATCAGCCGGCCGCTTAAGGAGTGCACCATGGCCACGCAGGTCTGGCAACTGAAACAGGACATGTGCGATATTGGTTATCGCATCTGGCTGAAGGGATTTTGCGCGGGGAATGAGGGGAATCATTCGGTGCGGATCAGTGACGATCGTGTGTTGTGCACGCCGACGGGATTGAGCAAGGGGTTTTTGAAGCCGGAGATGATCTGCACGGTGGACATGGACGGCAACCAGGTGGATGGAAACACGAGTTACAAGCGGACGAGCGAGGTGCTGGTGCATCTGGCGATTTACAAGCATCGGCCTGACGTGACGGCGGTGATTCATTCGCACCCGCCGCACGCGACGGCGTTCGCGATCAGCGGGATTCCGCTGCCGGAGGGGATTCATCCGGAGGCGGAGGTGTTTCTGGGTCGGGTGCCGACGGCGGACTATGCGACACCGTCAACGCAGGCGTTGCCGGACAGCATCACACCGCTGATCGGCGCGCAGACGAACACGGTATTGATGGGGAATCACGGGTCGGTGAGTTTTTCGACGAAGGGGATTGTGGATGCGTTTTACAAGCTGGAGATTCTGGATGCGTACTGTCGCGTCCTGATGCTGACGCGTCAGCTCGGACGGACGAACGTATTGGATTCGCAGCAGATGACGGAGCTGTTGGAAGTCAAGAAGAGGTTTGGATTTGATGATGAGCGGCTGGACTGTGCGCCGGACGGGTGTGTGGGTGAGATCAACGAGCCGTTCTTTGCGCACTATGACGTGCGGCCGATGTCGGCGGTGTGCGGGTGTGACGGGCAGGTGACGGGTGCGTCGTCGACTCAGACGAGCGGTGCGCCGGTTTCGGGCGACGCGTTCGAGGCGATGGTGCAGACGATTACGGACCAGATTATGGAAAGCGTGAAGGCGTGACGGGCAGGCGCGATATGTTTCTTGTCAGGAGCGAAGTCTTGATTCGATTGATCTTGATCTGCGTGTTGGCCGGTGGGGCGTTCAGCGCCGGGGGATGCGGGGTGCGTGATGCGCGCACGGGTGAGTTATTGCCGCAGGGCGACCAGCGGTTCGCCTACGCGACGGTGAAACGCCAGGCGGAGCGTTTGCGGGTTGGGATGACGCGGACGGAGGTAACCATCCTGCTGGGTTCTCCGGCGTATCGCGATGGGGATGACTGGATCTACCGTGATGATCGCGACGGGTTGATCGTGCCGGCGGAGGCGATGCGGGTGAAGTTTTCGCAGCGACGTTACGTTTCGCATCACTTTGAGCCGATCGTGCTGGGCGAGCGGGTGCCGCTGCCGCAGTGACTTTTTTGAAGGTTGAGTGACGATGCAGAAGTCGATGGATGAGAAGTTGGCGCGGATTCTGGCGGATCCGTCTTGCGGGGATTTCATTCTCGCGGACGCGAAGGATGCGGACATGGCGTTCGGGTTGGCGTCGGCGGGGGCGAGTCCGGAACAGCACGGCGGCGAGGCGCGGTTCCGCACGATGGCGGATTACCGACAGAACATGCGAGAGTTGGTGGAGCAGGGGTTGCTGGACATCATGCTGATGAGCGCGAGTTCGAACGAGGTGCTGACGATTCAGGAGCGGTTGTTCGACGGGAGCCACATCACGCCGGCAGTTCGGGCGAACGACACGACGGACATCTGGCTGGCAGGGGGGACGGGGCGCTATCCGCAGAAGCCGTCGCGGCCGTTCCGCACGGCGACGATCGATCACATCATGTGCGGGAAGGTGCGGTGTGAGGCGGGCGAGCGCCGCGTCGGCGCGGATTTAGGGCTGTATTCCATGACGTTCAACAATGATGTCGGATTGGATCTGGCGTCGCTGGAGCATTACCGGGCGTTTCGCCATGAGGCGGAGACGGCGGGATTCCGTCACTTTTTGGAAGTGTTTGACCCGAATGCGCCTCAGGGGGAGATCAAGGACGTGGGGCGGTTCGTGGCGGACAACATCGCGCGAGCGCTGGCGGGGGTGACGAGCGCGGGTCGGCCGCTGTTCTTGAAGATCGCGTATCACGGGCCGGCGGCGATGGAGGCGCTGGCGAGCTATGACCGGACAATGATTCCGGGCATCCTGGGCGGTTCGGCGGGGACGACACTCGATGCGTTTGGCCTGCTGGCGGATGCGAAGAAATACGGGGCGCGGGTGGCGCTGTTCGGTCGGAAGATTAACAATGCGGAACACCAGCCTTCGTTTGTGAAGCAGTTGCGGGCAGTGGCAGATGGTGCGGTGGGGGCGGTCGAGGCGGTGAAGGCGTATCACGGCGATTTGCAGGGACTGGGGATCGCGCCGAAACGTTCGCTGGACGATGATCTGAAGACGGGCGAAGCGGCGAGCGCGTACAGCGGCGGGGGGAGTTCGGCGGCGAATCAGGGCGGGCGCGGCGCGGCGGGTTTGAAGACGGCCAATTCGGTTGATTCGCGCGGGCAGCCGGATTTTTCAAATATGACGCCGGCCGAGAAGGTGGCGTGGCAACGTTCGCGGTGGGATCGGATTCTCGGTTAACGGGTTGGGCCGCGCGGCGCGGTTGAGAAGCGCATCGGGCGGGCGGCGGCCCCGCACGGACTATTACGGATCTTGTTGCATGCTCATTGTTGAACGTCAGCAGCGCTTACTGGAAATGCTTCGAGAAGCGCAGACGGCCACGCTGGAAGCGATGAGCGATGCGCTGGGGGTATCGGGGTCGACGGTGCGGCGTGATCTGGAGACGCTGGAGCAGCAGGGGTTGATCGAGCGCACGCATGGCGGGGCGATCTATCGGGGTCCACATCATCACAGTCTTGTGTTCGCGGAGCGGATGCACGAGCATCCGGCGGCGAAGCAGGCGATCGGTGCGTACGCGGCGGAACTGGTTGAGCCGCAGATGACGGTATGTCTGGACGGGGGATCGACGGTGTATTACGCGGCTCGGCAGATCGAGGCGCGACCGATTCAAGTGGTGACGAACAGTTTGTCTATCGCGAATTTGTTCACGGATGATGAGAAGGTAGAGCTGTTGTTTGTGGGTGGGAATCTCTATCCGCGGACGGGGGTGATGCTGGGGCCGATCGCGACGTCGGCGCTGGCCACGCTGCATGCGGATTTGCTGCTGTTTTCGCTGGCGGGGATTCATGATGATGAGGCGTTCAATCAGAACATCGCGATGGCGGAGGTCGAGCAGACGATGATGCGTCAGGCGGCGCGGAGCGTGCTGCTGATGGACTCGAGGAAGTTCGGGCGCAAGAGTCTGGCGCGGGTTTGTCACGTGAGCGACGTGGATCTGGTGGTCTCGGATGCGGGGGTGTCGGATCGTTGGGTGAAGGCGATGGGAGATCGGCTGGTGGCGGTGGACGTGCCGGAGAACGGCAACGGGGTGTGAGATCGCGGGGGTTGGCCGCATCGTACAATGTGGGGTATGGACTGGGCGCGGACGATCCTGCACGTGGACATGGACGCATTCTTCGCGGCCATCGAGCAACTGGATCATCCTGAACTGCGGGGCAAGCCGGTCCTGGTGGGGTATGACGGTCCGCGTGGGGTGGTGAGCACGGCGTCGTACGAGGCGCGTCCGTTCGGGTGTCATTCGGCTCAGCCGATGGCGGTGGCGAAGCGGCTCTGCCCGGACGCGGTGGTGGTGGGGGTGCGGGGCGGACGGTATCGGGAGGTGTCGCGGCGGCTGTTTGAGTTGTTTGCTGAGCTGACGCCGATGGTGGAGCCGTTGAGTATTGATGAGGCGTTTTTGGATGTGACGGGGACGGAGCGACTACATGGTGAGGCGGCCGAGGTGGCGCGGCGGTTGAAGCGGCGGGTCCATGATGAGTTGCGGTTGACGGCATCGATTGGATTGGCGCCGAACAAGTTCCTGGCGAAGCTTGCATCGGATATGGACAAGCCCGACGGGTTGACGGTGATGGGGCCAAGGGAGATCGAGACGCGGCTGCCGGGGCTGACGATCGATCGGATGTGGGGGATCGGCCGCTCGACGGCGCAGCGGTGTGCGGAATACGGGTTGAAGACGTTCGGCGATCTGGCGGCGATGAGTGACGGGCAGTTGGAGGAGGTATTCGGCAGCGCGGGGCCGACGTTCGGGAAGCTGGCGCGGGGGGAAGATGAGCGGGTGGTGACGCCGGACCACGCGGCGAAGAGCATCAGTCAGGAGCAGACGTTCGATCGTGACGTGACGGAAGCGGAGGCGGTTCGGAGCGTGCTGCTGGGGCAGGTGGATCAGGTGAGCACGCGATTGCGGCGGCAGAGATTGCGGGCGGGGACGGTGACGTTGAAGATCCGGTATGGAGATTTCAAGACGGTGTCACGGTCGCAGACGATGGACGAGCCGACGGACCAGACGGATCGGCTGTGGGCGGTGTCGCAGTTGCTGTTTGATCGGTGGGCGCGAGGGGGATTTGAGCCGGTGCGCCTGATCGGGATGGGGGCGGGATCGCTGACGGCGACGGACGTGGGGCAGATGGGGTTGTTCGCGGATGCGGATGATGATCGGCGGCGGCGCGTGGACACGGCGGTGGATGAGATCAAGGATCGATTTGGGATGTCAGCGATCGGACGGGCGGAATCGAAGCGGCCGCGCAGGTAAGGGGCGACGGGGGCGTCGATTCAATCAGGTTACGGTGATTCGACGGTGACGTTGGGCGGATTGCGCAGCAGTTGGGCCCAGCGGGTGAGCTGATCGAATCGATCGGCGTCGGTATCGCCGAGTTCGAATACGAGGAAGGCGCATCGTTCGGCGTAGGTGGTATCGGCTTTGATCAGCGAATCGGGTGTGACGATCGTGCGGCACATGTAGGTGAAGTTCCATTCAAACCTGTCTTCGATGCCCCAGTCGCCGTAGTCGTAGAAGTAGTATTTGGCGTCTTGATCGTGCGTGGTGTCGGCACCGGGAGCGGGGGTGTGAACGGCGCGCAGGTTGACGATGGCGATGCCGGTGCGGCGGTCTTCGTGGAACATCGCGATCCAGGGGACGTCGGGGGGGACGGGGGCGATGATGTGGAAGAACTTCTTGGGATCGGATGTGTCGTAGAGCTGGCGCTGCTCGATTTGGCCGTCGGCATTGGGCCAGGCGCCGTGGGTATGGAGACCTCGACCGAAGACAAGTTCGTTGTTGCGGACGGCGCGGACGGTGGTGTCGGCGGTGAATCGCATGAAGGAGGATTCGTAGACGAAGGGCTGGCCGGCGATGAAGGTGTAGCAGACGGCGGCATCGACGTGATTGGAATTGGGCATCTCGCCGCGGCGGAGGGTGCGGGTGACGATGGGACCGCGTGAAGTGCGGAGTGTCGGGGTGAGGTCGGGTTTGGTGACGTCCCAGTCGCAGGTGTGTCCCCATGAGAGCGGGGGAGCCCAGACGTCGGGGTTCCAGTGGATGGGCAATTCGGTGTTGCCCTGATTGAACCTGAGGAGGCGCTGGTCGGCGCCCTGTCCAGCGCGGTAGTTGAGCAATTGGCCGGACAGCGCGTGGGTGGTCCAGGTGATGGGGCCGGTGTTGATGGTGAGGTCGAAGTCCTTGCCGGAGACTTTGAGGGAATGTTTGGTTGTGGGCGGGATGGTGGGGTCAGACTTGGCGGTGTCGTGGAGTTCGAAGACGAGCTGCTGCCGGGGGGTGAGGTCGACGGTGAAGCAGATTTCGATCTGTCGCTCGGGTGGGGGGCCGGAAGCGTCCAGCGGGGCTTGAGGCGTATCGATGACCTGGAATTGAACGGGCAGGCGGGAGGCGTCAGTGATCTGTTCGAGACGCCACGCGGCGGCCTGCTGGGGTGTGATTTCGGGGGGCAGGGCGATGGGTATGAGGATGGGCCAGTTGGTGCGCGGGAGGTCCGTGGTTTCTGCGATGACGATGCGCTGGATCAGGGATCGTGGGTTGGACTGGGCGCAGCCGGGGACGTGATGGATTAGCGCGAGGGTGAAGATGAACGACAGGAATCCTGGACGGTATGGTGCGCGGCGGGCCGGGATGCGGTGCGGGGTGTTGTGCACGGGATGACCTTGGGTGAGATGCGGGCGGGGTGACGGGCGTCAATGGACGACGGTGATCGTGCTGATGATGCCGTCGTGACCGAACTTGTCGCGGGGGCGGACCTCGAGGGTGTTGCGGTCGGGTTTGAGGGTCCAGGTGAGCTGGGCGTGTCGATCGTCGGGGTGTGCGCCGCGGCCGTCGAGTGTTTGCCAAGGGCCTTGATTGGTTCGGTAGAGGAAGGTCTGGAAGTTGGGTGTGAAGGTTTGTATGAGGACGTTGAGGGTGTTGGGATCGGGGGCGGTGGTGACGGTGAGCTGGGCCTGGTTGAGCGAGGGATTGATGTCGGCGGGTCGGTTGGTGTGGCGGGAGTATTCGAGGCGGAGGGGGACGGCGGCGTCGGCCCACCAGAGGTAGGCATCGCTGTGGTAGTGATCGAAGCCATGGAATTTCTCCCACGGTTCGAGTTGATCGATGTGATTGTTGCGATCGACGTAGGCGAAGAAATCGAAGATGGACATAGGTTGGGGGGTGGGGCGTTCGACCATCTGGTGTTCGCCGTCTTTGAAGCGGTACATCTGCTGGACGACTTTGTCGGTGGTCTTGTTGACGATGGCCTGATGGAGATCGAGCGCGCTGAGCGGGGCGCGGGAATCGGCGTCGATATACAGGCACGTGCCGTACTGCTTGTAGACATCGGAGTTGACGGATTCGACATCCATCAGGACCCACTTGCGGTGGGCATCGGACCAGACGTCGGCGACAAAGTGATGGTGTAGGACGATGGGTCGGGCGGTGTAGCCGAGCGCGAGGGCGCACTGGGAGTAGGCGTTGGCGTAGTGGACGCACATGCCGTGCTGACCGCGAGGGGCGCCGAGGATTTCGATGGCGTTCCAGGTGCGAGAGCGGGAGCCGTCGTCATTGTTGGGCCATTGTCGGCGAACCCAGTTGCGCAGAAGGACGAGCTTTTCGAGGTCGGTGTCGCCGGTCGCGACGGTGTGGTCGAGGTCAAACTGCTTGCGCAGTTGTTCGAGATTCGGGGAGGGGGTTTGGTGCTGGTAGGGGTAACCGCTGCGCACGATGTGCTGGTTGGCGAACTCTCTGAGCTGGTGGAGTCCGGCGGGTTGGAACGGGCTGGGTTCGCCGGCCGCGTGGATGGTGATTGACTCGAGTCGCGGGGTGACGGTTCGGTCGGTTGTTGTAAGCGTGGCGCGCCATTGGATAAACCGTGCGGGCACGACGATGGAGAACGCCCAGTCGGTCCAGGCGGCATCGGGCCGAGGCGTGGCGCCGGTGCGGGCCTGGAGTTGGATCTGGGTGTGTTCCGGCACGTCGGCGGTGGGGGAGATGTCGACCTTTGTCCATCGCATGTCGGGGTGGATGACGTCGCGCCGGTGGGGGTTGTTTAGATCGATGACGGGTGAGGTGATGGTTCCCCGGGGCGGGTGACGCCAGAGGCGGAGATGGGCGAGGAACGCGCCGTCGGCGGGTCGCCAGGTCTTGCCGTTGTCGTCGCTGATCTCATTACCGGGCGCGTGGGGCGCATCGAGATCCATGGCGAGGCTGAAGTTTGATTCGAATCGAAGTGTGTTGAGGCCGGACCGGAGCCACTGGGGCTTGACGATGGCGCGGGACCATCCGCCGTAGGGCAGTCGGTCAACGGTGAGCGGGTGATTGTTGATCGATGCCTCGCCGGGGGTGCGGAAGAAGTAGATCTCGGCGTGGGTGGCCTGGACGGTGTCGAGGTGGAACGTCTTGCGGGCGACGCTATTCGGCGCGGCTCTTGCCCATTGAATGCGGTTGCCCAGGTGACTGATGAACATTTCGGTCGGGGCGAGGGTGATGCGACCGGGGGTGGTGACGGCGTCGATGTGGGTGTCGCGGAAGCACCGGTCGAACTGTTCGGGGGTGTTGAAGGTGATGATGCCGGGGGTCGGGTCGGCATGCATATGCGATGCGGATGCGACGATGGTGAGCAGGACGATCGCGGCGCACTGAATTGGGGCGAGGTGGCGCGGGTCGGGGGATGTGGTTGTCTTTTTCATGGGAGGCACTGCGCGGGATGACCGGTCGAATCGATTTTGTGATTATGATAGCGACGTGTCGGACGTGACGTTACATCCCGCGATGTTGGACGACGAGGCGCTGGGGCGTGATTGCCGCATGGAGCGGACGCGGGGGTCGGGGCCGGGGGGGCAGCACCGCAATAAGGTGGAGACGGGGGTGCGGCTGGTTCATGGGCCGACGGGGGTGAGCGGCGCAGCGACGGAGAGCCGCAGCCCGGCGGATAACCAGCGAAAGGCGACGTTTCGGCTGCGGGTGAACCTGGCGCTGGAGGTGCGGGCGTTCGTGGGCGATGCGGTCAGTGAATGCTGGCGATCGCGTTGCCGGGGCGGGCGGCTGTCGATCAACGCGTCGCATCGTGATTTTCCGGCGTTGCTGGCTGAGGCGTTGGATGTGATCGCGTATTACGGGGGTGAGGTGAGCGATGCGGCGCAGTGGCTGGGGTGCACGTCGACCCAATTGGTGAAGTTGTTGAAGCATGAACCCCGGGCGCTGGCATGGGTGAACGCGCGTCGGGCGGAGCGGGGTCGGCCGGCGCTCAGATAACGATTGTCGAAGGGGGATCAGTTGCGCCGGCGACGGCGTGCGACGAGCGCAAGGCCGCCAATGAGCCCGAGTCCGGCGGCGGCGGGGGCGGGGATGATGGTCAGGCGCTTGGTTTCGGAGAAGACGAGCGAATTCTGCGGGTCGAGCGCTTTGTGCCATTCGAAGACCCATGCGACGTCACCGGGTCCGGCGGTATCGTTGTTGCTGAAGACGGTGGGGGCGGCGTCGTTGAGCTTGGTCAACAGCGTGGAAGCGAGGTCCGCTTCGACGGCGGAGGGGCGCACGGTGACGATGCCTTCGGCTTGCGACTGAGAGATATCCCACTGCCGCGCGGTGTTCACGGGTTGGCCGACGGTGTCGCTGCTGAGATGCACCGAGTCGTTGGCGGGTGTGTCGGCGAGACTGAAGTTGACGTACTCGTAGAAGCGCATGTCGAGCTGGCCGCCGCCGGGCGACGCGTTGTTGGAGATGGTGATGGACTGGTTGAGGAGGCTTTCGCCGCTGCCGGGGTCGCCGCCGCTTAAGCTGAGGACGATCTCGACGCTGTAGGGGATGCCGGTGTGGGAGCCGTCGTAGACCAGCGTGAGGGTGTCGGGTCGGATATCGCCGTTGTCGAACGAGCTGTCGTCGAGCGGATGGCCGGGGGGGATGGTGAGGTTGAGGTTGTCGATGGACTGTTCGGGGTCGTTGTCGAAGCGCAACCAATACCAGAGCTGACCAAAGTTCTGCACGCCGTCGACGGTCCAGTTGACGGCGCCGCCTGCGTTGGGATCCAGTGAAACGGCGGAGTTGAGGTCGGCCAGATCGATGGGTGCGGCGATCACGGGCGCGGCAAGCAAGCCAGCGAAGCACAAGACCCATACCGTAGTGGAAGCGCGGGTGGCGCTTGTCATCTCTCGATCTCCTCTATGTACGACATCATCTTCCAGACTACTCTTATGTAATCTTACCCGAAATCGGGGGTAAGGCAACCGTTCGTGGGCGGTTTGACCCGCCTATTTTGACTATCTTCCGTAAGTCATTGATTCTTTCGGGCGGAATGGGTGTTTCGGCGTCCGCGTCGTGATCCCAAGGCCAGGCCTGCGAGTCCCAGGATTGTGACGGTGGCGGGTTCGGGGATGGGGTTTTGCACATCGAGGCTGAGATCGAGGCCGATGAGGAACGATTGGCCGGGCTTGATTCTCTGGCTCCACTGGAATGCGGTGTAGGCATCACCGATGCCGGTTGGGCCGACCTGGTTATCGAGATGGGTGTTGCTTGCGTCATTGAGGGCATCGAGGAGGGGCGTGCCTGGGCCGTTGAGGCCAACGGTGAATCGATTCGGCGCGGGGGTGCCGATCATCTGCACCTGGTCCTGATTGAACACGAACGTCTGGGTGGCGGTGTTCCCGGGCGTGCCGGTGATTTGGACGGTCTGGCCGCCGGGCTGCTGTTCGAGATTGAAATCCATATAGGAGAAGAAGTCGATGTCGAAGGTGTCATCGGAAGTGTTCTTGATGCGGAAGGTCTGACTCATTGACGAAACGCCACTGCCGGGCAGACCGCCGGTGAGGGAGAAGTCGAGGAGGACTTCAAAATCGGTTTCGTCGTATCGGACACGCAACCGATCGTTGCCGGGGTCGAGGTCGTTGTTGGAGACCTGGGTGCCGGCGAGATTGAGGGTGTCGAGCGAGATCTCGGGACCAGCACCGGAGATGCGCAGCCAGTACCACTGTTTGGCGAGTTGATCCTGGCCATCGACGGACCATGTTGAGACGCCGACTTGTGAAGCAGTGTCCATGACGACCTGTGCGTTGCCGTCGTCGAGGGTGAGGATGTCGGCGCGGGCATCGCGCACCATCATCGTGATGATGAGAGTCAGCCCAAACAGAATGCGCAAACTCCAACTCACAGTCATCGTCTCCGGTATTGACGCCCGCCCGTTGCGAGCGCGATAAAACGCGTCATCAGCCACAGCACATCAACAACAACAACACCAACACACGTATGGTGTGCGCAGTGCTCGTAACGCATAGCACCTCGACGGCGGCAGCCCATCGACAGTTCTGGGTTCATGGTCAGGTATGGCCTATATTTCCTCCCTTCTACAATGGCAGCGGTCGTATGCTGCCACAGTGAATTGTACCTGTTTCCTGGGCAGAAGTCGCTATTTTTTTGATATATCGGACTTTGGCGCGGCGCCGATCCTGAGCGATCACGGCGGCTCATCCAGGCGCATCATGTTAAACTGGGGCGTGTGGGTTGGTTACAGTGATTTGATGAGGCGTTCGGCGTAGGTGAGGCCCAATTCGACGCCCTGGGCCGGTTCTTCGAGGCCCTCAAATTCCAGGCTTAACCAACCGTCATAACCGGACCGGCGGAGGGATTTGAGGCAGGACAGCAGGTCGATGTCGCCGTGGCCGACGACGGCGCCGCGGATCGCGATGGATTTGGGGGTGATGATCCAGCCGACGTCGGGGGCGCGGGTCTTGGGTTTGATGTGAAAATCTTTGATGTGGGCCATGATCGCGTGTTTCGCGAGGCGGGGCACGGCGGTCTCGGGGCGTTCGGCGACGCACAGGAAGTTGCCGATGTCGATGGTCAACCCGTAGTTGGGGTGGTTGACGGCCTGAATGAAGCGGTCGACGCGCGCGGAGGATTGCAGGTAGAAGCCGTGGTTCTCGAGTGACGTCTTGACGCCGCGTGAATCGGCGTAGTCAGCAATCTGGCGCACGGCGGGCACGAGGATGCGGAAGGCGGCGGCGTCGGTGCGGGGCCCTTTCCAGTCGTCGCCGAAACCGTGCGCGACGTCATGGCGCATCGAGGGAGCGCCGAGGGCGGCGGCGACGTCGACTTGCTGTTTGACTTCATTGATGACTTTGGCTTGCTCGCGCGGTTTGGTCTGCAGCAGATTCGCGCCGGTGCAGTAGCCGACGATCTTGAGGCGGCGCTGCTCGCATCGCCGGCGAATCGCGCGGGCCTTGCGGATGGGATCCTGCCCTTTATCGACGGGGATGCCGACGAACTCGATGCCGCGCACGTGATCGGCGATCCAGTCGATGGCCTGGTTGATGGATTTGTTGTTGTCGCGCATCCAGCGTGAGAGACTGTAGGTGCTGACGGCGAGTTTCATGGATGTGCTCCGATCGTTGTTGGGACGGTACGGGGTGTTCGGTCAATGCCGACGGTCAATTCGTTGATAGGTCAGGAAATCGAAGGCGTGGGTGTGGCGGTCGTCGGTGGGGTGGTGGATGTTCTCGACGATCTGCCAGTCGGATGCATCGAAAGGCGGGAAACGCGTGTCGCCGTTGGGCGACGCATGCACGACGGTCAGGTAGATGCGATCGGCGCGGGGGAGGGCGAGGCGGTAGATGTCTTCACCGCCGGCGATGAAGGGCTCATCGTCATCGCCGGCGGCGGCGATGGCCTGGTCGAGGGTGTGGACGATGGTCGCGCCGTCGACGGCGAGGTGGCGCTGCCGGGTGAGGATGATGTTGTTTCGATTGGTGAGGGGGCCGTCGAGGGTGTCGAAGGTCCGTCGGCCCATGATGACGGCGTGGCCACGGGTGTGTTTCATGAAGTGGGCCATGTCGTCGGGGAGGCTCCAGGGGAGTTGGCCGTCGCGGCCAATCACGCGGTTCCGGGCCATCGCTGCGATCATGGAGATGGTCATACGGCTATGGGGGCGGCAATGTGCGGGTGGGGGTCGTATTGTTCAAGCGCGAAGTCGTTGTGTTCAAACGCGAAGATGTCGGAGACATCGGGATTGATGCGCATGGTGGGCAAGGCGCGCGGCGCGCGCGACAATTGTTCGCGCGCTTGATCGATGTGATTGGTGTAGAGGTGAGCATCGCCGAAGGTGTGCACGAAATCACCGGGCTGCAGGTCCGTGACCTGGGCGACCATCATGGTGAGGATGGCGTAACTGGCGATGTTGAAGGGGACGCCGAGGAACACATCGGCGCTGCGTTGATAGAGTTGGCAACTGAGTCGGCCTTCGGCGACATAAAACTGGAACATGGTGTGGCAGGGGGGCAGCGCCATCTGATCGACGTCGGCGACGTTCCAGGCGCTGACGATGAGGCGGCGGGAGTGGGGGTCGTTTCGGATCAGATCGATGAGGCGACCGATCTGGTCGATGGCACGGCCGTCGGCGGCGGGCCAGGAGCGCCACTGATGTCCGTAGACGGGGCCGAGGTCGCCGTTTTCGTCGGCCCATTCGTCCCAGATTCGGACGTTGTTGTCGTTGAGGTGTTGGATGTTGGTGTCGCCGGCGAGGAACCAGAGCAGCTCGTGAATGATGGAGCGGAGGTGCAGCTTCTTGGTGGTGAGCAGGGGGAATCCGTCGGCGAGATCGTGTCGGAGCTGGTAACCGAAGATGCTGATGGTTCCGGTGCCGGTGCGGTCAGGGCGGGGTCGACCGTGGTCGAGGATGTGTTGGAGCAGGTCGAGATAGGCCTTCATGTTGAGGAGATTGTATCAGACGTTGGGCGGTGCGCGGCTCAGGTGTATTGCCGGTAGAGGACACGGAGCATGGCGGTGACTTTAGGGGTGTGGTAGACGGCGATGAGGGTGAGGGTGACGGCCCAGCTGACGGCGAGCCACCATCGATGTCGGCCGCGCATGAAAGCGGCGACGAGCGTGGCGGGCAGGGCGACGACGATGGCGGCGGCGAGGGGGTAGAACGATGGTTTGTGGGCGAGGGCCCAGAGCGATTCGCCGAGCGATCCGAGCGGTTGGGGCGGACGGGACTGATCGAGCCACAGCGCTGCGAGCCAGACCGCGTGAATGATCAGGACGATGCGCGTGAGGGCGACGGGGATGTATCGTCTGACTGGTGGCACGTGACGTGGGGTCAGATGGATTCGATGGTCAGGTTTGTGTTGGCGTAGACACTCATCTCGCCGGCGATGGTGAGCGCATCGCGCACGATCTGTTCGACGGGCAGGTCGGCGTGACGGACGAGCGCGCGGGCGGCGGCGGTGGCGTATGAGCCGCCGGAGCCGATACCGATGATGCCGTCGGTGGGTTCGATGACGTCGCCGGTGCCGCTGACGAGGAGGCTGGCCTGGGCATCGGTGACGGCGAGCAGTGCTTCGAGTCGGCGGAGCATGCGGTCGGTGCGCCAGAGCTTGGCGAGTTCGATGGCGGCTTTGCGGATGTTGCCGGGCGAGTCTTTGAGTTTGGATTCGAAATGTTCAAGCAGGGCGAAGGCGTCGGCGGCAGCGCCGGCGAATCCGACGAGGACGGCGTGGCCGTCGGCGGGTTCGAGTCGGCGTATCTTGACGGCGTCAGCTTTGGCGATGGTGTCCTGCATGGTGACCTGGCCGTCGCCGCCGAGGGCGACCTGATCACCGCGCCGGACGGAGAGAATGGTTGTGGATCGGATCTTCATGAGTGTCATGATAACCGCGAACGGGTGCGCCGTGCGGTGTTTGACCGGCGGTGGGGAGCCGCTACGCTCATGGGATGAGTATGGAGACCTCGATCAACACGCAGGATGCGGTGGAAGTGTGTGATTTATTGGACCGGGCGGCGGAGGGGCTGCGGGTGAGTTCGGTGCGGACGGGCAGCAAGGTGGAACTGCCGGATGCGGGTCGGCTGCTGATCACGGGGGACATCCACGATCATAGTGACAACCTGCGCAAGATCATCCAGCTTGCGGAACTGGATGCGGACGGCGACCGGCATCTGATCCTGCAGGAACTGATTCACGGGGATCGGCTGTTTAACGGGATGGATTTCAGCTATCGCATGGCGCTGGTGGCCGCAGATCTGGTGGTGCAATATCCGGATCGGGTGCACGTGATGTTGTCGAACCACGAACTGGCGCAGGTGAACGGGGATTCGATTCTGAAAGCGGGGGTGAGCAGTGTGGACGCGTTCAATCAGGGGATTGAATATATCTTTGGCGAACACGAGGCGATGGTGGCTGAGTCGCTGGAACGGTTTGTGCGGGCGATGCCGCTGGCGGTGCAGTGTGCGAACGGGGTGTTCTGTTCGCACAGCCTGCCGTCGCCTTCGCGGATCAAGGCATTTGACGCTTCGATCCTGGATCGGGAGCCGCTTGAAGAGGACATGCACGGGCCGACGGGCAGCGCCTATTTGCTGGTGTGGGGTCGAAACATGAAGCAGGCGGTGGCGGACGCGCTGGCGGCAGAATGGGGGGCGCGCGTGTTTGTCTGCGGGCACCAGCCGACAGACGCGGGGTACGAGGCGATCGATGAAACGATTCTGGTGATCAACAGCGATGACCAGGCGGGCCAAATGTTGCCGATCGATCTATCGACGGTTTACACGCGTGATGAACTGGTGGAGAGGATCGTGCCGCTGGCGTCGATTGCGTGATGGCGGATGGGTGGTGAAGGTGCGGGGTCGCGGGTCCATCAAGCGCTGATGATGTGATCGTGTGGTCCGGTGACGTGGCGCATGGCGCCGCGGGTGTCGACGACGAGTTTGGCGTGGTCGGCGATCATCTGCCAGTCGTAGGCGGCGTGATGGGTGGCGATCAGGACGCAGTCGTATTGATTGAGCATGTCAGCGGACAGATCAACGCTGCTCATGTGCAAGTCGTGGTGGCGCATTTTGTGGGTGGCGGGGACGTGGGGGTCGTTGTAATCGACGTCGGCGCCGGCGGCCTGAAGGCGTTCGATGATTTCGAAGGACGGACTTTCGCGCACATCATCGACGTTGGGTTTGTAGGCGAGGCCGAGCACGAGGACGCGTGCGCCATGGATCGCCTTGCCGTGGCGGTTGAGGGCATCGGCGGCGCGCTGGACGACGTAGGTGGGCATGCCGTGGTTGATCTGGCCGGCCAGTTCGATGAATCGGGTTGACAGGCCGGCTTCGCGCGCTTTCCAGGTTAGGTAGAACGGATCGATGGGGATGCAGTGTCCGCCGAGGCCGGGGCCGGGGTAGAAGGGCTGGAAGCCGAACGGCTTGGTCGCGGCGGCCTCGATCACTTCCCACACGTCAATATCCATGGGGGTCAACAGCATTTTCATTTCGTTGACCATGGCGATGTTCACGGCGCGGTAGATATTTTCCAGGAGTTTGGCGGCCTCGGCGACCTCGGCGCTGCCGACGGGGACGATCTCGCGGACGGCCTGACGGTAGAGGGCGACGGCGAGTTCGCCGCTGGCTTGATCGATGCCGCCGACGAGTTTGGGGATGGTCTGGGTGGAGTGATCGGCGCGGCCGGGGTCTTCGCGCTCGGGTGAGTAGGCGAGGAAGAAGTCCTTGCCGCAAGTCAGGCCGGTGGCCTGGAGGCGTGGGAGCATGATGTCGCGGGTCGTGCCGGGGTAGGTGGTGGATTCCAGGACGATCAACTGTTCGGGGCGCAGGGTTGCGGCGGCCTGGTCGGAAGCGGATTCGACGAAGCTGAGGTCGGGTTCGAGGTGTTTTCCGAGCGGGGTGGGGACGCAGATGAGGATGGCGTCGGCTTCTGAGAGCCGCGTGAAGTCATCGGTGGCCTGGAATCGGCCGTCCTGACACATCTCGCTGACGAATGACTCGCCGAGGTGGCGGAGGTAGTTCTCGCCCCGATTGAGCAAGCGGATTTTTTCGGGGTCGATATCAAAGCCGATGGTCTGGAACCCCGCGGACCAGAAGGCACGGGCCAGGGGCAGGCCCACGTAGCCCAGGGCGACCACGCCAACCACGGCGGATCTGTCGGCAATCTTCTGCTGAATCGTCATGCCATTTCCATCGGCTGGGTGAGGGAAGCAATGTAGTATCGTTAGGGCGAGGCGGGACGTAAAGGCGCGCCGGCGCGGGGCGCGTTGCACGGTACACGGCGCGGGCTTTGGGGTGTTATGCTGTACGGAGTTTGATATGGAGAGCGACCGCGCATGAATGGACCCATATTGATCACGGGTGCGGCGGGGTTTATTGGCTCTACGCTGACGGATCGACTGTTGGCGGCGGGCCGACGTGTGGTGGGTGTGGATAATTTGTGTGATTTTTATGATCCGGCGGTCAAACGGCGGAATCTGGCCGGGGCGCTGGGATTGGATCAGTTTGAAATGATGGAGGCGGACATCCGCGACGGCGATGCGATTGACGCGGTGTTCGCGCGCGTGAAGCCAGAGTCGGTGGTGCATCTGGCGGCGATGGCGGGGGTGCGGCCGAGCATCGAGAACCCGGCGCTGTATGTGGCGGTGAATGTGGACGGCACGATGCACGTGCTGGACGCGGCGGTGAAGCACGGGGTGGGACGGTTCGTGTTCGCTTCGAGCTCGAGCGTCTATGGGAACAACCAGAAGGTGCCGTTCGCCGAGGACGATCCGGTTGACTTCCCGATCAGTCCTTATGCGGCGACGAAGCGGGCGGGGGAACTGATCTGCCACACGTATTGGCATCTGCACCATTTGCCGGTCGCGTGTTTGCGGCTGTTCACGGTGTACGGGCCGCGGCAGCGACCGGATCTGGCGATCGGCAAGTTTTTGCGTCTGGTGGAAGCGGGCGCGGCGATTCCGGTGTTCGGCGACGGATCGATGAGCCGCGATTTCACGTTTGTGGGTGACATTGTGGATGGGATGCTTGCGGCCTTGGAGCGGTGTGACGCGTTCGGGATTTACAATCTGGGAGGCAATCATCCGGTGACGTTGACGGATCTGATTGGAGCGATCGAGCAGGTCGTGGGCAAGCGGGCGAAGATCGATCGTCAGCCGCAGCAGCCGGGGGATGTGGAGCGGACTTATGCGGATCTGACGCGGTCGTCGACGGTGCTGGGATATGAGCCGCGGGTGTCGCTCGAGCAGGGGATCGGGCGGCAGTGGGAGTGGGTGCAATCGCAGTGATTCGGCGAGGGGGATTCGATCAATCGTGGGGCGTCGTTCTCGCGGCGTTGAGGGTCTGTTCGACGATTTGGATGTAATGGTCGACCATGCGATCGCGTGTGAAATGTTCGTTTGCGTGGGCTTGTGCGGCGGCGCCCATCTGGTCCCAGCGCGGTTGGTCGGTGATCGCTCGCCGAAGGCCGGCGGTGAATGCCTCGGCGGTTGGCGCGGGGACGTGCCATCCGGTGACGCCGTCGATGACGGTTTCTGCCGGTCCGCCTGATGCATGGACGAGGACGGGGGTGCGCATCATCATGGCTTCGATGACGGACAAGCCGAACGGCTCGGGATCGATGCGGCAGTTGATCGCGATGTCGATGGCGTTGTAGTAACGATGTGGGTCGGTCACGACGCCGGGCATGTGCAGGCGGTCAGCGGCGCCGGCGCGTTGGGCGGTATCGCGGAGGGCGTTGGCGAGGGGGCCGTCGGTCGGGCCGCCCAACAGCAAGAGGTGCAGGGGCGGGGACGTTGAGGCCAGTGAGAGCATCGCCTGGAGTACGCGATCCTGTCCCTTTTCCGGGCCGATCCTCGCGATGATGCTCAACACGATCGCGTGATCGGGAATGCCGATGTCGTGCCGCTGGATTGAGTTGGTTGTAACCGGGTTGAAACGATTCTGATCCACGCCGAGGTATCGCACGATGGGTTTGACGGGTTGGTCGCCGAGTGTGGAGGCGGTGTATTTGCTGGTAGCGAGCGGGACGACGCCGTACTCCTGGCACTGGTGCTGGTAGATCCAGCGATTCAAGCCGAGCCAGCGTGAACCCACGGCGTTGGGCATGGCCCAGAAACAGGGGACGCGGCGGGCGTGAGCGGCGCGACCGGCGATGCCCATCAAATTGGGCCAGGCGACATTAACGACGTCGATACTGAGTTCGCTTAATGTGCGGGCGACCTGCCGGGCGGCACGTCGCTGGTATCGCTGAAGCGTCCAGAGCGTGCGCACATCGCGCAGCGAACCGCGCGTGAGCCTGGGTGATGGTCCGAAGCCCAGGGCGGTGACGTTAAGTCCGGCGCTGCGGCACTCGTCAACGAAACGGCCGGGATTGAGGGAGATGATCTCGATCCGCCAGCCCCGCGCGGCGAGTCCGCCGGCTTCGGCGAGGACCATCTGCGCGACGCCGTACACTTCGCCGCCTTCGACCAGATATGCGGCGGCGCGGGCGGGCGACGTGTCGGTGGTTGGGTCGGGCGGCGGCTGGGGCATGGATCGATTCATTGGGTGGATGGGTGTCTTGTCTTGGGTCGTGGGGAGAATAACACAAGCAGCGGCAGGCCGAGCAGGAATCGGAATCGACCCAGGCGCAACTGCCATCTCCAGGATCGGCGGTACAGGTCGAGGGCAAGTTGGGCGTGGCCACGCAGTGCGCAGATGGTAGCTGCGTTGCGGACGTGCTTGCAGATGCGCCTGATGCGCTGAAGTCGGCGTTCGAGGCCGCCGGCGTATCGGCCTTCGATCTCGTGCTGAATGAGCTTTCGATGGCCGATATAAATGCGCTTTGCCCGCCCGGTGGCTTGCTGGTCGTGTTGACGAATGAACACGAGGGGCGTGGGGCCGGTGTAGACGCAACCGGGCGCGGTGCCGATGCGGAGGAACAGATCGATGTCCTGGGCGTTAGCGTCGAACTCGGCGAACCCGCCGCCGGCGCGAAAAGACTCGGTTCGGATGGCGCACAGTCCGCCGCCGACGACGTCGCGCAGGCCGGCGGACAGGAAGTCGTCGAACCGTCGGCCGGTGATCGATCTGGGATCGACCGACGGCAAGACAGGCGGGCCGCCGGTGAAGGTCTTTCGTGACATGAACACGAGCGTCGGAGCATGGTGCTTTCGAATGACGTGTTGCATGCCCTCGAGTGTCCACGGCGGCCATAGGTCATCGGCATCGAGGGTGACGAGATAATCATGTGAGGCCTGCTCGGCGCCGCGATTCTTGGCGGCCCCCAAGCCCTGATTCTCCTGGCGGATGATGTGCGCTCGATCTTCATAACGTTGAAGGATGTGGGGCGTGTCGTCTGTCGATCCGTCGTCGACGATAATCAGTTCAAAGTCCCGGCAGGATTGAGCCAATACGGATTCGATGGCGGCTTCAACGTAATCGGCAGCGTTGTAGGCGGACATGATCACGCTGAACGAGGGGACACTGGTCGATGTGGCGGTGGGTCGGTCGACCCCGTCGACCGACTTTCTGAAATGTCGCTGCCACACGCCGGCCAGGAGGCCCAACCGTTGGGCGCGGATGGTGAACTGATGCATGTATTGGCGACGATTGCCGGTGATACGTCCAAGGGTGGCGGCCAACGTGTGCAGGAAGATGAATATGCTGTTGGCGATGATGGAACGCGCCAGTCGGAGGGCGGTCATATTGGGGCGGTACAGAGCCTGGGCCTTGCCTGATCCGAAGAAGGCGGCCTTGAGGTAGGCGGGTTTCACACGATTCGCCGCGACCCAGTGCCGGACCATCATGTTGGGGGCGTAGAACACGCGACAGCCGGCGTCGAGGGCGCGGGCAACCCAGTCGGTCTCTTCGCCGGCGTCGAGGTTTCGTCCGGTGCGGCCGAGGTCGGTTCGGAACGGGCCGGCTCTATCGAAGACCTCGCGGCGAAAGGCGAAACAGGCGCCGGTGACCTGCGCGGCGCGGGTCAGTTCGATCACCTCGTTGCCGTGATTGAGGGCGCTGAGATGTGCGGCGATGCCGGGCGTGAGCCAGTCCGGTTCCTCGACCTCACCCCACCATAGCTCGATGCGGCCGGCGAGGACGTCGGCGGGGTGATGCGTGAACACGTCGAGCAGGCCGGTGATCCAGTTGGGCGAGAGTTGCACGTCGTCGTCGAGAAAGGCGAGCAGGTCGAAATGGGCCTCCTGGATCGCGCGGTTTCTTGCGTTCGAGACGCCGAGCCGCGGTTCCTCAACGAAGCGCGTGGTGACCGGCAGGTGTGAGGAATCATCGGCGACGACACGGGGTGTGTCGTCGGTGCATCCGTTGGCGACGACGATCAGTTCGACGGAGACACCCTCGGGAATATTCAGGCCGTGCAGGCTTCGCAGTGTCTGTTTCAACAGATCGGCACGGTTGTGCGTGGGGATGAGGATGGACAGGGCATCATTCATTCGGTTGGACTGCGGATTGATTGCGGCGATGGCGTGCGAAGAACTGGTATGGCGTTGGCGATTCGGGCACCGAGGCAGGCCCGGACGCAGAGCCGCGGACGTCGGCGGAAGACGTAGAGCGGATCATATCGCAGGGCCATGGCGACGTGCCGGCGCACGAGCGGCTGATCCGATGCCTCGGCGGCGTATTTGGCGATGGTGCAGTGGGTCTGTGCCCACTGCCGCCTTGTCAACGTGGGCGGTGTTTCGAGGAAGCGCTGGATCGCGCGGATGCTGGCGCGGGCCTGGGCGGGGCGGGAGGACACGCTGAGTGATGCATCGTGCACTCGGTAGCGGTACAGCGGCTGATGGATCAGTTCGATGCGGCAGTGCGGCCAGGCGCGGAGCCAGTAGTCGTAGTCCTCGGCCATGAAGGTCTCGTCGGCGTAAGGACCGATTCTGTCGCGCATGGATCGGCGATACATGAAACAGGGGCCGATGCAGTTGCCGACTTCGATGAGGCGATCGGGCGATGAGATGGGGCCGGGGCGCAGGATGTGGTCGTCGTCGTCGATGTCGACGTATTGGGCGTAGACCATGTCGAGATCTGGATCCTGCTGAAGTCGATCGGCCATGACGGCGAGCGCGTCGGGTTCGTGGGCGTTGTCGTCGGTGGTCCAGGTCAGCAGTGTGCCGAGGGCGGCGTCGAGTCCGGTGTTCAGTGCGGCGGGTAGCCGACGATTGCGGTCGTGAATGATCGCACGGATGCGGTCGTCGCGTTGAGTGTAGTCATCGATGATGTCGAGCACGCGGGCATCGTCGGAGTGATCGTCGACAAGGATCAGCTCCCAATCGCGTTGCGTCTGCGCCATGAGACTGTCGATCGCCTGGGGCAGGAACCGTGCGCGGTTGTAGGTGGGCAGCACGATGGTGATCAGCGGGGCGTTGCTCATGATACGGCGGGCCCAGCAGGTGAGTCGGGGTGATCGTGATGAGCGTAGCCAAGTTCGGCCATGGCGTCACCGCACGTGTCTTGGATGCGCGCGATCTGGTGCGGCTCGAGTTGTGTGCGCCATTCACCGGCGCGGCCTGACCGGGTGAAGCGGACGGTGTCGTCGCCGCGCGCATCGTTGACGCCGAAGCGGTCTTCGACTTTCCTCATGGCGTCGAAGGAGCTGGCCTGAATCGCGGATTCGACGGCCACCGGATCGGATCGCAGTCCGATGAACTCGACGATGCGGGTGAAGCCCGCTTGTGGATCGGAACGCAGATCTTCGTATCGAACCAGCAGGCCGCGCTGGGGATCGGCTGTCTGCTCCAGCCAGCGCATCACATGGTCTTGCCAGCCGCCGACCCAGAGCCGATCTGCGAGGAAGACGTCGAGGAATCCATTCATGTCGGTGATCGGGTGGGGATCGGTGCGCTGCTGATAGTGGAAATAGGAGACAGCGACATCGCGCGGGTCGCGCGCGATGTAGACGATGCGCGGCAGCAGATCGGTGTGGGGGGTGTGGGTGGCGAACACACGCGGGTCGGGACGATCACGACAGCGGCGGATGGCAATGGTGTCGACGCCGGTCATGCGATCGATCACGGGCAGGATGTGCGGCCAGTTGTTGAGGGTCAACTCATCGGGAGCGCTGGGGATGCGGCTGCGGATCAGATGGGCGAGGAAGTACGCGACCCAGTTCCGGCCGGACTTGGGGTAGGACACGAGGAAGACATCGGAGGCGCGCAGTTCCCTTGGGAACCGGTCGTGCATCCACGCGTCATAGGCACGGCGCCGCAGTGTGAGCCAGATGCGTCGGGCGATGCCGGCCATGGATCGTGCGCCTCTATTGGTTGAGCGGATCAATCAGCGTCGATGATACGCCAATTGCAGCGCTGGACGAACATGCCCTGGCTGCGATCGTACCAGGTGGCGACGTTGAAGAAGTCGCCCAGCTCGACGTGGAATCGCATGGCGTCGTCGACGACGTCGACCCAGGATGGGCCGAGCTTCTGGCCCATCACGACGCGGACGGAGTATTCGCCTGGGGCGAGGCGAAGGTCGGGGATGCGGCATTCGGCGACGCCGCGTCCGGTGAAGACTTCGGGGCAGTCGGCGGTGGTGTGGGTTCCGGCGGAGCAGATGCGCTCACCGAGGAGCGTTTCGACGCAGACTTTGATCCAGTCATAGCGCTGGGCGCCGCAGTCGTACCCGACGTGGAAGGCGACGTCGTCGCCGCTGTTGATGGTGATGGCGGGCTGGTCCATGTCGTTTGCGCGGTGAACGCGGACCGACGTGAGCAGGGGAATCGAATTGCGTTTGCGGCCGGGGTGATTGGTCAGGTCGGCGGAGCCGAAGTCGTGCGACGCCATGGCATCGAGATAGTGACCGGCGGCGTCGTCGGCGGTGCCGTCGAAGGTGAGGCGGCCGTTGTCGACCACGATGCCGCGCGTGCACAGTTGCTGGATGGCGTTCATGTTATGGCTGACGAAGAGCACGGTTCGGCCGCCGCGTGCGACTTCGTTCATCTTGCCCATGCATTTGCTTTGGAATTTGGCATCGCCGACGGCGAGCACCTCGTCGACGATGAGGATATCGGGTTCGAGGTGGGCGGCGACGGCGAAGGCGAGGCGGGTTTGCATGCCGCTGGAGTATCGTTTGACGGGCGTATCGAGGAACTGTTCGACCTCGGCGAAGGCGACGATCTCGTCGAACTTGTGATCGATTTCACGCTTTCGCATGCCGAGGATCGCGCCGTTCATGTAGACGTTTTCGCGACCGGTGAGTTCAGGATGGAAGCCGGTGCCGACTTCCAGAAGACTGCCGACGCGGCCGTGGATCTCGGCAAAGCCTTCGGTGGGTTCGGTGATGCGTGAGAGGACTTTCAGCAGGGTGCTCTTGCCGGCGCCGTTGCGGCCGATGATGCCGAGCACTTCACCTTCATGCAGGTCGAATGATACATCGCGTAAAGCCCAGACGTGGCGCTCTGTGTCGCGCTTGCCGTTGCCATTGCCCTTGAGTCGCATCGGGGCGCGGGCGAGTCTGACGATCGCTTCGCGCAGCGTTTTGTAGGGCTCGGTTTCGCCGAGTCGGTATTGCTTGGAGAGTCCCCGAGATTTAACGGCGATGCTGCTCAATGGGTTTACACCAGGTCGGCGAAGTGCCGCTCCATGCGTTTGAAGTAATACATGCCGCTCCAGAGCGTGAACGCCATCACGCAGAAGGAGACGACGAAGATGCCGGGCTGCGGCGCGTCGGTGCCGAGCATGGCCCAGCGGAATCCTTCGACGACACCGACCATCGGGTTGACCGAGTAGATCGTCATGATGAGGTCGGCGTGTTTGGGGTTAAGTTTTTCGTGGATTGATCCGGCGGTGTAGACAACGGGAGTGGCGTACATCCAGAGCTGCACCAGGAAGGTGATCGTGTAGCGGAAGTCACGGTAGAGGGCGTTGAGGGCGGAGAGCCAGAGGGCGGCGCCGAGGGCGGTCATCGCGGCGGTCAGTGTGAACACGGGCAGCAGGAGCAGTCCCCAACTGAATTGGAACTGGTAGGAGCTGTCGAAGAAGTGATAGCCGGCGATCATGAGGATCAGGACGCCGAAGGCGATGACGAAGTCGACGCCGGCGGCGAGGACGGGAGCCGAAGGGGTCAGCAGTCGGGGGAAGTAGACTTTGGTGATCAGATGCCGATTGTTGACGAGGCTGTTACCGGCCTGGGACAGAGACGCGGCGAACAGTTGCCATGGGACGAGGGCACAAAACGTGCTGATGCCGTAGGGGATGCCGGCGATGGTGGGTTTTCGGTCCATGAGCAGTCCGAAGAGCACGGAGAAAACGACCATGACCATCAATGGTTGAAGCATGGCCCAGGCGGCGCCGAGGACGGTCTGTTTGTACCGGACCTTGATATCGCGCAATGCCAGGAAGAACAGCAGCTCGCGGTAGCGCCAGACCTCGGCGAAGTTGACCGCGACCCAACCGCGATGGGCCTTGACGACGGTCACCTCGGTGTTTGATGGGGTGCTCGCGGGCGGGTTGGATGTGCTGACGGTGGTCAACAGCGGTTACTCCGGGGAATCGGCGAAAGCATACCGGGGGTGACCCGGGTTGAATGTGGTACGCACACACTGATCGCGCGGTTGGCATGTGCCGGCGCGCGATTCTATTGGTATTGATATCGCGAGTCCAAATGATCGTCTTTAGGCGAAGGCGAAGATTTTTATCGGGCGTGGGCGATTTATTCGACGAACTGCATGATGTCGTCGAATCTCTTGAGTTCGTCGGCGTTGTTGATTTCTGTGTCGCCCAGCTCATCTAAACTGAAATAGATGCCATCGGTGCCGGGGGCGAACAGGGCGACCGAGCCGCGCAGGACCGGGCCGTCGGGCGCATTGGGTCCGCTGGTGAGTTTGCTGAGGGTGGGATTGATGAGCGTGTACGCGAAGTTGTTCATCAGGTTCCCACCCGCGGCGACGCCGATCAATGATTTCCCCTGCTGTTCGTACTTGTCGCCATTCTGATTGTACAAGATCGTATCGGTGTAGAACGCATTGCCGGCGCGATAGAAGGCGCCATTCTGGTTCTGGTTGTTCACATGCCGTTCGGAGGCGGTCAGTCGCCGGCTGGCGTTACCTCGATAATACAAGATGGGCACCAGGGTCCGAGCGTCGAGCAGCTCGGGCATCTTGTTGTCCTCGTACCAAAGGTTGTCCTGTGTGGTGACGTTGCCGAGCTCGCCGTCCTTGGGCGCGTAGAACGCGCCGTATGTGCGGAACGATTTGATCATGGGTCCGTCGCCGATCTTTGACAGATCAACGACATCATCCGTTCCCGTATTCCTAAAGGCCGTGCCCAGGAAGCCGGCGCCGAACCTGTCGGAGGCGTTGGTCACCGCATTCTCGTCTTCGATGCGGCCCAGGAGACTGATCAGCAGATTCTCGGTTCCCGTGATGCGATTGTTAATCTTGACGCTGTCGTCGGCCAAGACATTGTCGCTGAGATAGCCGGGAAAAGCGTTGAACGTGAGTTGGTATTGACGGCAGGCATCGGCAATGCTGTTGACCTGGGCGCTGCTGGCGGCCTGGTCGGCGGATTTGCGGACGTGGCTGACGACCGGCAGCACGATGCCGAGCAACGCTGCGAGAATCATGATGACGACCATCAACTCGATCAGGGAGAAACCGTGATCGCGTGTTGCGTGAGTCGGTTGGACCATCAGGGACTCCTGTGAGGGATACCGGGCGGGGGCAGGGCGGCGGTGGGGCGTGTGGTCGAGCCAATTCATCTTATTCCGATCATCGGGCGAAGGCCAATTTCCCCGGGTAGCGATGCCGCTTGGCCTGCTCGGTCCTGGCGATCTATCATGCGACATCACGCATTTGGGACAGGAGATCACACCCGTGAATGATGGATCAGCGACGGTATGCGACCTTGCTGGGCGATCCTGCAAGCCGTGCGAGGGAGGTGTGCCGCCGCTGGACGATCAGGAGGTGCGCGGCATGGCGAAGCAGACGCCGGGCTGGGAGGTGATCGACGGTCGGGTGACGCGGCAGTTCGAGTTCAAGGATCACTACCAGACGATGGGATTTGTGAACGCGGTGGCGTGGATCTCTCACACGGAGAATCACCATCCGGATTTGGAAGTTGGGTACAACACGTGTCGGGTGAGCTACTGGACGCACGCGGTGGACGGGCTGACGGAGAACGACTTTATTTGTGCCGCGAAGGTGGGGGCCTTGATCGCGTGACGTGTTCGGCCGAAGGGAGGGTCGCTTCAGTCGAGGTGAAAGACTTCCCGCAGTCCATCGGCAACCGGTGAGTGATCCGGATTCGACGGCATGATCTCGTGCATGTGGTCCCACCACTTCTTGCAAATTGGAGTGTCGGCGATGGCGGTCCACTGCTGCTCGCTATCAATCTCGGCGTAGGCGAACAGTTGCCGCGTCTGATCGTGCATGAAGATCGAGTAATTGCTCACGCCGTGGTCGCGGAGCGCCTGCTCCAATTCGGGCCAAATGGGGTTGTGGCGTGTCTCGTATTCCGCTTCGTGACCTTCGTGGACGGACATTACGAATGCTTTGCGGATCATGATCCGGCTCCTTGTCGAAGTTGTGCGGTGCGACGCGGGCCGCGCAGGTATCCATGGCTGCGCAGCTCGGCCTGATAGAAATTGAAGTGTACGGGTTGGGGATTGCGCCGCCATCGGCCGACGACCTGAGGGCGCACGGAAATCGCTTCGAGCGGGAAGCCGAGGAACCGCTGGAGGCGGGTGAGCGTGGCTTGCTGGCGGGTGACGAAATCTTCCAGCCGGACGCGCAGCATGCGACGGGGGCGCGGCGTGTCGGCCATGATCTGTGCTTGGTATTTCCAACTGATGGCGCGTTGAAGATAGATGTTGTCGGTCCGAGGATAGGGCACGCCGAAGCGCGCCAGATCGTCGGTCGTGTGTCCGTTGAGAATCCCATCGCGCGGGTCGCGCACCCAGTGAATATAACGGATATCGGGGAACAGTCGCGCGATCCAGGGATAGCACAGCGTGGTTTCGGGGATCTTCCAGCCTCGCCACGCCGCATCGGAGGCGATGACGCTGGACAGAAACGACTCGATCAGCCGGGTGAAGGCGGGGTCGATGGGCATGGTGTGCAGTTTCGCCAGATCCCATCTCATGTCGCCGCGATACTTCACGTGGTGGGCCATGACGCGGCAGGCTTCGTACATGTCCTCGGGCGGGATGAGGTCACTTGACGGGTTCTGCGGTTCGCCCATGAACACGCCTGAGTCATGGAGGGTTTTTGAGATCGCGCGCGTGCCCGAATGGCCTCGGCCGATGATCGTGATCACGTGGTCGGGTGAGTCAAACATGACGGACGCTGCGCGGGGAGCGATCGGCTTATTTGCGTGACATGGCCTGGATGCGCTTGGCCTCCTTGGAGTCGCCGATGTGCAGCGCGGCGTACGCTTCCCGGCTGGAGGCAAACGGCGCGCCGGCGTTCCAGTCGCCTTGGGTTAGCATGGGGTTGGTGATGCCGAGCTGCTTTTCACGTTTTGCGATGAAGCGGTTCATCCGGTCGCGCAGCGTGGCGACGACGTCGGGGTTCTTGCGGGCCAGATTGTTCAGTTCGAGCGGATCTTCGACGAGGTCGTAGAGTTCAACGGCGTCGAGGAAGTGGAAGTCGGGCTCCAGTGCCTCAATGTATTTCCATTGCGGCGTGCGCCAGCCGTGCTTGCGCATCCAGGTGCATTCGGTGATGTAGAACTCGCTTTCAAAGCTGGCGGCCTGGCCGCGTACGAGTTTCATGAGAGATCGGCCGTCGAACTTCAGCGATGATTTGACGCCCGCGAGATCCAGCAGCGTGGGCACGAGATCTTTGTGCTGATTGATGCCGGGGATACGCAGTCCCATCGGGACTTTGCGCGGGTAACGGATCATCAGGGGCACGACGAGGGTGGGATCGTACGTGCCATGGTGATCGAACCAGCATGTATGTTCCTGCAGGGTCTCGCCGTGGTCGCCGTTGAGGGCGACGATGGTGTCGTCGATCACGCCGATCTCTTCGAGGCGTTGGAAGATCACCTGGATGCAGGCGTCCATGTAGGCGATCGCGCCGTCGTATTGGGCATCGACCCAGTCGGCATCGCGCAGGCCGGGCATCATCCAGGATTTGAAGAAGTCGGCGAAGGGCTTGAAATCGAATGCCGGCTTGATCGTATTGGGCTTCTTTTTGTCGGTGGGATCACCGCTGTAGAACATCTGGTTGTAGGGCGGCGGCGGCAGATAGGGCGCGTGGGGATCCATATGGCGGAGCATGACAAACCAGGGCTTGGATGAACGGCTTAGCCGATCGAGCTCCGGCAGGGCCACCTGATTGAGGAGGTCGGCCTTGGCCAATGGGGCGTTGGCCCACGATCCCCATTGTTCGTATTCGAGGTATCTGCTGAATCCGCGACTGGACGGGTTGCCACCGAAACCGACGCAGGTGGTGTTGTAGCCTTCCTGTCGTAACAGTTCCGGGAGCGTGGTCACCTTTTTGGTGAGGCCGCCCTTGTGGCGGAGGGCGACGACTTCGGTGCCGAAGCAATCGCGTCCGGTGAGCATCGACGCGTACGCCGATGTTGTGGGGATGTGGGGGCTGAATGTCTGTTCAAACAGCGTGCACTGCTCGGCGAAATCATCAATGTAAGGTGTGGTGAGCCGGTGGTAGCCGTAGCAGCTCATGTGATCGCGGCGGAGCGAATCGATGGCGATGAGCAGGATGTTGGGTCGTTTGGTCTTACTTGTACGCTTAGCCATTTTCTGTTTGGTCCTTATGCTCGGTGCGACGGGTGCGGTCGGTCATCGGGCTCCACAGGCCTGAAGACAGGCCTGCATGTGTCCGCGCGATTCGGCGGCAATCATGACGCACAGGGGCAGTTCGTATTCTTTGGCACCGATGATCTCCAGATCAACGGGGCCGGCGTAACCTGATTGGTGCAGGACGCGGAGGTAGCCAAGCAGGTCGATATCGCCGCGGCCGTTGGATTGCATCTCGGGATCACCGGGGCCCTGCTGACGGCCTTTGCAATCACGGATGTGGACGTGGCGAATTCGGTCGACAACGGCGGCGATCGCTTCGACGGGGTTCTCATCGGCGCGGTGGATGTGCGAGGGGTCCATGTCGAGGCCGAAGTTCGGATGGTTGACGGCCTGAAGCAGACGCACGCTGGTGGGGGTGTCGTGGACGCCTTGGCCGACGTGGGCCTTGGCGCACAGCGTGACGTTGTATTGCGCGGCCATTTCCGATAATTGGTTCAGCGCGTCGATGGACGTCTTGAATGATTCTTCGTCGCCGGTCTTTCCGCCGGGCCCGCAGTTGATCACGGGGCAACCCATCACGGCGGCGGCTTCGAACCCTCGCTGCATCGTGTCGGGGTCCTGCGAGGGCTGTTCCATGGCGAGGATGGGCAGGTCGTGCTGGTCGGCGAGTTTCCTTGCCTCGGCGGCGGTCTCCTGCCAGCGTTCGAGGACGACGTGCTCGCTCATGGAGTTAATGGCGGAGACCTCGATGCCGTCGTAGCCACAGGCTTTGACGTATTTGAACGCGGTGGCCATGTCGTGGCCGCCGAAGAGGACGGAATTGACGCCGAGTTTCATGGTGGTTCCTTCGTGGCGTGATGGTCCTAGAGATCGACGACGGTGCCTTTTTCCCAGCTCTCGATGGCGGCCTCGATGATCAGTTGGGCCTTGAGCGCGTCTTCTGCCTTGCCGTCCACGGCGCTGGGTTTGGTTTTCTTGCGCAGGTCATCGACCCACTTGCCGATGCGGGATTCGAACGTGTCGCCGAAGCTCTTCATGCCGCCGGGGTGGTCGTAGATTTCCTGTTCCAGGGAGAATCGCGGGGAGAAGATGAGCTTCTCACAGGCGTCATTGATGGTGACCATTGCCTTGGCGCCGATGATGTCGCAGCGTTCGAGTCCCCAGGGGGTGCCGGGTCCGCCGCCGTCGTAGCTGCCCATGAGGTGCCCGAGCACGCCGGACTTGAACTGCAGGTTGACGTGGACATTCGACCAGATCTTGCGGCCCTTGCCCTTCTTGAAGAATGCGTGGACACGGGCGACGTCGCCGCCGAAGTAGCGCATCACGTCGAGTGAGTGCGGATGCAGTGCGCGCATGTGGAAGTGCGGGCTGGATTCATTGGGATTGTTGATCCACATGTACATGTTGACGAAGTTGACTTCGCCGATGCGGCCGGAGTCGAGCCATTGCTTGGCTTTGACGGCGGCGGGGGTGAATCGATGGTTCAAGTCGATTGCGTAGGGCAGGCGCTTGCGCTTGGCCAGTGCGACCATCTTCTTTGCTTCGCTGACTTTGTTGGAGATGGGTTTTTCACCGAGGACGGGGATGCCGGCGTTGAGCAGTTCCATGGTGGGCTTGTAATGATCGCCGCCGTTCTCGACGCCGGCCGTGGCCATGCTCGCGGCGTCGATGCGGATGTCCGAGGCCAGCATCTGTTTAATCGAGTAGAACGCCGGGCAGTTGTATTCCTGGGCGGCGCGGTCGGCTCGCTCGCGGAGGATGTCGCACACGGCCACGATCCTGGTGTAGCGATTCTCGCGGTAACACCGGGCGTGCGTGTTGCCAATGCTACCGAGTCCGACCACAGCGACGTTGATCATGATCCGTTCCTTACCCGCAACGGGCGTTGATGAGACGCCGATGGTAGCGTCAACTTCTGCCGGCTCAACCAGCGGCCGCGCGATCCACGAATCAATCCACCACCGCGACGGACCGGTTTTCAAGCGATTCTATCGCGGCGGCGAGGACCTTTTGGGCGGCCAGGCCGTCGGCACCGGAGCCGTCGATTTCATCCGGTGACGCGCCGGCGGCGACCTGTTTCAGGAAGCGGCGGATGCGCGTGCGGAAGGTGTGCTCGAACCCGCCCTGCTCGGCGAACCCGCCGAACGTCGGATCGGTGTAGACCTGTTTGATCGGATCGCCGGCCGGATAGAGGGTGGCTTCGCGCCACATGTCGTCAATCACGAAGCGGCCGGCGGTGCCGGCGACTTCGCAGCGTTCCATGGGATGTCCGCGCTGGATATCGTAACTGCCGGTCAGCGAGCCGACCACGCCGTTGCGGAACCGCAGATTGAACTGGGCGGTGGACCAGATGGACCTGCCGGGCGCCTGGGTCGCAAAGCACTGCACGGCTTCGATATCCCCGCAGAAGTGGCGCATCACGTCAACGGTGTGGGGGTGCAATGCCTTGATGTGGAAGTAGGGGGACGACTCGGCGGGATTGCCGATCCACATCGCCATGTTCACAAACAGCAGATGGCCCAGGCGGCCCTCATCCAGCCAGCGTTTGGCCAACGTGGCGGCGGGGGTGAAGCGATGGTTGAGATTGATACCGTAGCACACGCCGCGCTGTCGCGCGGCTTCGACCATCTGCTGAGCCTGTTGAATGTCGTTTGAGATTGGTTTCTCGCCGAGTACGTGACAGCCGGCTTCGATCGCCTGCATGGTGGGCTTAAAATGATCTGAACCGTATTCGTGTCCGCCGGTGGTGATGTGGCAGACGTCCGGCGCCAGGGCCTGGAGCATTTGACCGGCGTCGTTAAACGCGGGGACGCCCGATGCCTCGCTCGCCGCGTCGGCGCGCGTCACGTCGATGTCGCACACACCGACGAGCTCCGCCGAGTCGTCTTCGGCGAGCAGCCGGGCATGTCGATTGCCGATCGGACCCATCCCGACCACGACTGCTCTGAGCATGATCCGCTCCCTGCCCCGGAAGAAGTTCATCGAAGATGATTTTGCGATGTCTTGTCCGACAACACAAGGCGTCGCGATGCGGGCCAGCCTGTTCGGCCACGCCGCCCCAATGGGGACCGCTTCGGCGCGACGAGCGAGGCATCGTAGGCGCAGCATGCTCATCGCGATATCGTGGTCTGCAGTCGGCGTCGGCCGGTACCTCGGGACTCGGAGGACAGGGAACATGACACCCCGTGAGATTGTTCGGCGGACGCTTGAATTCGGGGGGCCGGCGCGCGTGGCGCGGTCTTTCGACGGGTCGGACTTCAAGGGGGCCGGGTGCAAGGCCCGCACCCGCGCGACCGACTGGCAGGCGCTGGGCGACGGTCGATGGCAGCGAACCGACGAGTGGGGCAACACGTGGTCCCGGATCGATCCCACCTCGAAGGGCGAGGTCGTCAGGGGCGTGCTGGAGAATCTGTCCGATCTGGACGGTTACACATTTCCGGACTACACGCATGCCGAGGACTACGCCGAGGTCGTGCAGCTTCGCGTCGAACACGGCGACCATTGGCTGATTGGGCACATGCCTGGTTTTGCGTTCAACATCGCCCGCAAAATGCGCAAGCTCGATCAATACCTGATGGACCTGGTCACGGAGCCGGATTGGATTAGCACGCTTCACGATCGGATCGACGTGATGCTCGCCGACATGATTCGCAATTTTGCCGGCGCCGGCGCCGATAGTGTGATGTTCCCCGAAGATTGGGGCACGCAGACGCAGACGCTGATCAGCCCCGAACTGTGGCATCAGGAGTTTCAGCCGAGATTTGCCACGCTCTGCGGCCTGGCCCACGACCTTGGGCTGAGAGTGTTCATGCACTCGTGCGGGCAGATTCGCGCGATTGTGCCGGGTCTGATCGACGCGGGCATCGACGTGCTGCAGTTCGATCAGCCCGATCTGCACGGCATCGACACGCTTGCGGCCTATCAGCAGGACAGTCGTATCACCTTCTGGTGTCCCGTGGACATTCAGCAGGTGCTGCCTCGAGGTGACGAGCGGGTGATCCGCGACAAAGCGCGCCAGATGCTCGATGAACTGTGGCGCGGCCGCGGCGGATTCATCGCCGGTTATTACGGCGACAATGTGTCGATCGGCATCGATCCCGCGTGGCAGGATTCCGCCTGCGACGAGTTCGTTTGTAGCGGGGTCCGGTCACGATACAAGACCGACGAGACGTGAAGGCCCTGGAGATCGCACGGCGACTCGAGACGTTGGACGTTGCCGGGCTGCCCCATGTCCACGATCGGCATTGCCGAGTCGCGGCGGCAGCGCAGTTGACACCCGCCTCCATCGAGTAAAGATATACCACCCGCGCCAGAGCGGCGGAATTGGCAGACGCGCCGGATTCAAAATCCGGGGAACATCGGAAGCGGATTCACCACAACTACCTGAACAACTTGTCACTTGTGACAAGACGGGCGCGGACCGCACTGACGTCTTGGCGCTCCGCTTGGCGCAAATCATCGAAAACGACACCGATCTGACCCCGCTGATCGACGCTTGGCCGTCCCTCCCTGCGCCGCTACGGGCGGGCATCCTTGCGATGGTGGAAGCGGCGAAGGGGTGAGGCCGCTGCCAACGTGACCGATGCCAAATGACATCCTCATCCGATGGGAAAGAAGTATCCGATGTGCGGCGACGAGTGGCCGGGCGGACGCCGAGTCGGATTCGTCATCATCGTGGGATCGCCGCCGCGCGATGCGGGCCACGATGCGCTGTGAATCTGGTGATTCGGCATGCAGCATCGATTCAGGGCGGCCCCCCACCCCCTTTACGTTGATTGCGGCGCGTTTTTGGAAAGGTCTGCCGACGATCACGCCTTGCCTATTTGAAGGCGCGAAGTGGGGGTCTGAGATGGGGCATGTCATGTTCGTGGTTAAAAAACCCGGGGAGACGCCGAAGCGAACTCCCCGCGCTTTTGGGGGCAATCGGTTGAACTGAATCGACGGCCCCGCCGGGCGTCGGGTATCCTTTGGGCATGAGGACGACACGGTGCATCGTGACCGCATGGATTCGTGTTGCGCCCGGCGGCCCCGATCTCTGTGACCCGCTAACCGCCGCCGTCGGTGAACCCCCGTTCGAGTCAGCGGAAATGGACGGCGTGCGCGATATGCAATGGGCCGCCGACAGCACCAACGACGCCCTTGCCAAAGCCGACCGGCTCAAGCCCTTCTGTGACGACCCGGCCCTGATCCTGCTCAAAGCGACCACCTACTACGCCGGAGGATCGGTCGATGCCTTCACGATCAAGGACAATCGCGGCGCTTAATCAACCGGCCCCACCATCGAGGCGACACCATCATGTTTGAACAAGCCTTCAAGAATATCGACGACGTGCTGTGGAAAGAGGCCGGCTGCACCACCGAACTCGATTACACCGAGCAGACTTCGTGGCTGCTGTTTCTGAAATACCTCGACGGGCTGGAGCAGGACCGCGCCGACGAAGCAGCGCTTGATGGCAAGAAATACACCTACATCCTCGAAAAGCCCTATCGCTGGGAAAGCTGGGCTGCGCCCAAAGGCAAAGACGGGCAGATTGACCACAACAAGGCGATGATCGGCGATGATCTGGTGGAGTTCGTCAATCAGAAGCTCGTTCCCTACCTGAACGGCTTCAACCTGAGGGCCAGCGGACCGAACACTATCGAATACAAAATCGGTGAAATCTTCGGCGAGATCAAAAACAAGATTTCCAGCGGCTACAACCTCCGCGAGATCATCGACCACATCGACGAGCTGCGATTTCGTTCGCAGACCGAAAAGCACGA
>NYZD01000166.1 GCA_002685935.1 Planctomycetaceae bacterium | reverse complement strand
GCGGGCGGCGACGACGGCGGGCCAGGCGTTGTGGACGGGGACGTCGATGGACGCGGGGAAAGTCTGTTCATGGACGCAGGTGGACTGGTCTTTGAGGTCGGTGGCGTTCAGGGAGAGCCATGCTTCGTCGGCGGTGTGGACGAGCACGGGGGCGATGAGTCGGATGAGGGCGTCGGCGACGTGGTGCATGGCGGTCTGGGTGCGTCGCCGGCGGGGGCTGTCGGGCTTGTCGCAGTAGAGGCGATCCTTCACGGCGGCGAGGTAGGTGGCGCTGAGGGTGTCGTTACAGAAATTGAAGAGGGCTTCGGTGGCCTGGCGGTATTGGTAGGCATCGTAGGCGGAGGTGACGGTGGTGATGAGATCGTTGAGGGCGCCGAGGGCCCAGGCGTCGACGGAGGCGGCGTCGGCGTCGGTGAAGTTGTAGGGATCGGTGTCGGGGTCGAAGTCGCTGAGGTTGCTGAGGAGGAATCGGATGGTGTTGCGGACTTTGCGGTATTCCTCGCCGGCGAGGGCGAAGAAGTCGTGATCGACTTTGATGTCGTTGTCGGTGTTGAGGGTGGCGACCCACCATCGGCAGACGTCGGCGCCGAATTCCTTGAGGAGGTCTTCGACCTGGAGGGCGTTGCCGGAGGATTTGGACATTTTTCGGCCGTCTTTGTCGACCATGAAGCCGTGGGTGAGGACGGTGGCGAATGGAGACTTGCCGGTGACACCGAGGGAGGGGAGCAGCGAGAGCTGGAACCAGCCGCGGTGCTGGTCGGAGCCTTCGAGGTAGAGATCGGAGTGGGCGGGGGCGTCGTCGGGTCGGGCGAGGCCGCGCTGGCGCATGACGGCGTTCCAGGAGGAGCCGGACTCGAACCAGACGTCGAAGATGTCGAGGCATTTGGTGAGGGGGGCGGCGGCGTCGGCGAGGACGGAGGCGGCCCAGTCGGGGGCGTCGGGGTCGGCGGCGGGCTCGTAGTCGGCGAGCAGATCGCGTGGCTCGGTGGTGAACCAGTGGTCGGAACCATAAGCGCGGAGTTGATCGGCGATGGCGCGGACGGAGGCGCCGGTGAGGAGAGGTGCGCCGGCTTCATTGAAGAATGCGGGGATGGGCAGGCCCCAGGCGCGCTGGCGGGAGATGCACCAGTCGGGCCGAGATTCGAGCATGCCGCGCATGCGGTTGCGCCCCCATTGGGGGACGAAGTTGACATCGTCGGCGGTGACGTGGAGGGCGCGATCGCGCAGGGTTTGGTTGGTGTCACCCGCGGGTTGATCGACGGCGACGAACCACTGTTCGGTGGCGCGGAAGATGGTGGGCGTTTTGGAGCGCCAGTCGTGGGGATAGCTGTGGGTGAAGGTGTGGGCGTGGTAGAGGTGGCCGGATTCGCGGAGGTGATCGACGACTTTGTCGTTGGCGGTCCAGACGTCGAGTCCGGTGAGCCAGTCGGGGGCGGTGTCGTCGAAGGTGCCGTCGTCTTTGACGGGGCAGTAGATATCGAGACCGCAGCGGTGTCCGGTGTTGAAGTCGTCGGCGCCGTGTCCGGGCGCGGTGTGGACGAGGCCGGTGCCGTCTTCGAGGGTGACGTAGTCGGCGTCGACGACGGGGCTGGTACGGTCGATGAAGGGATGGCGGTATGTGAGGCCGAGAAGTTTGTCGCCGGTGGTGGTGGCGAGGCGCTGGAGTTTGGCGCCGTCGACGAGGTCGACGATGTGGTCGACGAGGCGGGAGGCGACGATGGTGATGTTGCCATCGAGGCGGACGAGGTCGTAGTCGAAGTGACTCTGGACGGCGATGGCGAGGTTGGCGGGGAGGGTCCAGGGGGTGGTGGTCCAGATCATGAAACAGGGGGTTTGATCGGGGCGGTCGTCGCCGGCGAGAGCGAAGGCGTCGTAGACGGCGGCGGGATCGGCGGCTTCGAAGTCGACGTAGATGCTGGTGTCCTGACGGTCTTCGTATTCGAGTTCGGCATCGGCGAGGGCGGTGCGATTGGCGATGGACCAGTGGACGGGTTTGAGGGCGCGGTGGACGAAGCCCTTGGCGACGAGATCGGCGAAGACTTCGAGGGTGGCGGCCTCGTAGCTGCTGTCCATGGTGAGGTAGGGGTTGTCGTAGTCGGCGAGGGTGCCGAGGCGCTGCATTTGTTTGGCCTGGAGCTTGACGAATTTCTCGGCGTCGGTGTGGCAGCGGCGTCGGATCTGCATGGCGTTCATGTCTTTGGCTTTGTCGCCGAGGTCGCGCATGACTTTGTGTTCGATGGGCAGGCCGTGGCAATCCCAACCGGGGACGTAGGGGACGTCGAAGCCGGCCATGGTGCGGGTGCGGACGACGAGGTCCTTGAGGACTTTGTTGAGGAGATGGCCGAGGTGGATGGCGCCGTTGGCGTAGGGGGGGCCGTCGTGGAAGACGAAGGGACCGGCGGGGTGTTGGGCGGTGCGGAGACGCTGGTAGAGGTCGATGTGGGCCCAGCGTTTCTGGAACTCGGGCTCGCGCTGGACAAGGTTGGCCTTCATGGCGAAGGACGTCTTGGGCAGGTTGAGCGTTTTCTTGTAGGAGCGTTGTTCGGTTTTGGAGTCGGTCATGGTGTTGCTCGATGCGGGTGGATGCTGTTGGGACGGCTGGGCCATTAAAAAACCCCGCCAATCGGCAGGGCTTTGAGTCTCGATGCAAGATCGTGGGCCCTACCGTCGGTTGGGGTCGATGATAATAATGCCGATGATGTTTATGCGGTGGCGCTGCATGTCGAGACCTATTATAGAAGTAGAGATCGGCTTGGACAAGGGGTCGACTTGAAGTGGGATCGGATGATCGAGGGCGGGTTGGCGCCGGTGGGTCAGATGAGGGACACGAACTGAGATGAGCGTGAACTACTGTCCATCCTGCGGTGAGGCGATTGAGGCGGCGCACGTGAACGTGAAGGAAGGGGTGGCGTTGTGCCCGGCGTGCAAGCGGCTTTTCCCGCTGTCGGAGATCGTCGCGTCGTCGAGGCCGATCGACGAGGTGCTCAGCGAGGCGCCGCGGGGGTGTCGGGTCCGGGAATGGGGCAACGAGATCGTGGTGTGTGCGTCGATGCGGTCGGTGACGGCGTTCCTGGGGTCGGTGTTCGCGGCGGGATTTTGGAACGGGATCGTGTCGATCTTCGTGCTGCTCGCGGCAGCGAGTTTGTACACGCACCTGATCGGGCCGCTGCCGGATTGGTTTCCGGCACCAGATTCTGACGAGCCGATGTCGCTAGGGATGACGCTGTTTATGTGTATTTTCTTGATTCCGTTTGTGTGTATCGGCGCGATGCTGGCGTTCACGGTGCTCTTGAGCGTCGCGGGCAAGGTGGTGGTGCGGATCGGGAGCCACGAGGCGGAGGCGCGGTCGGGCGTGGGGGTGTTGTCCCTGCGGCGGCGATTCGACCCGACGCGCGTGCAACGGGTGAACATTGAGGATTCGAAGACGCGTTCGTCGGATCAGAGCCGCGAGGCAATTGTGATTCACACTGACGACACGGTGCAGTTTGGGTCGGGGTTGCCGGACGGTCGCCGGGAGTGGATGCGCGCGGTGCTCCAGGTGTTGCTGGTCCCGGGGTTTGAGCGCCAGCGGGACGATGTGTTGTCGAACGTTCCGCAGGCGTTTTGATGGGGCCGGGCGCGGCATCCGGGATCAGGGGCGTTTCATAACGTAGTAATTGTTGATGACATCGTGGGGCAGTTCGTGGACGTTGACATCGGTGAAGCCGGCGTGGTCGAGCATTTCGACGGCGAGTTCGCGGCCCCAGACGGTGCCGAGGCCCTGGCCGCCCTGGGCGAGGGAGACGGTCATGCAGTGCATGGTGGAGATCGTGTAGAAGAAAGGCCCGAACATGTGGTCCATGTTGTTTTGGAGGTAGCTGGAAGCGGCAATGTCCTGCATGAGAAAGACGCCGCCGGGTTTGAGGGCGCTATAGACATTTTCGAGGACGACGGCGGGGGATTTTTGATCGTGAATGACATCAAACGCGAGGATGAGATCGAATTCGCTGGACTCGCGGAGGTGGGTGATGTCGTTGACGGCGAGTATAGCGTTGGTGAGGCCCTTGGCCTGTTTGGTTTGTTGGCCGGCAGCGATGGCGTCGTCGCAGAGGTCGTAGGCGGTGAAGGTGGAGTTGGGGAACAGCTCGGCGAGGCGGCAGGTGGCGCGACCGCTGCCGCATCCGATTTCCAGGACGTTGATGCCGGCGTGGAGTTGGTCGATGAGGCCGGGGACAAGGGGGAGGATGTGTTCGCGGAGGGCGCCAACGACGGTCATGTCGCTTTCGGAGGCCATGACTTCGTGGAAGCGATCGAAATGGCAGTAGTGGACGCCGCCGCCGTTCTTGAAGCTGTCGACGACTTTGTCTTCGACGCCGTCGAGGACGGAGAACCACTGTATGGTTTGGGCGATGTTGTCGCCGCCGGCGTCGCGGGTGAGGCAGGCGGCGTGTTCGGCGGGGAGTTGGTAGGTGCGCCGGTCGGGGTTGTAATCGACGATGCGACCGGTGACCATCGCGCCGAGCCATTCGCGGACGTAGCGCTCGTCGAGATCGGCGGCGTCGGCGAGGGCATCGCTGGTGGGCCAGTCGAGTCGGGCGAGGGCATCGAGGAGGCCGGTGCGATGACCAATGGATGTCATGAGGGCGAGCGAGGCTTGATTGATGTTGTCGACCATGCGATTGGCGAAGGATTCGGCGCGGGCGTGGTCGAAGTCGGTGTGGGTCTGGGTCGCGACGGTCATGATGCGGCTCCTGGGCATGAGGTAAAGTGTGGGTTTGTTTGCGTCCACTTCATCGTCACAGCCTAGCAGTGGAATGGAGCTGCGCCGCTTGACTCGAGGTCAAGTTCTGGTTGACTATGAGTCAAGATGTGGATTTACGGAGCCTGAGCGTGGCCGATGGGAATGAAAAACAGGCGTACGAATTGTTCGGGGACGGGAACCCGCCGAAGAGCACGCGCGATAAACTTGTCTACCGCGCGATGGATCTGTTCTTTTCGTACGGGTATCACGCGGTGGGGATTGACCGGATCATCAGTGACGTGGGGGTAACGAAGACAACGTTCCACAACCACTTCGATAGCAAGGACGATCTGATCATCGAGACGATTCGTCTGCGCGATCAGTGGGAGAACGAGGTGTTTCAACGCCGACTGCTGGAGCGATCTGGGGGCGATGCGCGGGCGATGATACTGGGTTACTTCGACGTGCTGGATGAGTATTTCAACGATGAGAACTTCAAGAGGTGCCAGTTTCTGAATGCGTGCGCGGAGTTTCCATCGCGGCACGATCCGGTGCATCAGGAGGCAGCGAAGCATTACATTAACGGCGAGGCATTCTTACGACAGGCCGCGGAACGGCTGGGGGTGGATGATCCGGATGATCTGGCGCGCTGGCTCATCATTTTGATCGAAGGGGCACTGACGCGACGGCTGGTGACGGGTGACAACGCGGCGGCGCTGGCGGCGCGGGACATCGCGGCGATGGTGGTGGATCGGGCGGCGAAGTCGTGATGTGCGGTGCGCGGGGAATCGTGTCGGGCGGCAGGGCCGGGCGCCGATCGGATTGATTGGGTTATCGAAAGGCTGTGATGTCAGATGGGTCTGTGATTCCCAGAGCGAAGGCGGGACGGTTTGGGCTGAGGGCGGATTGGTTTTGTTTGGGGTAACATGGGCTGGGTTTGGGGTTTTGGAGGTGGTTGATTCGCGTTTCTCTCGGCGGGCCGGTTGATGACATGGGAATGTTCGAAGTGCGGCAAGCGTGTTGACGATACGTTGGTGACGTGTTGGGGATGCGGGACGCATCGGGACGGGTCGCCGGAGACAACGGACGTGGGAGGCGGCGCGGAGGGGAGGCGGCGGGGCGCATCGGGCGTGGAGCGCGATGTGATCTGCCCGCTCTGCGGGGATACGTGCTGGTATAATGATCGATACGGGTGGAATGTTCTTGTCGGCGTCATGGCAGCGGTAGGATGGTTCGTGTTTCCGCTGATTGCGAAGTGGCTGCTGAAAGACACGGATTTGGACAACGTGGCGATATGGATCGGCGTGGGGGTGTGGCTGTGCGTGTTGTCGTTGGTTTGCCTTGCCAATCATGCTGTGTGGCAATGTGCGTGTTGCGGGGCGATCTTCAAGACGAACAAGGCGATTTGCCCCGACGTGCGCAAGCCGCTGCACCGGCATGATCGGGAGGAAAAGCAGGATGGGGCGGAGAAGACCGATGGCAATGCGGATTAACGGGTCGCGGAGGGATAGCTGATGCCGATCACGGTGGATGATGTTGATTTTGGTTTGAAGCTGGCGGAGTTTCGGATCAATGGATTTGTGGTGTTTGAGGACATGATTGATCCGGCGCGGGTGGATCGGATTCATGAGGCGTTCAAGCGGCTGATGGCGGGGGTGGTGGCGCGGGAGACGGCGATCAGCGCGTCGCAGGAACATGGGGAGGTGGCGACGGGTCGGGGGCGGCAGAACATGAAGGGCCGTTACACGATGACGATTCCGTGGGTGGAGCCGTTCGCGGACCCGGCGATTTACGAGCATCCGGTGGTGCTGGCATTTCTGGATCGGTATTGGCAGACGGATGATTATGTGATCACGTGTTCACATTCGAACACGCCTTATCCGGGGACGGATTTTCAGCACTGGCATCGGGATACGAAGCTGGGGTCGGAGCTACCGGGGGTTTATCTGGGTCGGGTGCCGGTGGTGGGGGTGAAGTATCCGCTGGTGGACACGTCGGAGGCGAACGGGAGCATTGAGGTGTTGCCGTGCACGCAGTATCTGGCGGAGGGGGATCTGGAGGGGCGGTACGACGACTTGTTAACGACGGGGGATTTTTCGACGACGCGTCGGTTGAATCTGAAGAAGGGATCGATGTGGATTCAGGACGTGCGGACGCTGCATCGGGGGACGGCGAACCCGTCGGACGCGCCGCGGCCGGAGATCGTGACGTGCTACTGCAAGCGCTGGTTCGCGATCGATCAGCACGTGGAGCTGACGCGGGAGACGTATGCGGCGTTGTCGGATCGGGGGAAGCGGATGTTGAGGCGGTGGGCGGTAGAGCCTCGGGCGTGAGGGGTTGGGTTCGGGGCGGCTTGTGGTATTGTTTGTGTCGATGGCGATTCATCTTTGGCGGCATTGAGTCATGAAACATTCGAGCTTATTTATTGCGATCGTGGTTTGCGCGACGGCGATCATCTGCACGGCGATGATTTCGTCGGCGGTGAAGTCGATGGGGAGGAGTATGGAGAGGGCGGCGAGCAGGTCGGCGCAGGGGCGTGCCCTGATTCCGAAGGCGATCACGTTGCGGACGCCGGATTTGTCGACGTTGACGTTTCGTGTGACCAATCATCCGGGGGGTGCGAGTTTCCGCCTGCAGGAGATCCAGTGATCGTGGGGGGGTGACGGCGGCGGCGCTTCGGTGTGGATGAGTGGATTGTGATTGTGTTGAATGTTCTGAACCCAGGGAGTGTTTTGGCATGAGCGATGATGTTTTTCGTTTTGCGTTTATCACGGATTCTCAGATCGGGATGAACAGTCCGTTCGGGCTGGACGGACCGGGCTCGGACAAGGCGCGACTGGATTCGGCGATCGCGCACGTGAACGCCAATGAGATCGACTTTGTGGTGTTCGGGGGCGATCAGATCAATGATGCGGACACCGAGGAGACCGATGCGCAGTTGGATGCGTTCGAGACATCGGTGGCGGCGTTGAAGGTGCCGCACTACGGGGTGATCGGGAATCACGAGCAGGGCCGTCCGTCGGGCACGTGGAAGTACATCGAGCGCGGGTTGCCGGTTCGGTTTTCGATGACGCACAAGAGCCTGTTCATGGTCGGCGCGCATGGGACGTATCTGCGGGCTGATTTCGGCGAAGAGAACTGGCAGGCGGAGTGGGACTGTCTTGAAACGGCGCTATCGGGGGCGCCGGCGGGGTGCGAGCACCGGTTCGTGGTGATGCACTGGCCTTTGATGAATTACCACCCGGGCGAAGCGGAGAGTTACTGGAACGTGTCACGCCGGGGGAAGCTGATCGAATTGTTCAAGCGGCATGGTGTGTCGTGCGTGCTGTCGGGACACTGGCAGCAGGACATCGACGCGAACTGGCAGGGGATCAGCCTGATCACGAGCGTGGGCACGTCGAAGACGCTTCAGTATCCCGAGGAACTCTCGTTCAAGGTGTTCACGGTGTTTGAAGGCGGCTGGTCGGCGCGGCGGGTATCGGTGGAGAAGATCTGAGGGTCGGTGGCGGGGAACGGCGGCGCTGGTTGTCGATCTGATCACAGGCTGCGCAGGGAATGGATGGCGGCCTTGCGGTTGTTGGGTTTGAAGATGGCACTGGCGGCGACGATGGTGTCGGCGCCGGCCTGGAGGGCGCGGGGGGTGGTCTGCGTGTCGAGGCCGCCGTCGATCTGGAGGCGAGTGGTGGGATTGAGTTGGGGTTTTAACCAGCGGACCTTGTCGAGGACTTCGGGCATGAAGGACTGGCCGGCGAAACCGGGGTGGACGGACATGACGAGGATGACGTCGACGTCGTTGAGGAGGTGAGCGATGGCGTCAGCGGGGGTTGGGGGGTTGATGGAGATACCGACCTGACAATCGGCGGCCCGGATTTGCGCGGTCAGGTCGTGTTCGTTGTGCTGGTCGCGGTTGGCGGTGGCTTCGATGTGGAAGGTGAGGCAGTTGGCGCCGGCGTCGGCGAAGGGGGTGATGAAAGATTCGGGGTGGGTGACCATGAGGTGGACATCGAGGTAGGTATCGGGGAAGGCTTTGCGGAGGCAGCGGACCATGTCGGGACCCATGGTGAGGTTGGGCACGAAGTGGCCGTCCATGACGTCGACGTGCAGGGCGTCGGCGCCGGCGGCGAGGACGTCGGTGACCTCGTCGGCGATGCGGGTGAAGTCGGCGCCGAGGATCGAGGGGAAGATCAAGGGCAGGTGGGGCGGGTTATTGAGCAGGTTGAGGGGCATGGTCTGGTGTTGGGCGCAAGGTGGCGGGTTGGTCGACGGCTATTTGTCGTCGAGGAGTTCGACGGCGTTGAATCTCTCGCCTTCGAGCATTTTGAGGCTGGCGCCGCCGCCGGTGGAGATGTGTGAGACCTGGTCGGCGAGTCCGGCCTGTTCGATGGCGGCGGCGCTGTCGCCCCCGCCGATGATTGAGGTGGCGCCGGCGGCGGTGGCGTCGGCGACGGCCTGGGCGATGTGGTTGGTGCCGGCGTCGAAGGGGGGCATTTCAAAGACGCCCATAGGACCGTTCCAGACGATGGTTTTGGCTTTGGAGATGGGCGCGCCGAAGTGGCCGAACGTTCGGGGTCCGATGTCGAAGCCTTCGTAGCCATCGGGGATGCCGGCGGTGGTGATCTGGGTGTCGGCGTCGGGGGCGAAGCGATCACCACAGGTGGCGTCGATGGGGAGGAGGATTTTTTCGCCGCCGGCTTCGAGCATGCGTTTGGCATCTTCGACGCGGGGTTCGTCCTCGACGTAGCTGTTGCCGATGTTCCAGCCTTTGGCGAGGTAGAAGGTGTAGGCCATGGCGCCGCCGATGAGGATGTGGTCCACGATGTTGATCAGGTTGTCGATGACCATGATCTTGTCGGAGATTTTCTTGCCGCCGAGGATGGCGATGAAGGGGCGCCGGGGATCATCGAGGACATCGCGGAGGTATTTGATTTCCCTGGCCATGAGGAATCCGCTGACGCGGGGGGCGCCGGCCATGGCCTGGGGGACGGCGACCATGGAGGCGTGGTCGCGATGGGCAGTGCCGAAGGCATCGTTGCAGTAGATGTCGGCGAGGGCGGCGAGGTGTTGGGCGAAGTCGGGGTCGCCGGCTTCTTCTTCGGCGTGGAAGCGGAGGTTTTCGAGGACGAGGGCGGAGCCGGGCGTCAGGGCGGCGGCGGCGGATTGGGCGGGGGGGCCGACGCAGTCGTCGGCGAAGGCGACGGGCTGGTCGAGGAGTTGGGCGAGTCGGGCGGCGGCGGGGCGGAGGCTGAATTCGGGTTTGTCCCGACCTTTGGGTCGGCCGAGGTGGGAGATGAGGATGAGCTTGCCGCGGCGGTTGACGACGGATTGGATCGAGGGCAGGGCCATGCGGATGCGGCGGTCGTCGG
>NYZD01000165.1 GCA_002685935.1 Planctomycetaceae bacterium | reverse complement strand
CGGTTGTCGTGATTGTGTTTCCATGCGCCGGCGAGCAGGGCGCTGGTCGTGACAGGCCAGATGCCGTCCCACTGCCAATCGGCGGTGACCTGGGGCATGGGATCGTCGGCCGTAGGCGGGCGAGCCATGCGGCCGACGTGGAAGTAGTCGCTGAGGCGATGGCGCAGGTGCGCGATCTGTTTGAGGAAGGCGGCGTTTTGTGGTTCGTTGACGATGTTGACGTCGATCCAACCGATCTGCTCGCCGAAGACCAGTTGCTGGGCGGCCTTCATGCGGAGGGCGAGGTCCCTGGTGGGGCCGGCGCGGTAGGCGCGGCCGAAGAGTTGTATGGCGCCGCCGTACACGGCGGAGAAGGCGGGGACCTGTCCATCGTGTTGCCAGTGCCAGGTGAGGTATCCGTCGAAGAGGTCGAGGTAGGGATCGGCATTGCATTCGGTGGTGAGGATTGCGTCGGGGGGTAATTGCTGGCGGATGTCGGTGAGCATGCGGCGGTAGGCGTCGACCCACCAGCCGCCTCCGCCGAGGGGATGACCGTGGGTCTTGTCGAAGCAGAGGGCGGGGGCGGCGGCGGCGACCTGATCGATGTAGACCGCCTTGACGCCGAACTCGTTGGTGAGTCGCAGGACGATCTGCTTGACGCGGTTGCGCCACAGATCGGTGGCGGGGCACATCACTGCCAGTTTGACGTTGCTGCCGTCAATCTCCGTGGAATTGTATGACTCGGTCTTGACCGACCCATCCATCTGCCTTACGGCGGCCGGGCGCGCGTGCAGTGTGAAGTGGCGGTCCTGCGTTCCGTCGTCGCGCGTGTCCCAGAGGCGTCCGTTGATATAGGGCATGATGGGGCCGGCGGAATCCTGGAGTTGTGCAACGGCATCGGCGAACCCCTCGCGCGGGGGAAAGTAGTGCGGGTAGTCGTTGTCGAAGGGGATTTGGTGCCAGTGGTACCAATGGAAAGCGACGGGGAGGTCCATGGTCCGGGCGAAGTGTTGTCCGGCGGGCACGGCGTGGAGGGGCTCGCCCCGAAGCATTCCCCAGAGGGGAACTTGGCGCATCCATTGGGGGGTATCGATCCGTTGGTGTTTTGGGTGAAGGCGGGGCCACCAGGGCGCTTCATTGGTGACCCACCGGTGATAGATGTTCGCGGCGTCGAACCAGTCGCCGCGGAACAGTTGCCAGACGGCTTGGCCAGCGGGGTGGAAGCCGATGCCGGGCTGGCCCATGTTCGGGGCAGGGGTGTCGAATGCGAGGGTCAGGGCGTTGGGATCGGAACTGGCGCTCAGCTCGCGGACCCAGGCGGCGGGATCGTGGAAGGCGTGGTAAAAGCCGGCGGTACCGTCGGCGGCGTAGGCGGCGAGGAAGGGCATGGTGGTCCAGAGGTCGGGGTAAGTGCCGCGGAAGTTCATGGGGGCGCGGAACACATTCTCCTTGACCACGCCTGATGCCTGGGGGATCAGGGCGTGGACTTCGGGGGCGAAGGGCCGCAGCGCCAAACGGGGGAAGACGACGCGCCACACGCCCCATTCGGGATCGTCGTGGGCGACGTTGAATGCCCAAGTGATGCGCGCGTGGATGGGATGCGCGGATGCCTCGGCCTCGATGCGCAGTCCGTGTTGGCCGCGGTTGATCCAGTTGAGGGTCAGGCGGTCGGCATTTGAGGTGATGTTGAAGCGGTCCCAGCCGGCATGGGATTGGAGTTGGCGCAACTGTCCGGACTTGACGTTGCGGAGCGTGACGGTGAACAGGGGCGGCGGATTCTCGGCGGTGAGTTCCCGGGCGTGTTCCAGATCGACGAGATGGAAGCCAGCCAGGCCGTCGGGGGCGGGGCGCACGGTCAACGCGAGTTGGTCGGCGCGCAACGTGGACCAGGTATCGGGTTCGGCGCCTTGCAGGAGCAGGCGGGCATCATCGAGGGCGCCGGCTTCGAGACGGCTCTGGGCGAGCACGCGTTGGCGGGCGGTGATGGATGGGTCGTTGTGGGCGGTGCTTAACTTCATCAGGAGATCGGTGGGATAGACGCGGACGTCGGCGCCGGCGGGCAAATGGTCGAGGGCGGCGGCGACGTCCCGCTCGGGTTGGTCGGAGGGCCCGATCCAGAGCCAGGCGGAGGTGTCGCGGTGGGTCTGGTTGGAGCCGGCCCAGGCTTTGTTGGCGTGTGCGTGGAGGTAGGTGCCGTAGCCGCCGCGGCCGTCGTATATGAGCATGTGGCCGGCGCGGAGCATGGCAATGGCGCCGTTTTCGTCTTTGAGCATGGCCCAGTCGGTGAATCTGCGTGACGTTTGGTCGGCTTTGAATTGGCCGGCGTCAGATGGTCCGGGCCTCGGACCGGAGCCCGGGGCGGCCCCGGCCCAGCGGTCGAAACGAGCATCGGGGTAATTGAGTTCCAGAAAGTGCAGTTCATCCCATTGGAATGATCGTTGCTGTTGGAAACGCGAGTGAACCTGGAGCAGGGGCAGATCGTGGAAGTAGAACCAGGTGTAAACGGCGCGCGGGCGTGCGCGGTGTTTTCTGCCACCGTGGGCGAGGTACCGGGCTCGGGTTTGGACGACGCGGCAGAGGGGGCCATCCGAGACGACCGTGAGTCGGGGTCTGGGATCGTTGCGGAGGTGGAAGCTGCCGAGCTGCTTGTGGTAGACGCGGTCGTTCCAGTTGAAGGTGTCGAAGGGTTTGGCGTCGGGCGGGAATCTGAACGAAGACGGGAGGCCTGCCTGGCGGGCGGGATCGTGGGCGACGGCGTACCAGCGGTTGGCGAACGTGGCGGGGCCCCGGACGGGCTTGAAGGATTCGGAGGCGGTGGGTGTGAGGGAGATGGTGAAATCACCGGGGCCGGGCAGCTTCATGGCGAGCCAGACGGAATCTTCGAGGCGAATCAACTGGGCGGGTATTTCGGTGTCGTCCAGCATGGCGCGGAGGTCTGATACGTTCTTCCAGGCGCCGGTCGGCGGCAGTTGCTCGAGCACGATGCCGTGCGCGGGGGCGTTGCGGATGACGGCGGTGAGGGCATCGGGTTTGGCGGCGCGGACGCCGGCGGGCAGGATCAGCGCCAGTCCGAAGACGATGGCTAGCGCGCGGACTTTGGCGGCGGGTGGGAACATCAGCGTTGACGGAAGATCAGGTGGGGGAAGTTGCGGTGGCGGCGCGGCGGGCGGCGGCGGCGAGTTGCTGGTGGGTGATTTCGTGATCGGCGGTGGTGAGCAGGATTTGTTCGAGGGCGTCGATTTGCCGGGCGGGGGGCAGGTCGGCGGGGATCCTGGTGAGGGCGGCGTCGCCTTGATCTTCCATGGCGGTGAGGTAGAGGCTGCGAAGCTGATCTTGATTGAGGCGTTGGACTTCGATGAAGCGTCGGCGGCGGGCGGCGAGGTGGCGGAGTTGCCGTTCGTCTTCGAGTGAGTAGGGCGGATCGGTGAGCAGGAGGCAGCCGGCGCGGTGGCGGCGGAGGATGGTGTTGGGTTGGAGGCGTTTGCCGGTGAGGATGAAGACACCGGCGTCGGTGGCGGATTGGCGGCGCTGGCGGCGGGCCTCCTGGAGGGGCAGGAGGATGCGGGCGTAGCGTTCGAATTCACCGGATTCCTTGGCGAGCTGCATGGCCTTCAGGCAGGCGGATTCACATTTGATGTAGTCGCGCGCGACGAGGGCCTGTGAGGCCTGTTCCATGATGCGATCGATGCGGGCGGTGGACATGTGATGGGCGGGGCGGGTTAGCCGGCATCCTGTTTGAGCTGCAGGATGTGTTGAGCGACGGTGTCGATCATGGCGGACCACTGGTCGACGGTGGCGTCGAGTTCGTAACCGAGGGTGTCGGCGAGTCCGATCCAGTCGCGGGCGTTGAGTTGTTCGCCCATCTGGGCGAGTCGTCCGGCGAGGAGGGTGATGGTTTGTGAGGCGGATCGGCCGTCGGATTCGATATCGTCGAGGGGGATGTTAAGGAGCTGGGCGGATTTGAGCAGTGAATCCTGGGCGACCTGCCAGACGGCCATGGCTTCGCGGACGTTGTCCATGGCTTCGGCGGCGTTGTCGGCTTGGAGTTTGACCGAGGCGCGCTGCTGGGCGTCGCGGGCGAGGTCGAGTCGGTCCTGGACTTCGAGGAGGGTCTGACGGGCGAGTTCGTAGGGGTCGGCGGTGATGAACTGGACTTCGTCGGCGGTGACGTCGTTGGGTTCGGCGGCGGCGAGCTGGTCGTCGTCGAGGGCGTCGCCGTCGAGACGGACCTCGACGATGATGCGGCGGGCGGGGGCGACTTTGTCGGCGGCGTCATTGATGATGCGGCCAAGCTGGGTGTGGGAGGTGGTGAACGGATCGTTGTCGATGAAGACGTCCATGTCGATTGCACCTGAGGTGAGGTGACGTGGCAGAACGAAACGGAGGTCGGACGCGCGGCGGCATCGGGTCGCGCGGCTATTTCAGTGCTTCGGCCCCGGTGACGATTTCGGACAGCTCGGTGGTGATCTGTGCCTGCCGGGCGCGGTTGTATTGACGGGTGAGCAATCGTCCCATTTCGCCGGCGTTGTCGGTGGCGGCTTTCATGGCGACCATGCGGGCGACCTGTTCGCTGACGGTGGCATCATTGAAGCATTGGAACAGTTGTGTCTTGACGGTGACGGGCAGGAGTTCGGCGAGGATGGACTGGGGATCGGGGCTGAACTCGTAATCGGCGAGTCGGCCGGGGGAGTCGGGTTGAGGCGCGTCGTCGGCGGTGGGTCGCTGCAGGGGCAGGAGGGTGAGCAGTTGGGGGGTCTGGCGTGACGCGGATTCGAATCGCATGTAGGCGATGCGGATGGCATCGAACTGCCCGGCGGAGAAGCGCTCGATGTAATCGGCGGCGATGGCGTTGACCCGGTCGTAGGCGGGGGGGTCGCCGAGCTCGTTGTGGGTGTCGGTGACGTCGCGACCGGCGAAGCGGAAGAAGGCGCTGCCTTTGCGTCCGGCGACGGCGAGCTGCGTTTCGGTATCGGGATGGTCGTTGAGGTGTCCGGTGGCGGTGCGGAGGATGTTGGCGTTGTATCCGCCGCAGAGGCCCCGATTGGAGGAGATGACGAGCAGGAGTTCGCGGCCGGCGGGCTCGACGAGGGGTTGGAGGAGGGGGTGATCGAGTTCGACATCGCCGGCGGCCTCGGAGACCTGGGCGACGAGGCGGGCGATCTGCTCGGTATAGGGTTTGGTCTGGGTGGCGCGGCGGAGGGCGGCCTGGAACTTGGAGGTGGCGATCAACTGCATCGTGCGCGTGATGCGCTTGATGTTGTCGACGGCTTTGAGGCGTTTTTTGATGTCGCGCGTGCTGGCCATGCGCCTGGGGGCTCCGGGGAGGGTGGATTCGGCGAGTATACTAGGGGCGACGGGGTTTGAACGCCAGTAGTGGGGCGGGGTTATTGCGGGGTCTGGGGCGGGGGATTACACTTCTGCCCCGCCGCGTCGCCGCGGCGGGTTGGCATCTCTGGCCCAAAAGAAGGGAACCGCGCTATGGCAGATGAAGGCCTGAACTACAGTCTGGAAACACTCGCCCTGCACGCCGGTCAGACGCCGGACCCGACGACGGGGTCGCGGGCGCCGGTGATCCATCAGTCGACGAGTTATGTGTTCCGTGACACCCAGCATGCGGCGGACCTGTTCGCGCTGCAGGAGATGGGTTTCATCTACACGCGGTTGATGAACCCGACGACGGACGTGTTCGAGCAGCGGATGGCGGCGCTGGACGGTGGCGTGGGGGCGCTGGCGATGAGTTCGGGTCAGCAGGCGATCACAGCGTCGATTCTGAATATCTGCCATGCGGGGCAGCACTTCATTTCGGCGGAGGCGTTGTACGGGGGACGATCACGCTGTTCGCGCAGACGTTTCGGAAGCTGGGGATCGAGGTGACGTTCGTGGATATGACGGATCCGGAGCAGATTCGCGGGGCGATGCGGGAGAACACGCGGGCGTTGTATTACGAGACGGTGGCGAATCCGAAGAACTGCGTTTACGACTATGACAAGATCGCGGCGATCGCGCACGAGCACGGGGTGCCGGTGATCTGTGACAATACGGTGCTGACGCCGGCGTTGTTCAAGGCGTTCGATCACGGGGTGGATATCAACGTTTATTCGTGCACGAAGTTCATTGGCGGGCACGGCACGAGCATCGGCGGATGCATTGTGGATTCGGGGAATTTCGACTGGACGGCGGAGCCGGCGAAGTGGCCGATGTTCACCGAGCCGGACCCGTCGTATCACGGGGCGGTGTTCCATGATGTGATCGGCCAGTTGTGTTACATCATCACTTGCCGCACGCACTGGTTGCGGGACATGGGCGGGTGTTTGAGTCCATTTAATGCGTTCCTGTTTCTGCAGGGCCTGGAGACGCTGCACCTGCGGATGGAGCGGCACTGTGCGAACGCGCAGAAGGTGGCGGAGTTCCTGGAGGGTCACAAGCTGATGACGTGGGTGAACTATCCGGGTCTGGCGAGCCACGCGGACCATGCGGCGGCGAAAAAGTTCCTGCCCAAGGGGGCGGGGGCGATTCTCGGGTTCGGGATCAAGGGGGGCAGCGAAGCGGGGCGGAAGTTCATTGAGGCGTGTCAGCTGTGTTCTCATCTGGCGAACGTGGGGGACGCGAAGACGCTGGTGATCCATCCGGCGTCGACGACGCATTCTCAGCAGACGACGGAGGAGTTAGACAAGGCGGGGGTGAGCGACGACTACGTGCGGATTTCGGTGGGGATCGAGCATATTGACGACATCATCGCGGACCTGGATCAGGCGCTGGGGGCGTCGCAGGGGTAGGGGGCGGCAGCGCGAGCGGGCGCATCGGTGTGATCGGCATGGTCTTCCCAGAGTGACGGGTGCTGTTGGTCTGTTCGGTCACGGGGGTTGGGGGAACCTGCGATAATCACAAGATTGGGCGGGGGCATGGTGTAAGTGCGGTGGGTGCGGGCGTTCATAGGGAAGCCATATTGGACCCGGCAGGGCATTGTTTTGGTCATTTCCAGTGGTCTGGGGGATGGGCGGATAGTAGATTCTGGGGTAACGGCGGAGATATGGTCAAATCCTGTGGATGAGTGATGATCAGGCGGCTTTCTGTTTTTCGCCGTCGGTAAATCTCACGCCGGCGATCACGTCGG
>NYZD01000164.1 GCA_002685935.1 Planctomycetaceae bacterium | reverse complement strand
GGGCGGTGCCGCCACGACGGTCATCTCGCGGCAGCTGTTGACCAGCATCGATTCGCTCACCATCAACGGTTCGGCCGACAATGATACGCTGGTCATCGACGACTTGAACGGCTTGCCGATCGTCCAGGGCACTGCGCCTGGTGTCGGCAACAACCCGCTCTTGCCCGGCACGGCCGGTTTGGCTTTCAACGGTGGCGCCGGAACCGACGCGATCGACTATCGTTTGGATGTCGCCGCTGCCAATGCCGAAGTCACCAACACGACCTACGCCATGGGCAATGGTGCCGGTGGTGGCAACACCGCTGGAGATCTGCAGGGGGAAATCACCACCTCGAACACCACTACGGGGCGCTCGCTACAGCTTTACTTCACAGGATTGGAGCCGATCACCGTAAGTGGTACGACGGGCGGTACGCTGACTGTCTTGGGCGACAACAATGCCAACACGATCACCATCGCTGACAGCCCAGTGCCTGGTAACACGCGTGTGACGGGGCAAACGGGTGCAATGCCGTTTGAAACGTTTGACTTCGCAGCCGACGCCTACGCGAATATGGCGATCTACGGCATGGGTGGCGGCGACACTGTCGACCTGACGTCATTAGACGCGCTGGAAGATACGCTGGCGACCATTCGATTGGATGGCGATAGCAACACCAACACGGACGGTTCCGCAGACACCATTGTTGTGCGAAGCACAAGCGCCTTGCTCACGGCGACCAGCACTGTGATGTTATTCGGCGGTGCTGGCGCGGACACCTTTATTTTGGATAGCACGGGCAATGGGCTTTCGGCTGCCGGTACAGTCGATAACATCGCCGTGCCAGTTCAAGTTGCGCCCGCGGGCGACGAAGCCGGTGGTGGCGACAGCCTGTACGTGATCGATTCGAGTGACGCGACAGGCGATACCGTGACCATTACCGGCACGCCTGCCGGTGGCGCGATCGAAGGCATCACGGGCGAAGGCACGGCAACGGACGACGTGCAGTATGGTGCCGGCGATCAGGTGGAAAATGTCACGATCTTTTCCAGCAATGGTGTGGCGGCGTCTGGCGACACGATCAATATCAACACCACTCGTGTCGGCACGATTTACAATCTGGCCACGCAGGGCGGTGATGATACGATAAACATTTCTAGTGTGACGACCGACCTGTTCTCTGGAAATTTGGATGCGATTCTCGGTCAGGTTCGGATCGATACCGGTGCCCACGACGACCTGTTGAACTTGTCGGACTACGCGGACAGCGATCCAGACGTCTATACGCTGGATCAAACCGCCTCTGGCGAGCAGACTCGAGTGCAGTTCAACGCCGCGGCGCTGGTCGACGATGTGCTCTACAACGTAAATGTGGTCGACTTGGGTCTGAATGCTTCCAACGCCGGTAACGCCGGCACATTGGAAGATTTCCGGTTGATCGGTAGCACGGGCAACGATGCCACTGACGACAACACGTACAACATCAATGACACCACGGCAACCCAGACCACGACGATTGAAGATGGCGATGCGAGTTCGCTCTTCGGCGACGCCACGTTCAATATCGAAATCAACACCACGACGGATAACATTGTCCAGGCTGGCGCGATCAATACGTTCCGAGGATTCATTGGTAACGACGAATTCAACGTGAACTTTGGTGCCAATGACGTCGTGCCTGTGGCTGCCGGAACGCAGTTTATCATCGAAGGTGGCGCCCAAGGCGGTGCAACTTTGAATGACCGCGACATTGTCGACTTGGATGTGACGCTCGACACTGTATCCCGCACCGGCGCTACGGGTGTGCGATTTGTCTATGCCGATCCGACGAAAGCCAGCGGCGACGTGAACGTGACGGGACCGGATCTGACGGTCTTGACGGATCCCGGCCTTGGTGGCGACCCGACGAACCCAGCCAACGGCTTGGATTTCGATCAGGTCGAGCAAGTAAACTATATCGGCGAAGCGACCAACCTGGATGACATCCGCGTATCCGGTTCAACCGCTGATGACGTCTTGAGCGTGACGCCGTTTTCGGCCAACGAAGCGAATGTATTCTTGGACGGCGACGCGATGATCGACACCAACACGATCGGTCCCGCGGCGAACAATCCCGGCTTCGCCGCGACGACATCGCCGTCCGCCGGTCCCGATCTGAACTTGCTCGGCTTGGCGCAAGCCACCGGTTTGTCATTTGACGGCGGTGGCGGCGTGACGCCTTCGGACCAGTTGGTGATCAACGCGCCGACGGAAAACAACGGGATCGGGACACCGGCAGCCTCGGGCTGGGACGGCTTTCCTGATGCCAGCGGCGATGGTGCCACGGATATCGTGGGCGACGCGATGAATCCGGGGAACATCGGCAATTCGACGGTACGTCAAACCAATGCCGCGTTTGACGATATCGACATTACTGATTCACGTGTCACGATTACGAATGTTGGCGACGGTTCGGCGGCAAATCTCTTGCTGCAGACCAACTTTGTGGCTGCCAGTTTCTCGGCTCCCGCAGATACGCCTGAGATCATTGTTAACACCGGCGAAGAAGTCGGGACACGAACAGCTGGCACTGCCGCCAACATCGGCGTTGTTGCCGATGATGTGACGGTCGCATTGTCGATAGTGACGCATTTCCAGATCAACGGTGGTGCACCACCGCTACCCGCGGGGCCAGCCCTGGTGGGCGACCGCTTGAATGTCGCCACTCCGGCGGAAGCGAATATCTTCAGTGACCAGGCGGTGCCACCCAACGTCTCGATCACGTCATCGATCGGTGGGGCACCCACGCAGCCCGCGACGAACAATAACATCGAACTGTTGACGGTGACACCGGGCAACAACACGGTCAACATCCTCGGCGACAACGGGAACAACCCCGGCACTGACCAGGACGATCGTTTCCTGATCAATGGCCAGGACGCCGATTTTGCGACGGGTGGCGACATTGATGGCCAGGAAGAATTCGCGCTGCTGATCAACGGCAGCAATCCAATCTTTGTGTTGGACACGCGTTTCCTGAACGTGTTTGGGTTCGAAGGCGCTGACGACATCACGCTCGATCCGTATGCCGACGATATTCTGGCGGCGGGTTGGGACATCGACGTCAAAGTCGATGGTGGTGCGGATGTCGATGATATTTTCTACGGCAATGTCAACCGCGACGCGACGGCAGCCGGGCAGCCTGGTATCGTCTTCCTGGACAACGCCACGGCGACTGTGGCGTACGAGGCCAACGGTAGCCGCGCGGGTGTCAGCGAAGACATCGTGGTCGCACCGACCACGACCGATGGTGCTGGCCAGATTCGTAGTACCAATGCCGCTGATGGCCATGACATCGTGATTGTCGAATTCGTCGGTACCGAAGATCTGAACTTCTACTTCAACGACGGCAGCGAAGGCGACACGGACAGCTTGACGGTGTTGGGGACCAATGCCGCCGATACGGCCGTGGTGGACTTTACCAATGGCGATGGATTGATTCCGACCGCCGATGATACGCCATGGATTTCATTCACTTCGCCTGCGTTTGACATCGAACGTTTCGCCCGCGCTACAGTGGTGGCCGGTGCGAATGCGACCCTTTCCGCACTCGACAGTGTCTCGTTGGTCCTGGGTGACGGTGATGACACGGTCACCGTTACGGGGCGCGCGACCGCCGGCAACGCCATCGCACCGACCACGTTGAACATCGACAGTGGCAACCCCTCGGCCAGTGACACGATTAACTTCACCGGTACCAACAACGCCGGTGACACCTACGCCATCACGCCTGGAGCCTCATCCGACGCGGGAACGGCGATTGTTACCCTGGCTGGCTCGCCTGCCACGACGGTGAACTACACGAATACCGAGACGTTAAATGTTGACGGCGGTGGCGGCACGGGAACGGATCTGCTGACGGTCAATGGCACCGGCGGCGACGACGCAATTTCGTTGACCGGTACGGCAGCGCTGGCTGGAACCGCCCGTGTCAATGCTGGACCGGCCATCAATTTCTCGAACTTGGGTTCGGACAACAATAGTGTGACGTTGGCTGCCGGCCTGGGGTCGGACACGATTGTTGTCGCCCATACCGATGATTGGCAGATCGACAATGTGGACATCGACGGTGGATCGACCGCGGACAGTGATTCCGTTTCGATCACGGGCGTCGACGCTGTGAATGACATCGTTACGTTTACGCCGCTCACTGCCAGCAGTGCGGACATTGGTGTGACGGCTACGTCGCTGACAACGTACGATTTAGATGACGTGGAAAGTGTCTCAATGGATGCCCAGGGCCAGGCGTCCGCGGACACCCTGACGACCAGCACGGCCGGAAACTACGCGCACACGCCAGCGGGTCCCGGCGCGGGAACGGTACAGGTCGATTCCCTACTGCCATTATCCTACAGCAATTTTGAAACAGTCACGTACGACGGCACGACGCTAGTTGTGACGGGTACCGCCGATGACGACACCGTGACGCTGACGGCGACGGAGTTGACCGTCAACGGCAACGTCACGAATGTCGCGGGCTTTGATGCAGCGGGCAATTCGCTCGTACTGAACCTGCTCGGCGGCAACGACACCGTCACGATCGAATCCAGCGCGTTGTTCCCCGCTGGTGTGACGGTTAACGGTGGCGATTCGGATCAGCAAAGTGATTCGGTGACCGTTAACGATGCCAGTAACGGCCCCGTGGCGATCGATTTTGCCTTGGGTACCGTGGCCGGCATTGTCGGCGGACCGATCACGCTGGATGGCATCGAGGACTTGACGGTCAACGGTGTGGATGGTGGAACGGCCAACGATTACGACGTGACGAACTACGGTGCGACGACTGACGTGCTCCGCGTGGTTCTCAATGGTGCCGACATCGGAAACAACGACGTTGATACGATCGACATCGGCCTGACGGGTGGCCCGGACACATTGAACTTCGAGCCGACCAGTATTGCGTCGGCTTCGATCACCGGCGGTGGCCCGTCGATCAGTGTGACGAATTTCAACAACGCTGCGGGCGGTCTGACGGTTGATGCGGGCTTGAACGTCGATCGCGTGAACTTCATCGGTAGCAACGCTGCTGATACGATTACCGCTTCTGGCAGCGCTGCGGCGCTCACCGTGGGTGGCGCCGCCTGGACTCCGATCGACTTCACCAACATCAATGCCTTGTTCTTGTCGGGACGCGATGGCAGCGACCTCTTCAACGTGACCTCATCGGCGACTGTCCCAATCTCCGTCGATGGCGGCGACCCGATTGGCGGTGGTGCGGCGGGCGATGTTCTGAATGTCGTAACGGGTGCGGCCGCAGTGACCGTCAATCCCGGTGCGCAAAATGACGAAGGTAATATTATCGTGACGGGTAGCCAGCCGGTGACGTTCGATCGCATTGAAGCGATCGATGCCTTGACGGCGACTGGCGGCGCCACCGTTAACGGTACCAACGGTGCCGATTCGATTACCGTTATCGCGCGTGATGTCTCGACGCACGCCGGCACCAATGGCGTCCGAGACTTCACCGTTGCAGTTAACGATGGCCTGGTGTTGTTGTTCATCGACACGCCCAGCCTGACCATCAATGCCGAGGGCGGCAGTGACGAAATTGCGATTCAAACACCTGCTCCCAACAATGCAGCCTGGGATGTGAATGTGACGGTCAATGGCGGGCTGCCATCGGCAAGCGACACGGTGATTGTAACCGGCGGTGCTGGCGCGGACGTGGCAACATACACCTCAACTGGACCGGAAAACGGCGTGCTGGACATCACCAGCCAAAGCTCTGTGATCACACTCGACGGCGTGGAACACGTCACCTTCGATGGAGCTGGTGGTGCCGATTCGCTGACGCTGAATGAAGCCGTGGCGGGAACCGATGATACGATCCTGTTTACTCCGGCTGCCGGAGATAACGGCGCGTTGGTGTTGAACAGTGGTTTGCCGTTGGACTTCGAGAGCATCGAGACGCGGACAATCGACGGCGGCACCGGCTCGGATACGCTGACTGTCGTTGGCACGGAGAACAGTGACGAGATCACGATCGACGAACAAACTTCGTTCACCGCCGGCCAAACGGCGATCACGATCAATGGTGAAACCACGAATTACACGCACAACACCGACCCGATGAACAGCGAGCGAGTCATCATTCAGGGCGGTGGCGGCGCCGACCTGATCATCGCTGCACCTGACATGGCAGCTTTGGCCGTGCAGGTCGAAGGTGGCGACGGCGGCGACGTATTGCGAGTGGACGCGAGTCTGACGATCAACTTCACGAACCTCGACATGGCCGTCGGCCCGAACTTCACCAGTCCCGGCAACCACAACGGCACGATTTCGCTTAGCGGCAACGAAGCGATCGATTACCGGGATATCGAGTCCGTCGAGATGATCGGTGTCAACGCGTCGGACGAGCTGACGGTGACTGACGATCAGGCCGACAACACCTGGTCGCTTGGTCCAGGTACTCCCGCGGCGGGCGTTCCGGCCCGGGTCTCGATCGACAACCGCTCGCCGATCGAGGTAACCAGCTTCGCCACGATCAATCTGCGCAATGACGCGGGTGTCGATCGCTTCGAGGTTTCCTCGAAGCGGTTACCGGGTGGCGTAACATACAACCTCGCCGGGCTTGATACCGGCGTGGCCGGCCAGAGGTTCGTCGACACGTTGGTAGCCCTGGGCTCGGGCGAGAGTGACGGCGAGGACCAGGGGAACGATCCGTTCACCGTGACCGATACCGCGATTACGTTGGGCCAGTCGATCAACTACAGCCAAATCGCTGCGTTGGAGATCCTATCGGGCGAAGGCGACGACACGTTGTTAGTCGACTCCAGTACGGCCGCGATTGGCACGCCCATCTTCTACGATGGCGGTGTGGGACGCGACACGCTGCAAGTGACCGGTGATCCGATGAACGTCGTCTTTACCGGCCAGACGTACACGCCCGGCCCCACCGCCGACGCGGGGCGCCTGGATTACGCTGGTGCTACGCCGATGACAATCAACTTCACCGGTCTGGAGCCGGTACAGGACTCGGTACCCGTGGCCACGTTGACCGTTAACGGAACTGCTGCTGGCAACGCGATCAGCTACACTGTCGGACCCAACAGCGGTGTGGCAGCTTCGTTCTTCGCAGGGAATCTGACCGGTTTCGTCGCCGTCGACAGTTTTGAAACGATTGAGTTTTCGCAGAAGACCACGCTGGTAATCAACGGCAGCGGCGGCAACGATGTAGTCGACGTGAACAACTCGACCATTCCGACTGGCCTGACCGGGATCACGGTTAACGGCGACCTGGGAGCCGATGAACTTCGCATTAGGGACATCGCCGCGACCACCGCTGTCACGATCGACGCCACCGCGTCCACGGTCACCGGTGCTACGCCAGTCACGATCACCTACGGATCCATTGAAGGGATCGACTACAACGGCACGCTGCTTCACGCAGGACCGGCGACAGCGCTGGCCTTCACCGGCGCGACTTCCTACTCGTCAACGCCAGGCGCGGCGGCGGATGTGGGAACGTTCCTGGCCAATTCACTGCCAATCAACTACTCGGGCGTGACGTCGGCCGAGCAGATTTCCGTGACTGGCTTGGCTGGAGCCAGCCTAACGGTCAACGGCACGGCAACCGAAGATACTGTTACCGTGGCGGCCAGCGGCGCCGTCACGCTCAACGGGCGAGCACCCATCGTTCCCACGACGATCAATTCGTTGACCGTCAACGGCTATGACGGCAATGACACGTTTGGACTGACCGGCACGCATCCGTATGCCGGTGGCGTCACGCTTTCCGGTGGCGGTCCATCGGCCTCGGACACCGTAAATCTGACGGGAACTGGTGGTGCGGACGTGGTCGGTGTCGATTTGTTGACAGAGCAAGTGACCGGTCTGGGTGGAACAATTAGCCTGCCCGGGATCGAGCACTTGACTTATGCCGATGGCGGTGGCGCGGACACAGTCAATTTGACTAACGTGGGCGCGGCCAGCGATCTGAGTACCGTTTTGATTACGGGAAGTGGTGATGAAACGCTTAACGCCACCGGTACGACCAACGACGACACGATCAACGTGGAACTGGGCAGTGCCGGGCAAGGGCGTCTGTATTCATCCGCCGGCGATCCGGAAATCACCTTCGGGGGGATTACAAATACGGCGTTCACGGTGAACGGTGGTACGGGTGGGTTCGACGTGATGGCGGTCCGAGGGAGTGCCGGTAACGACATCTTGACCAGCAACGGTACCAGCGCCACGTCTGGTGCCGCAGTACAATTCGGTACTAACTTGGATCGCCTGGATGTTTTCGGATACGACGGCAATGACTCGTTCACGATCACCGGCAACTTGCTGTCAGGCGCGAGTCCACTGCCGACGACGTTCCATGGTGGAGCTGGCAACGACACGGGAGATGCCTCGGGCGTCACCAATGTCGGCATCACTTTTATTGGTGGCACAGGTGACGATGTCGGGACCGGTGGTTCGGCCAATGACCGATTCGAAGGTGGTGACGGTAATGACTCGGCAGTAGGTGGTCCTGGATCAGATATCTTTTTTGGCGGCAGCGGCAGCGACACCTTTACTTGGAACCAAGACGATGGCAGTGACACCATTGAAGGCGATGGCGGTGGTACTGACGTTGTCGTGTTCAACGGTGCCACAGCCGCACAATTGGCCACCGAGGACGTTACGTTGTCGGCGGTTGGCGGACGGTTGCTCCTCAATCGCACACAAGGATCGGTCAACTTGGATATTGCCGGTGTCGAACAGCTTGATATCAACGGTCAAAATGGCGTCGAGAATATCACAGTCAACGATCTATCATCGACCGACTTGGCCGTGTTGAATATGAATTTGGGTACTGCGGATGCAGCTACGGATGACGTGACCGTTCATGGTCGCACGACGGCCGACAGCTTGAATATCACGTCAGCTGGTGCTGGCCTCGTCTCCGTGGCTGGGCTTGCCTACGGCGTCAATCTCTCGGGCGTTGAAGTTGCCGACGACCTGATCGTTAACGGCAACGATGGCAACGACGTGATCAAGGCGGCCGTTGGCGTTGAGAGCATTGTCACCATCACACTCAACGGTGGCGCAGGCGACGACTACTTGTCAGCGGATGCGACTCTAAATGGTGGTGCAGGTAACGATACGTTGATTGGTGGTGCTGGCGCGGACACGATCAACGGCGGTGCCGGAGACGACTTGATCGATGCACGCGGTGGCGCGAATGTGATCGACGGTGGTGCCGATACCGATACGATCCTGGTCAGCGGTACGGCTGGGGGAGACACGATTACTACGACGCATACCGCGGGCAACTTCAATATCACCGGCGGCCTCTCTGCGGGTACGAACACGATCACCAGTATTGAAGGCGTGCGTGTCGAATTGGATGATGCGAGCGATACCGTGACGCTGAATCTGCTCAATGCCGGCAACTTGAACTACACCGTGTTGGGTGGCAATCCAACGGGTGCCGTCGGCGACACGTTGAATGTCAACGCCCCCAACAACGTCAGCTTGACGGCTGGTCCGCAGGCCGACGAGGGTTCCGTCTCCAGTGGCGGGAACACTGTCAGCTACGACGAGATTGAAGCCGTGGGGATTACATTCTCTAGCGCCACCGCGGGCGTGACGATCAACGGGACCAATGCGGATGACGACATCACCGTGATTGGCACCGGTACGGATGACTTTACCGTTTCTGTCAATGGCGGTCCGGCGATTTCGTTCACCGACGCGACTTCCCTGGCAATCAACGGTCTGGCTGGTGACGACGATATCGATGTGGATGTGAATCTGATGACGATTGCGGTCTCCGTGGACGGTGGCCCACACAACGCGAGCGGCGGCGACACCGTGACGGCCAGTGGCACGAACGCGAACTGGACGGGCGGCATCAACGGTGCCGGTTCGTTGGTGGTGGATGCTCAGACTCTCACGATCACCAATGGTGAAAGTGTCGTTTTCAATGGCGAAGCTGGCGATGGCACGCTAACTATCGAAGGCACAGCGATTAGCGACACGTTTACCCACACGCCTGGCGCCGCGGACGACGCAGGTACCGTTCGACTTAACAACGGCACGGACACGCTGCTCGCCATCAGCTATACCAACTTGGGGCAGGGTGGCACCGTCGATTTCGATAACAACGGCGGCAGCGATACGCTGGTCGCCGAAGGGACCGGCTTGGATGACAGTTATGTGGTGACGGTGGCCACATCAACGATCGCTTTGAACAGCCGCGTCAATCTGACACACGACATCACTAGCGGCACGATTCGTTTGGCGGCGGGTGATCCGACCGCTTCGGATTCCGCCACGATCAATGGTACGACGGCAAGTGAGGTTATTGGTGTGAACGTGAGCACACACCAGGTTTCCGGCTTGGGTGCCACGATCGATGCGACAGGTGTCGAGAATCTGACGGTGGCCGGTGGCGGTACGAACGCCGATACGTTCAACGTCACCGAACTAGGTGGCACCAGCAGCTTCCTCAATCTGAATTTGACCGCGGGCGGTTTGGCCGGCGAGTCGATCACCATTACCGGTAGCAATAGTGATACCACGCTGTCCGTGACGCCGACGAGTGCCACGTCGGGTTCAGTTCGAGCCAACGATGCGGACCCAACAGTCAGCTTTAGCGGATTGGGTACCACGGCCACGAACGCCACGTTGACGGTCAGCGGTGGAGTCGGCAGCGACCATGTCATCGTCAACGGCAATGTGGGCGCAAACGCCATCGCCGTGAATCGAACGGCGGCAACGGTCGATGTGGATGGGCTGCAGCGAGTCACGGTGGCGAGCGAAGCGCTGACGGTGGCTTCTGGCCTGGGCGACGACACGATCAACGTTAGCGGAACGGGTGGACCGGCCTTGACGGTCGATGGCGGTGGCCAAGGCGCAACGGACACATTGTCGATCACGAAT
>NYZD01000163.1 GCA_002685935.1 Planctomycetaceae bacterium | reverse complement strand
GGCGTGCCCGCGCCCAGCCAGCGACGCATCACCAGACCCAGATTGAATCCCGAGACCTGAATCAGCAGTCGTTTGAGAATGTTTTGTCGACCACGCAAATGACAGCGACGCATCCCGCCCTGGTCCAGGTAGTGCGCAAACGGTCGTTCCAACAGTTCGCCGCGCTGTCGCAATAGACGTTTGCCTCGATTGCCGCGCACTCGTCGGCGGTTGGCATATACCGCCTCGCACGCCTCGGCCTTACCCCGCCAACGGCGTCGACCTCGATTCGGTTCGCTGACGTACCCGCGGATCGTCATCTCATCCAGCATCACCATCGTCTCGTTGCTGTGATAGCCCTTGTCCGCCACCACTTCGCTCATCCACTGCTCGTGCAACTGATCCGACGTATGCCCAGTAGACGCAGATGCGACGAGACATGTTCGTTTCCTTTCTCCTAGGCACTGAACCGAATCTCTTACTGCCTAGCGTACCAGCATTTATGCAATGAATGGTAGACATGTGGACAATTTCAGGCATCATTTATGCGGCAATGAGCGGCAGCCGATATGCGGCAATGAGCGGCAGCCGAACTGAAAATCAAGCGATTGCCGGCCAACGAGACAGACATAAATCGTTGTGGGGACTTGACTTGATCTTATTCTCGGTTGATGTCGGCGCGGGCGTGAAGGGGGAGGCGATTTGGTCAGTTTAGGTTGATGCAGAGAGGGCCGAGGACTTCGGCGAGGATGTTGTCAGCGGGGTGGCCGTTGCCGAGGTGTTGGATGAAGCACTCGCCGTGTTCGGCGCCGATGAGTTTGCCTTGGGCGCGGGACCAGTCCTTCATGAGTTCGAGGTAGGCGTTGTAGTCGTTGTGATGGGCGAGCCAGTCGCCTTGTGAGGCGTGGGTCTCGAGCATTCTCTGTTTGGTGTCGATGACGGAGGTGACGTCGACGCCGAAGTGCAGGGGGAGGGGGCGTCCGAAGATGTCGGTGAGGTTGACGGCGTTCCAGTAGTAGAGGTGGGGGATGCGTGAGGCGGGGGTGGCGGGGACGCCGCAGTCGTAGAGGGGGACGGAGGCGATGTAGGCGGCGTTGCGGACGAGCAGGGAGGTCTGTTCGTGATCGGCTAGGTAGTCGGATGGGGGGAGGGTGAGGACGATGTGGGGATCGACCTGTCGCATGATGCGGACGGTCATTTTGCGGTGGGCATCGTCGTATTGCACTTCGAGGTCGCGGCTGCCGGCGTAGTGGTATTGGGCGTGGATGACTTTGGCGGCGGCGTCGGCTTCGGCGAGTCGGATGTCTCGGATCTCCTGTGACTTGTGGGTGGCGGAACCGACCTCGCCGCCAGTCATGGTGGCGATGTGTATTTCGTAGCCGCGGTCGGCGAGGAGGGCGAGGGTGCCGGTAGCCATGAACTCGACATCATCGGGGTGGCAACCGAAGGCGAGGACACGATCCATGGGGAGTGCTCCTGTGGGGTGCGGTTCGGCAGGGCAACGGTGGAGAGTCTAAAGTAAACTGCGGGGAACCGCAGGGCGATTGGGCCTCGCGGGTCGCGAGGCGGCACGTGCATAGGAGAGACACGCGATGACACAGGTTCCGAAGATCGATCCGGAAGAAGAGATCGGGTTCATGAACATTGACGAGACGGATTTTTCGTCGATGTCTCGGCCGGAGCAGATTCGGCATCTGGAGGTGGAGGGGTACGTGGTGCTGCCTCGGATTCTGGATGCGGATCGGATCGCGCGAATCAAGCGCGAGTTGGCGGATGCTCAGATGTATCACACGAGTTACAGCCAGAGCCAGACGCGATCGGAAACGCAGCCGCAGTGGTTGAGCGAGGCGGTGGCGGAGTTGATCGGGTACCCGCCGATGATCGAGTTTCTGACGGACGTGTTGGGCGATGACTTTTTGTTCACGCGGGGTTTTTTCAGCGGACGCTGCCGGGCTCGCCGGGGATCTCGATACACACGGACGGTCAGCCGCACGGGTCGGATTTGTTTGGGTATGAGGGGAGCTGCGCGCGGCTGTTGCGGGTGCTTTATTACCTGGATGAGCTGACGCCGGACCGAGCGCCGTTTCGGTTGATCCCGCGGACGCATTTGTCTTTCCATGCGGATGCAAGTCCGTATGTGCGGTACAAGAGCCACCCGGAGGAGATCACGCTGGTGGCGCCGGCGGGGACGGCGGTGATTGTGTCGTCGATGTTGTTGCACGGGAGCCATGCGAATCGTGATGAGCAACCGCGGGAGTTGGTGCAGTTGGGGTATCGTCCGTCGTGGGCGGGTCCGATTCAGCCGGTGGATGAGTGGGCGCCGGGCTTGGTTGAGGGCGCGCCGGAGATCGCGAAGCCGTATTTGAAGCCTTTGAACACGACGCACGCGCAGTGGGTTCAGCCGCACAAGCCGGAGGGGATGCGGACGGAGGCGAAGGGGATCAATCCGAGTCGTTGGGGGGATTGAGCGCGAGATTGCAGCTACGCCGCGTTGACTCGGGCAGGGGGATTACGGTTCCAGGTTTTCGGGGAGATTGAGCAGTTCGCTGGGGGCTTTGGGGGCGTTGGTGGTGTAGCGGCGGTAGCGGTCGGAGGTGAGGACGGATTTGAGTCTTTCGATGTCGCGGGTGAGGACGTCGCGGAAGGCGGGGTAGTAGTGCTCGGTGAGGAAGAAGTAGCGGGCGGTGTCGGCGTCGATGAGGTGGACCTTTTCTTCGGCGACGGAGGGCATGAGCAGGAGCCGCCCGATGGAGAAGTTGCGCAGGGAGACGGTCTGACGGCTGGCGTTGAGTTGAACGGTCTGCTTGAGCAGCAGGGCGCGCTTGAGGCGGGTGAGGTCGGCCGGTTCGCGCAGGAGGATGGTGCAGCGTTCGTGGCCGTCGTCGTCGGGCTGATTGAGTTGCCAGAGCTGCTCGCCCCAGTCGTCGGCCTCGACCTCGATGATGCTGACGGCGGGGACGGGCTGGGAGAGGATGGACTGGACGCTGGCGGCACTGCGGAGGGTGTAGGTGAGGGCGAGCGCTCTGCCGTCGAGGCGATCGAATAGATCCTCGACATCGTGGCGTTGATAGAAGCGGGACCGGGCGTCGGGGTCGCGGGGGGGCTCGAGTCCGGCGGCCTCGGCGAGGTAGTCCTGCAAGTAGCGGACGGTGAAACCCTTTTCGCTCTGGTCATCGGAGACAAGGAAGATGATCAACTGTGGATCGACGGTTTCATCGGATCCGAGGCGCTTGATGACTTCATACATCTGGCGGTAGACGAGGATTTCCTCGCCGGGGATGCGGCCGCCGGCGAATTTGTTGAAGGGGTAGCGGTCGGCAACGGTGAAGTTGCGGCGGATGACGCGGTCGGCAAGGCCGCGCATGTGGATGAGGTATTGATTTTCGTAGAGGAAGGTGAGGTCGAAGACGTCCTCGGCGCGGATGCGGTAGGCATCGCGGAAGAGCTTGTGACCGAAGCTGTCGAAGGCGTCCTTGTCCTTGGGCAGGTTGCGGCCGATGACCTGATCTTCGGGCAGGACATAGGGCGTGATGACGATGATGACTTCGCGGCGGAGCTTGCGGTTGTCGCGGTTCTGGAAGAGCAGTTCGCCGACGATGGGGATATCGCCAAGGAGGGGGACTTTGTCGCGATCGGTCAGGTCGTCGCGGGCGATGAGGCCGCCGATGATGAAGGGGGTGTTGTTGGCGATGCGGGTGTAGGTCCGGACCTCGCGTTCGGCGATGGTGGGTGAACGTGCGATCTCATCGCCGAGGCTGTTTTCGACGACGACGTCTTCGTTGGGCACTTCGTTGGTGACGGCGGCGACGACCTGCATGCTGATTTCTTCGCCGTTGGCGCTGACGCGGGGTCGGACGTTGAGGGTGATACCGGCGACCTTCTCAGCAAAACTGACGGTGAAGGTGCCGGAGTTTGGTGCGCTGACGGAGGTGACGACGGGGATGCGCCGGGCGACGTTGAAGTAGGCCATGCGGTTGTCGAGGGTGAGGACATGGGGGCGGGAGAGGATTTCGGCCTCGCCTTCGCGGATGAGCGCGTCGATGGAAGCGCGGAACTCTCCGAAGACATCGGTGAGGCCGATCTCGAGGGTGGGGGTCTCGCTGGAGGTGAAGGCGGGGACACGGCCGATGACGACGTCGGTGATGTTTCGGCCGGGCGATTCGAGTTCCCATTTGACGCCGAGCTTTTCGAGTCCGGTTTCGGCGATTTCGAGGACCATGGCTTCGATCATGATTTGTCGGGCGGGGACGTCGATGAGGGTGCGGACCTTGTCGAGGACCTGTGAGTATTGTTCGGGCTTGGCGGGGTTGTAGAAGACGATCAGATCATTGATGGGGTCGGAATCGGTGAGGGGGAAGTCTTTGAATTTGGCGCTTTTCGGATCGCCGCCGCCGACGAGTTTGTGCAGCTGGGTCGGGGGCATCTGCATGACGACGGGTACCTGCTGCGGGTTCACGGGTGAACCGGGGGCGGCGACGGTGTAGCCAAAGACCTTGAGCATCTCGAGGCAACGGGCGGCGTCGGCGTAGCTGAGGTTGATTTTCTGTGTGGCGAGGTCGGCGGGCTTGAGGGCTTTGGTTTGAGCGTCGAGCTGGGCGCGGCTGTCGTTGAAGAGTTTTTCGAGGACGGTGAGATCGGCGTTGGCGGTGGTGGCGGCGTCGGTCTGGGTGATGCCGGCGGCCCAGATGTGCGGAGGCTGGGAGCGGAAGAACTGGTATCCGATCTGCAAGAGGTGGAGGGTGTCGCCATCGGATCGGGCGAGGGTCTGCACGTGCTGGAGGCGAACGCCGGGGGAGGGGAGGGTCTCGGCGATGGCGTCGCCGGCGTTACGGTAGCCGAGCTGGATTTTGGCGTGGGTGATGGCGAGGAAGATGAGCTCTTCGATTTCGATGGGGCTGAGGCCGGGCTGGGCGATGAAGTGTCCGGTGGGGCGCGCGGGGGCGGCGGCATCCTGAGCGTGGGCGGTGTTGTTGAACAGGGCGGCGCAGGTGAGGGCGGCGATAAGCAGCCACGCGGCCAAGGGTCGCCAGGCGCCGCCGGTGGGGCGTGCGGGTTGCGGGGGGTCGACGGGTTGGTCATCGGGATCGCTGAGGATGACATCGGGGGGCATGTGATCGGGGGTCCCCATGTAATCGACGCGGCCCTCATTGAGGTGGAGGACGACGTCGGCGTGTTTGAGCAGTTCGGGTCGGTGGGTGATCATCAGGGTGGTCTTGCCCTTCATGAATTCGAGGATGGCGGGGATGATCTGACCTTCGCTGGGCGAATCGATGGATGCGGTGGCCTCGTCGAGGATGAGGATGCGCGGGTTCTTGAGCATGGCGCGGGTGAGGGTGATGCGCTGCTTCTGGCCGCGGGAGAGGCTCATGCCTTCTTCTCCGAGAATGGTGCCGTAGCCGCTGGGCATGCGGGCGATGAATTCGTGGGCGCCGGTGCGTTTGGCGACCTCGATGATCTGGTTCATGGTGGCGTCGGGTCGCGCGTAGCGGAGGTTTTCAAAGATGGAGCTATTGAACAGGAAGCATTCCTGGAAGGCGACGCCGATGGACTGGCGGAGGTGGCGGATGGTGTATTCGTTGACGGGGATGTCGTCGACGAAGACGCGACCGGTGCCGGGGTCGATGAATCGGGGGACGAGGCTGACGAGGGTGGACTTGCCTGAGCCGGAGGGGCCGACGATGGCGCAGACGCGCCCGGCGGGGATTTCCATGGACACGTTCTTGAGGACGGGGGGTCCGTCGCCGTAGCGGAAGGAGACGTTCTGGAATTTGAGCCGTCCGGCGATGGGGACGCCGCGTCGGGAGCCATCGACGAAGTCGGCGGGGTGTTCGAGGATGTCGAAGACGCGGTCGACGCAGGCGGAGCATCGGGTGAGTTTGGCGACGCCGTTGATCAATTCCATGACGGCGGGGTAGAGCATCCAGACGTAGGCGTAGAAGCTGATGAAGGTGCCGGCGATCATCTGTCCCTGGAGGACCTGGTATGCGCCGAAGCCGATGAGGAGGACGAGGCCGAGCCCGATGAGGAAGTCGGCAATGTTTTTTTGAATGACGTGGAAATGCTTGGAGCGCAGTTGTGACTGGCGGGACTGATCGATGGCGTCGCGGAAGGAGTCTTTCTCGCGGTCTTCGGCGGTGAAGCCTTTGACGACTTCGGCGCCGAGGATTTTTTCGATGAGGTTTCCCTGGACGGTGGCGAGTTGTTCCTGGGCGGCGCCGCTGGCTTTCTTGATGGGGCGGCGGAACACGTGGTAGACCACGAGGTGGAGGGGCAGGACGATGACGGAGACGATGGCGAGCTTCCAACTCATCGCGAAGATGATGGCGAGGGCAACGAGGAACATCAGCGCGTTCTGGATCAATTTGGGCGCGTCGTCCTGGATGAAGGTCTGGATGACGAAGCTGTCGTTCATGACTCGGCTGGAGACTTTGCCGGGCTGATTGCGCTGGTAGAAGCCGAGGCTCATCTGCTGGAGGTTTTCAAACAGGCGATTGCGGAGGGTGAAGCAGAGATGTTCGCCGACGCGGACGACGGTGAATTTGCTGAGGTGGAAGAGGACGTTGCGGAGGATGTAGTAGGCGAGGACACCGCCGAGGAGGATCCACAGGAGGGCCCAGTTGTGCTCGGGGAAGATGTGGTTGAGCAGGAGGGCGGGGATGGCGGCGGGGAGCATGTTGATCAGGGCGAGGGCGATCTGCGCGGCGAGGGCGAGCGAGAGCCTGGGCAGGTAGGGGCGGAGGAGCCCGGCGAGCCGGCGGACGGCGGAGGGGGATTCATGCCTGGGGTTTGATGTTTGGGGGTGGGGAGCCATGGCCGCTGGGGTCTCTCGGTTTCCTTACGTCAACCGGGCCGGGCTGGAAACGACGGCTGAATAGTAAGCCTAGTGCACCGGCGGGTCCGCGTCTAACTTTATCGGCGAGATGGGTGCACGGGGCCTGATATGGCGTGAAATGTGGGCTGGTCGAGAGGGAACCTGGATTAACGTCGGCGGGGGCTTCTGACGGCGGCGGCGAGGGCCTGGTCGGCCTGGTCGATGAAGATGAATTTGAGCTTCTTCTGGATTTCTTCGGGGATGTCGGGGAGGTCTTTTTCGTTGAGTTTGGGGAGGATGATGGTTTTGATGCCGGCGCGGGCGGCGGCGAGGGCTTTTTCTTTTATGCCGCCGATGGGGAGGACGGCGCCGCGGAGGGTGATTTCGCCGGTCATGGCGACGTCGGGTCGGACCTTTTTGTTGGTGAGGAGGGAGGCGATGGCGGTGAACATGGCGACGCCGGCGCTGGGGCCGTCTTTGGGGACGGCGCCGGCGGGGACGTGGATGTGCATGTCAATTTCGCTGAAAGTGTTGGATTTGATGCCGAGCTCGTCGGCGTTGGTTTTCACGACGCTGAGCGCGGCTTGTGCGGATTCGCGCATGACGTCGCCGATGTGGCCGGTGAGTTGGATGGCGCCTTTGCCGGGGTATTTTGTGGCTTCGACGTGGAGGACCTCACCGCCGACGGGGGTGTAGGCGAGACCGGTGACGACGCCGGGCTCGGCGCGTCGGAGTTTGAGTTCGCGGATGTACTGCTCGGGGCCGAGGGTTTTGGCGACGAGGTCGGCGTTGACGGTTTGTTTCTTGATTTTGCCGGAGGCGACCCTGGCGGCGATGGCGCGACAGACGGCGCCGATCTGACGCTCGAGTTCACGGACGCCGGCTTCGCGGGTGTAGCTTTCGATGACTTTGCGGAGGGCGGGTGCGTGCCAGCGGCATTGGGCGCGGGTGAGTCCGTTTTCGGTGATCTGGCGGGGCAGGAGGTAGCGTCGGGCGATCTGCATTTTCTGGGCGTCGGTGTAGCCGGGGATCTCGATGATCTCCATGCGATCGCGGAGGGGCGGGGGGACGTTTTCGATGTAGTTGCCGGTGGCGATGAACATGATCTGTGACAGATCGAAGGGCACGTCGAGATAGCGATCGACGAAGGCGTTGTTCTGGCGAGGGTCGAGAACTTCGAGCAGAGCGCTGGAAGGGTCGCCGTGGAAGTCCATGCCGAGCTTGTCGACTTCGTCGAGCATCATGACGGGGTTGCGGGTGCCGACGCGTCGGAGTTCCTGAATGATCCGCCCGGGCATGGATCCGATGTAGGTGCGGCGGTGGCCGCGGATTTCGGCTTCGTCGCGGATGCCGCCGAGGCTCATGCGGGAGAACTGTCGGCCGAGGGCGTCGGCGATGGAGTGGCCGAGCGAGGTTTTGCCGACGCCGGGCGGTCCGAGCAGGCAGAGGATGGGCCCGCGGCCGTCGGGGTTGAGCTTGCGGACGGCGAGGTATTCGATGAGTCGGCGCTTGACCTTTTCCAGATCGTAGTGATCGCTGTCGAGGATTTTCTGGGCGCGATCAAGATCGAGATTGTCTTCGGAGAATTTGGTCCAGGGCAGCTCGGCGATGGTCTCGACATAGCTGACGATGACGGAGTATTCGGGGCTGGCGGGAGGGATGACGGAGAGGCGCTGCAACTCGCGGTCGGCTTCGGCCATGATGGCTTCGGGCGGGTCGGCCTCGGCGAGTTGTTCGCGGAGTTTCTCGATCTGGTCGTCGGCGCCGGTGTCTTCACCGAGTTCCTTCTGGATGGCGCGGAGCTGTTCTCGGAGGTAGGCTTTGCGCTGGAGGTCGGTGATGTTGGACTGGACGTCCTCGTTGATTTTCTGTTGGAGTTTGGCGAGGTCGAGTTGCTGGGAGACGTGGCGCTGGACGCTGCGGACGCGTTTGGCGACGTCGAGTTCCTCAAGGATGTCCTGCTTGTCCTGGATGTCGATCTGGAGGTTGGCGGCGAGGAAATCGGCGAGGGGGCCGGGCGCGTCGATGGCGCCGATGACGGCGGGGGCCTGGTCGGGGACGTTGGGGGTGTGCTCGATAAGCTGGATGGCGGTTTCGCGGAGGTTTTTGAAGGCGGCGTCGAGGGGTCTGCCGGGGAGGATGTGATCTTCGAGTCGGCGGACGTCGGCCATCATGTAGGGCTGGACCTGGGTGATGTTCTCGACGGCGAATCGCGTGAAGCCGTGGACGAGGACGGTGACGAGTCCGTCGGGCTGACGGACGAGTTTGAGGACGACGACGGCGGTGCCGATCTGGTAGATGTCATCGGGTCCGGGGGTTTCGTTGTCCGGATCGTGCTGGGCGACGAGGCCGATGGTTTTGGAAGTGGGAAGCCAGTCGTCGAGGAGTTTTTGGGAGGCGGGTCGGCCGACGTCCATGGGCATGACGATGCCGGGGAACATGACGGTGCCGCGGACGGGCATGATGGGCAGGGCCTCGGGGAGTTGGGGCTGCTGTTGATCGTCGGTGGGGACGGGGGCCGGCGCGGGGACGGCGGGATGGGTCGCTTCGATGGGTTCGGGCGGGGTCGGATTGTCGGGATTTGAATCGTTCACGTGGGGCAGTTCCGTTGCGGTCGCGCGGGGTGACGTTGGGGTGTGTGATGGTTCGGTCGGCGCGGAGCGGACTATGATTGCTCGGGAATGATGGGCATGCGAATCCACAGCAGGCCGTTGTTCTGTTCGGCGGTGATGTGGTTGCTGTCGATTTCCTGGGGGAGGTTGAAGGTCCGAGAGAACGGGCCGTGGTTGATTTCCATGGCGAGGATCTGGATGGCCTCGCCGGGGGGGCATTCGGGTTGGGGTGCGTGTCTGACGCCGCGGAGGGTGAGCCGTCCGGGTTCGACGCGGATGTCGATGGTGTCTTTCTCGACGCCGGCGAGGTCGACGCAGACCTCGATTTGTTCGGCGCGTCGGTAGGCGTTGATGGCGGGCGACCATGCGTCGGTTTCGGCGAACTGTGAGAAGTGGGTCTGGAGGAGTCGATCGAGTTGGCCATCCATGAGGGCGGCGAGTCGATCGATGTCGCTACGGTGAGCGGTGTTAAGCATGTTGCGTCTCCGTGCGGATCGGCTGAAGATTCACCGGGGTCATGTTAGTGTAGCGAGTGGAGGTTGTTCCATGCGACGTGTGATTCTGATTGGCGATTCGATACGGATGGGGTATCAGCCGTATGTGGCGGCGGCGCTGGCGGGGATGGCGGAGGTGTGGGGGCCGGAGGCGAACGGGGGTCCGAGCGCGAATGTGCTGGGGCATCTGGACGAGTGGGTGCTGGATCGGGAGGCGGACGTGATTCACGTGAATTGCGGGCTGCACGACGTGGCGCGGTTCGCGGAGCAGGAGCGGCGGACGCATGTGACGGTGGACGGGTATCGGGCGAATCTGCGTGCGATTTTTGAGCGGATCGTGACGGGGCATCGCGGTCTGCTGATCTGGGCGCGGACGACGCCGGTGATCGAGGTGCGGCACGACACGACGAAGGATCGGTGGCGTTACAACGGGGACATCGCGCGGTTCAACGCGGCGGCGGATGAGCTAGCGGGTGAGTTTGGGCTGATGCGTCACGATCTGCATGGGATCGTGATGAGCGCGGGGCCGGGGAACCTGCTGGTGGATGACGGAGTGCATTACACGCCGGCGGGATCGGCGATGCTTGGGGCGGCGGTGGCGCGGTTCGTGGGTCGGTATCTTTGAGGCGGTTGGTGCGGGGCGGTGTTACCTGGATTCGTACTCGGTGAGAAAACCGATGAACTAGCGGCGGTGTTCCTCTTCTGAGGCGAGGAGGGTGATGCACATGTCCTGGGTGGGATAGTCGAAGCCGTCACATTCAGCGATGATTTTCTTGTATTGGGCGATGGCGCCGTCTTCGGCCTCGATGACGCCTCGGATGACGGCGGCGACGTCGGTGCGATCTTTCTTGGGTTGGAGGGCGGCCTGGCTGGCTTTGAAATCGGTGGAGCCGGGCACGACGCCACCGATCACGTGGAGGCGCTGGGCGAGTTGCTGGGCGTGGGTGAGTTCCTCGGCGATGTCTGCCTGGAGGGATTTCTTGATTTCCTCGGCGCGGACGCCCATGAGGTTGATGGAGTTGGCGATGTAGTTCTGGACGGTCTCCATTTCCATCCAGTAGGCGGTGGTGAGTTCGTCGATGATCTTCGAGGTTTTGGCGGCCTGATCCATGGGGATGCTCCGGTGACTGGCAGTGTATTGATGGTGCTGGACGCGGCGTGGGCGGGGTGATTGGGCTCCCGCCTGTGACCCCATGATACGGCCAATGGCGGATATTTCCAGACGGCGGCGCTTGTCTTGACGGATCCGGCGACGACGGACGTCGAGCAGCAGATCGCGGGGCGGGACGGTGAGGCGGGTTCAGAATTGCCTGCGGCGTCGTGCGGGGGGGATGTTGAGTTGCTGGCGGTACTTGGCGACGGTGCGACGGGCGATTTCGATCCCTTGTTTTTTGAGTTCCTCGACGAGTTGCTCGTCGGACCAGGGCTTCGTGTCGTCCTCGTGGTCGACGATTTCCTTGAGCTTGGCCTGGACGGCGGTCCAACTCATTTCCTGTCCGTCGGCGGATTCGGTGCCGCCGGAGAAGAACATGCGGAGGGGATAGATGCCGCGCGGGGTCTGGATGTATTTTTCGCTGACGGCGCGGCTGACGGTGCCGACGTGGATGCCGAGTTGGTCGGCGACCTGGACCATGGGCAAGGGGCGGAGGTGCTGAGGGCCGTGATCGAGGAAATCGCGTTGGGCGTCGATGACGACGTTGACGACGCGGAGGACGGTGTTGTTACGCTGCTCGATGGAATCGATGAGCCAGCGCGCGTTTTGTTCGTTGCGGGCGAGGTATTGCCGGGTGTCGCGGGGCTGGGCACGATCGCGGCGGAGGCGGCTGTAGATAGGGCTGACGCGTAGGCCGGGCTGGCGGCCGCGATTGAGGGCGGCGACGTAGCGGTCGGCGTTGGGATCGAACTCGACGATGACATCGGGGAGGATGACATCGGGTTGCTGGGTGGCGAGTTGGCGACCCGGGGCGGGGTCGAGGCGGCGGAGTCGGGCGAGGCCGGCCTGGATCTGGTCCATGGTGAGGCCCGAGGCGCGAACGATGCGCGGCAGGCGGTTCATCTCGATGTCGTTGAGATGTTTGTCGATGAGGGTGCGGGCGACGTGAGAATCATCGTCGGCGTCGCCTTGGTCCTCGATGGCGTCGAGCTGGAGGGCAAGGCATTCGCGAAGGTCACGCGCGGCGAGGCCGGCGGGTTCCAGTTCGTGCTGGACGATGGCGAGGGCCTCGTCGAGGAGATCGGTGGGGACATCGGGGGGGGCCTGATTGATGATCTGATGGAAATCGGTGCGGAGGTAGCCGTCGTCATCGATGAAGCTGATGAGGTGTTGTCCGGCGGCATCGATGGGTTCGGGGACGTCGACGAAGCGCCACTGGTCGAGCAGTTGTTCGATGAGGCCTGGGCCGCGTGCGGCGGTGTTGGCCATGGCGTCGGTCTTGGCGTCGCGTTCTCCGTTGTTGCGGGGTCGGCGGTAGGGTTCGGCGGATTCGGTGGTGTTCTCGGCCCAGGTGTGGCCGTAGGATTCGTTGATGTCATCGAGTCGTCGGAAGTCGTCCTGGGCGTTTTCGTCGACGGTGTCGGCGATGTGGATGGGCTGCTCGGCTTCGACGTCTTCGCGGCGGGATTCGGTGTGGGCGTCGGAGACGGCGGAGGCGACGAGTTCGGCCTCGTCGGGGTCTCCTTCGAGCATCTCCAGGACGGGGTTCTCGGCTAGCTCCTGCTCGATGCGTTCCTCGAGTGCGAGGGAGGGAAGCTGGAGGATCTCCATGGACTGGATCATGCGCGGTGAGAGCTTCATCCGCTGATCCATGCGCATGTGTTGTCCAGCGTCTATTCGCATCCGCGTGTCCCTTCAGGGGTTGCATCGGCCATCGGCGGAAGGGGCTGAGGTGCGCGCCTGCCCTGGGTCCCGATGGGTCTGCTGTATTATGTGCGCACAAGGTGACGTTTGGCAAGCAATTTGCTTGATTTGCCGGCGGCAATCTGAGAATAATTGCTAAAATCCGCGAGAAAAGGGGGTTACGCGGACGTTGCGGCTATTTGATGGACTGTCTGCCGTGAATGGCATCGGAAATCACGGATTTGCTGGCATACTCCAGCTGTGAACCGGTGGGGACGCCGCGGGCGAGTCGGGTGACGTTGACGGGGCCGAGCTTGTCCAATTCGGCGGCGATGGCCATGGCGGTACCATCGCCTTCCATGTTGGGGTTGGTGCCGAGGATGACCTCAGGGGGCGTGTCGCCGTCTTCGAGGAGCTTGCGGACGCGGTCGATGAGGCCGGGGATGGTGAGGTCGGAAGGTCCGACGCCGTCGAGGGGGGAGAGGTGGCCGAGCAGGACGTGGTAGACGCCGTCGTGGGCGCGGGTCTGCTGGAAGGTGATGACGTCCTTGGGCTGTTCGACGACGAGGATACGGCGGGGGTCACGGCGACTGTCCCGGCAGATTTCGCAGGGGTCGGCTTCGGTGAGGTTGAAGCAGACCGAGCAGTTTCGGACGGATTGCTTGACGTGCTGGATGGCGTGGGCGAGGCGGAGGGCGTCTTCGTTGGAGCTTTTGAGGACGTGGAAGGTGAGGCGTTCGGCGGTGCGGCGTCCGATGCCGGGGAGGGTGGCGAATTGCTCGATGAGTTGATCGACGCTCTGGGTGTATGCGGGTCGGTCAGGCATGGGTGGCGTGGTCCTGTGGGGTGGCGCGGTTATGTGGTGGATTCGATCTGACCTGAGCCGAGGGCGTCAGTGAGTCCGGGGATGTTGAGGCCGCCGGTGACTTTTTGCATCTCCTCGGCGACGAGCTGATGCATGCGCGCGGTGGCGCCGTTGACGGCGGCGGCGATGAGCTCTTCGACGATTTCCTTGTCGTCGCCGGCGATCCCGACGAGGAGCGGCTGATCGAGCTGGACGCGGAGGACGTGGCCTTTGCCGTTCATGGTGACGCGGACGGCCCCGCCGCCGGACTCGCCTTCGACAGTCTGGCGTTCGAGCTGTTCCTGAAGTTCGGCGGCTTTTTGCTTGATCTCGCCGGCGTTCTTCATCAGGGCACCGAGGCTTTTGATGTTGTCGAACATGGGTTGCTTTCTATTGGTGGCGTGGGGACGTCGAGATTTGATTGTAGTGGGGCGCGGGGGATATTTGCGTGTGGCGGCGATTATTCCTGGGCGGGGTCGGGGTCCTGACGGTCGGCCGGGGCGGAGGTCGGCGCTTCTTTGAGATCCTCAACGGAGGCGTCGAACAATTCGGACAGCTCGCGCACGAGGGGGACGTCGAGAGCCTGTTTGATGTCCTCCTGGGTGAGACGTCGGCGCGGGGCGGGTGGGGCAGATTGGGCGGCTGGCGAGGCGGGGGGGGGTTGGCTGGGCGGGGGCTGGGCGGGGTCAGGGGGGTTGGGCGGCGCGGCGGCGGCGGAGGTCTGCCGAGGCTGGGGCAGGGGCGAGGCGATCGCCACTTTTTTTTTTGAGGGTTCGGCGCCGGCACCGGCGAGGAGGCCTGCGAGGTCGGCGAACTGTTCGGACAGGGCGAGGCGGACGAGGGCGGCGTCGAGCAGGGCGCGGGGGGTGGAAGAGAGTTTGCTGTTGCGCTGGACGTTCTCGCAGAGTGCGATCATGTGGACGAGGACGGGGGTGTCGAACCTGGCGGCCTGCTGGGCGGCCTGGGCGCGGGATTGCTCGTCGAGTTCGACGAGGTCGCTGTCGGGGCCGCAGGCGGCAATGAGCATGAGGTCGCGGAGGTGTTCGATGAGGGCGTCGAGGAGCTGGTCCTGGGCGATGCCGGTGGCGACCATGGCGTCGGCGGCTTTGAGGGTGGCGGCGGGATCGGCTTCGGCGATGGCGTCGACGAGGTCGGTGAGGTGTTGGCGATCGGGGAGGCCGACCATTTTTTCGAGAAGTGTGGTGGTGAGGGGGTCTTCACCGGTGGCGAGGAGGCGGTCGAGCAGGGAGAGGGCGTCGCGCATGGATCCTTGGCCGAGGCGAGCGACGGCGTAAAGCAGGGCGTCGTCGGCGGCGACGGCTTCGCCATCGACGACCCGGCGGAGGTGCTCGGCGATGGCGCGGGTGGCGATGTTTCGGAAATCAAACCGCTGGCAGCGGCTCTGGATAGTGGCGGGGACTTTGTGGGCTTCGGTGGTGCAGAGGACGAACTTGAGATGCTCGGGCGGCTCTTCCATGGTCTTGAGCAGCGCGTTGAACGCTTCGCGGGTGAGCATGTGGACTTCGTCGATGATGTAGACCTTGTAGCGGGCGGCATCGGTCGGGGAGAGGCCAGCGTTGGCGATGAGGTCGCGTGCATCGTCAACGCCGCGGTTGGACGCGCCGTCGATTTCGATAACATTCATGTCGTCGCCGCGCATGATGGCGTCGGCCATGCGCTGCTGGACGTCGAGGGGTGGGAAGTCGGTATCGTTTTCGGGCTTGGGCGCACCTTCGATGGTATCGGGTGCGTTGAGGACGCGGGCGAAGAGGCGGGCCATGGAGGTTTTGCCGACGCCTCGGGTGCCGCAGAAGAGGTAGGCGTGGTGGACGCGACCGGTGGCGATGGCGTTGTGGAGGGTCTGGGCGATGGGCTGCTGTCCGACGAGGTCGTCGAAGGATTGGGAGCGGTAACGCCTTGCGAGGACGGTGTAAGCCATGGGCTTCTTAGAATACCGGGATCGGCGCGGTTGGGGGCGGGGGGGAGGGTGTGGGGGCCAAGAAAAAATGGGTGAGTCGTCTGAAACAGCGGCCAGGACACCAACGGCACCGGGCGACGGCCGCTTATGGCTGCTGCGGTCAAGCCCTGACCAGTTTCACGGGCCACCCGTGCATCGGGCCCGGCCGCTGTTTGAGACGACGCAGAGGGACAATATAGATGGGGCGGGGGGGGGCGGCAAAGGCGAGGGGTGCGGATGGGGATGGATGCCGATAGGGTGCGCGGCGCGGGGATGCGCGGAGTCGACAGATGAATGACGAAGCACTGAGGCGGATTCGGGATGGGTTTGATCGGCGGGTGAAGCGGGTGCTGGACGCGGAACGGGGGAGGCGGCTTCGTCGGCAGAAGAAGCGGCCGCCGCTGGCACCGGGGCGGGGGAATTATGTTCGGCCTTATTCGTATTCGATTGTGCACTTCGCGATGCGGTGTCTGCTGTTGGATGAGCAGATCGGGGCGGCGAACGCGGCGCTGATTGAGAATGCGAGGCACTACCTGACGCATCCGAAGGATCTATCGGATCGTGATAGTTTCCATTGGCATGCGGATGTATTGACACGGCTGATCGAGATGTTCGGGGAGCACGGCTCGGTCGCGGCGGGGCGGCTGTCGGGTCAGGCGGAGGGTTTGATCATGGATACGCTGTGGCAATATGCGCGGCGGAATACAACGATCAAGGAGGCGGCAGTGGGGCGGGATCGGACTTGGCGGATTCGGGAGTCGGAGAATCATCATGTACAGATATTCACGACGGCGTGGCATTTCGCGAAGCTGGCGAAGGGGGCGCGGCGGTTTGCGCATCGGAAGTACAGAGACGGAACAACGGCGGCGGAGCATCACGCAGCGTGGACGGAATACATGAAGGTGTACTGCCTGGAGCGGGCGAAGAAGGGGATGTTCATCGAGGTGGGCAATGACGGTTACAACGCGGTTTTGTTGAAGGGGTTCTATAACGTTTTTGATTTTGCTGAGGATCCGGAACTGCGGCGGCGGGTGAGGTGTCTGCTTGATGTCTATTGGGCGACGTGGGCGGAGCTGCAGTTGGATGGGGTGCGGGGTGGGGGCAGAACGCGGGTGGCGCAGCTTGGCGGAGACCGGTTGCCGCTGTCGCAGACACGGATGTTGGGGTGGTTCTACTTTGGATTGGGCCCGCAGCCGGATCAATTGTGGAGCGGGTATCTGGCGGGGATGACGAGCGCGTACCGGCCGCCGGCGGTGGTGGCGGATCTGGCGTGTGATGTTGAAGGGCGGGGGAAATATGCGGTGCGGGGAAGGTTGCTGGGGCGGGTGAGGCGGGGGTATTGGGAGCCACCGGATTATCGCATGCGGACGGAGGAGGGGGGGGTTTGCAGTTACGCGTGGTGCACGCCGGGGTTCATCATGGGGACGTTGATGGTCGAGCCGAGGCGGGTGGAGGATTGGGCGGCGATCAGTTCGCAGAATCGGTGGGGAGGGGTGATCTTTGCGGGACATGAAGAGGGGCGGATCGTGCCGCAGGTTCAGGCGGCGGACGGCGGGTATGCGCTGAACACGCAGTGGTCGGTGCAGAGCAGAGGGTCTCTGATCTGTCAGAAGCTGCGGACGAACACCGTGGATGGGGCGATGCGGGTGTGGTTCTCGAGAGCAGGGCTGAAGAAGCGAGTCGAGGAAGGGGGGTGGGTGTTTGTTGAAGCGCCGGGGGCGTATGCGGCGGTGCGGGTGGTGCGGGGTGATGTGTCATGGGAAGCGTCGAGTGATGAAGTGGAGGGCGTGTGGCTGCGGTGCGCGGATGCGTGGTCGCCTGTGATATTGGAGGTGGGGTGCAAGGGGAACTTCCGAGATTACGGTGCGTTTCGTCGGGCGGTATTGAAGCTGCGCTTGAGCGCGCGGGATGAGGTTCTGCGGTATGCGGGGTTGAGTGGGGATCGGCTGACGTTGGACATGAAGCAACGGGCGCTGCCGCGGGTGAACGGACGGGAGGTGAGTTTTGCGCGGGGGATGGCGTTTGACAGTCCGTTTGTGAAGGGGAAGTGGAACAGCGGGCGGGTGACGGTGGCGAAAGACGGGCGTCGGTGCTTGTTTGATTTCAACGGGGGGTGAATCAGCGTTTGGATCTGCGGGGTGATGTATTTGTGGACCGCTTTGGGCTGGGGAGGGTGGCGGTGAACCATTCGAGGGTCCGGAGGCGGCGCTGCTGGTTGAGGTTGGCGTGGGAGCCGTCGAACTCTTCGTAGATGTGACGGATGCGGGCGGCGGGCATGGTATCATCTGGGCGCGCTGTCTATTGGAGTAGGTCATGAGCGACGTGAAACATCGCGTGTCGATCATTGGGTGCGGTCGGCTGGGTCAGCATTACGCGGAGATTTACGCGGCGTTGCCGAACACGGAGATCGTGTCGATCGTGGAGGTGAACGCGGCGCGGCGGGCGGTGGTGGGGGAACGGTTCGGCGTGAAGGGGGAGTACGGGGACGTGAAAGAGATGTTAAAGGAGGACGTGCCGGACCTCGGGGTGGTGGTGACGCCGACGAAATATATGAAGGAGTGCGTGATCGCGTGTGCGGAGGCGGGGGTGAAGGGGATATCGACGGACAAGCCGATCGCGGCGCGGCTGTCGGACGCCGATGAGATGGTTAAAGCATGTGAGGATCGGGGGATCGTGTTCGCGGGGGGGAATCTGCAGCGGGCGATGTCGGAAGTGCAGGAGGCAGCGGGGCGGTTGCATGCGGGGGAATATGGCGCGGTGCGGGGGGCGGTGGTGCATGGGTTCGGCGGGGAGATATCGGGTGGGGGGTGTCAATACGTTTCGGTGTTGCGACTGCTTACGAATGCGGAGGTGTCGGAGGTGGTGGCGTGGGGCGGGCCGGATGAGGCGATGGAGCGGGATGATGACGACGGTCTGATCATTCACGGGTGCTTCACGATGAGCAACGGGATGGTGTGCCCGGTGTTCGGCGAGCAACTGACGGAGGTGAATCACGGCGTGTCGGTGTGGACAGAGGACGCGTTGATCGAATGGGCATGGGGTCCGCCGAATGTCTATCGGGGGTTTGATGAGAGCGGGGCGCGGGTCAAGATCGATCCGAAGTACACGCCGGTGGAGGCGGTGGGGTCGGATTATATGTATACGTCGATTCAGTCGTTCTTGTCGGCGGTGGAGACGGGGAGTAAGCTGTGGATTTCGGGGCATGATTTGCGGCAGGCGTTGGAGGTGGCGATCGCGAGCAAGCTGTCGGCGCAGCGGGGGTCGGTGCCGGTGAAGTTGCCGCTGGCGGATCGGTCGCACTGTCTGTATCCTCGGGCGTACCGCTGGCTGGGCGGGGATGAGGTGGGACAGGAGCAGCCGGCGGAGGAGGCGCGGATTTATGGGTTCGCGATGGTGCAGGAGATGAAGCGGAAACGGCAGCAGGCGCAGAAGAAGTGAGTGAGGGTGACGGATTCGCGGGCGCGGGCTGGGCGGGCGCGGGCTGGAAGAGCGGGCGCGGGCTGGAAGAGATCGGACACAACGCAATGTGGGACAAGACGCATGGCCAAGCCACCGGATTACGGGATCATTTACAACTGGGACGGGGCGCCGCACGCTTACGACGCGGTCCCGCAGACGATGGATGCGTTCCTGGAGCGGGTGTACGCGCCCCTTGAGGACACGCAGGTGGGGGCGTTGTTCTGGTGTGTCGGCGAGCATCACGCGCGGTGGGAGAGCGCGCTGCTGGAACAGTTGGGCGATGTACACGGGCATCGGTATGAGGATGTCTATCAATACCTGATCGGGGAGAACATTCGCGCGATGAGCGAGCGGGGGGAGGATCCGCACGCGGGGATCATCGAGCGGGGCAGGGAGCTGGGCATCGCGGTGTATGCGTCGGTACGGATGAATGACAATCACTTTGGGGGGAAGCAGCCGGACGAGTTGGCGGACGCTCATGATTCAGAGCTGACGCGGATGCGGGTGGAGCATCCGGAGTGGACGTTGGGAGATCAGACGACGGCGTGGTATGCGGCGTCGTGGGACATGTCGAAGCCCGAGGTGCGGGCGCATCGGTTCGCGCACGTGAAGGAGGTGTGCGAGCGGTACGACTGGGACGGGGTGGAACTGGATTGGCAGCGGCATGCGTTTCACTTGCCGGAGGATGATGCGTATCGGTTGCGGTATACGCTGACGGATCTGCAACGGGCGATTCGTCAGATGACGGAAGCGATTGGCCAGCAGCGGGGTCGGCCGTTTTATATTGCGGCGCGGGTGGCGGGGAGCTTGGAGATGTGCCGGCGGATTGGATATGACGTGGCGGCGTGGATTGACGAGGGGCTGGTGGACATGCTGATTCCGGCGGGGAATGCGGGGACGGATCCGGCGTGCGAGGTGGCGGAGCTGAAGGCGATGTGCGTGGGGACGGACGTGGTGGTGTATCCGGGGTTTGATAGTGGTGTGCCGGGAATGACGGATGGGCCGGAGGCCGGGCCCATGAAGTTGGCGATGCGGAACCGGGGGATCGCGAGCCGGCATTGGTGGTCGGGGGCGGACGCGGTGTATGTGTTTAACTGGCATGGGAAGCGGGAGACGCATCGAGAGCTGTTGAATCAGATCGGGTCGGCGGAGACGCTGCAGGGGACAGACAAGATTTTCGCAGCGACGCATCGGCATCTGCTGAGCGCGGGGGAGTGGCTGGGGGCGTATCGGCGTGATCGGATATTGGGGGAGGCGCCGGGGGCGCTGAAGCCGACGTTGAGCGGGGATGGGCCGACGGCGACGATCGAGGTGGGGGACGACACGGCGGAGAATCGGCCGAGCGAGGTGGAGCTGCGCGTGCGGTTGAGCCAATGGGTGAAGGGGGATGTGGTGGCGGTCGAGTGGGATGGGCAAAGGTTGTCTGAGGGGCGGTCGGCACATTGCAAGGTGGCGGATCCGTACGACATCAGCGGGGTGACGTCGGCGGTGTGGTTGTGTTTTGATCTGCCCGCGGCGCGGGTTGGGCAGGGGCGTCACGAGGTGAAGGTGATTCTGGTCGAGCGGCATCCGCGAATGGGCGTTGATCTGGTGCTGACGGACGTGGAGTTGGTGGTGCGGTATTAGGCGAGGCGAGAAGTGACGGGCGGGGGGTGGCGCGATATTCTGTGGGGCGGTCATTTCAGCGTTCAGGTGCATCAGGGACACAGCGGAAAGAGGCAAGATCATGGCAAAAGGCAACGGCAAGGTTCAGGTTCAGATGATCGGGTTCGCGTGTTTGAAGCTGACGTCGCCGAAGGGGAAGGTGCTGCTGATTGACCCGTGGTTGTCGGCGAATGATTTCTTCCCGGATGGGAATCCGGCGGTGCCGGCGAAGTATCGAGAAGATGTGTCGGCGTTTGGGCACGTGGACATCATCTTGCAGACGCATGCGCATTTCGATCATCTGAATCTGCCGGACATCGTGAATCTGACGAAGCAGTTTGATCCGATCATTCTGACGCCGGTGGAGACGGCGGTTTACATTCGCGAGAAGACGGGGCTGACGAATTTCTGTAATGACGGTTGGGGGATGAATCGCGGGCCGCTGCCGCCGATCGATGGGATTTCGGTTTCGGGCGTTCACTGCGAGCACACGTCGTCGGAGATCGTGTTGCGGGATGATGGGGGCGTGGCGGTGCGCGACGTGGGCGATCCGATCGGGTTCGTGGTTGAGTTTGAGAATGGGTTCAAGGTGTATGTGTCATCGGATACGGGGCTGTGCTCTGATCTGAAGTTGATCATTGGTGATTACTACAAGCCCGACGTGGCGATCTTGAACATCTGCGGCGGGGGATTTACGGTGGGCGGGGACAGCGCGGGCTATGCGACGAAGATGATCAATCCGAAGTGGGTGATCCCGGCGCATTACGGGGTGTTCCCGACGATGGATCCGACGCCGGATCATTTCTTGGCGGCACTGAAGGTGCACGCGCCGGACGTGAAGCCGATCGTGTTGGACGCGGATGAGGTGGCGGAATTCTGATTTCTGTTTGGTGTCGTGTCCGCCGGGCGTTGGAGTTTTGAGATGGCGAAGTATCGCGGCGCGGTGATCGGACTGGGTTGGATGGGGATGTTGTACGATCTGGCGGCGCGGTTGGACGATCGGTTTGAGATCGAGGACACGGACCGGCCGACGCCGGCACTGGATGTGCATCGGCGGTTTCATCATTTCGAGCATCCGGGCGAGTCGGGGATACCGACTTCATATTGCGAAGCGCTGGTGGATCATCCGGATACGGAGTTGGTGGCGGCGGCGGATCGGGATGTGAAACGACTGGATGTGTTCAAGGCGCGGTACGGATTGGATGCGGCTTACACCGATGCGGCGGAGATGCTGAATACGGAGAAGCCGGACATCGTGGCGGTGGCGACGAACACGCAGGGGCGGGCGGATTTGACGTGCTTGGCGGTGGCGTGTGGGGCGAAGGGGATCATGACCGAGAAGCCGATGGCGCACACGCTGGACGAGGCAGACCGGATGGTCAGCACGTGCGCGGCGGCGGGGGCGGCACTGAATTGTGGGTCGATCACGACGACGGACCCATCGTTCGCGCACGCGAAGCAGATGATTCGTGAGGGGGCGATCGGGAAGGTCACGTCGATCGAAGCGCCGGGGGCGGGGGCGCAGCATCAGAACTGGATGTATTTTCTGGATAGCGATCCGGCGTGGGTGTGTGGGATCGGAGATGGGCCGCGCCGCGATTCGGGGTCGAGCGAGTTCATCGGGCAGGGGATATTGGTGACCGGCGATGGGACGGTGGTGCATTTTCGGCGGGGGTCGCCGCAGGTGCGGATCTCGGGGGAGCAGGGGGAGATCCTGTTTAACCGGGGCGGGCTTTACCAGTGGGAGTTGTGGCAGGTGGTGGCGGGGGCGGCGAAGCCGGCGCCGGTGCGGATGCCGTGGCCCGATCCGCAGTTTCTGGCGCCGTACGGCGGGGTTTATGCGCTGAAGGATGTGATGGATTGCCTGGCGGGGGAATTGGATGAGCCGAAGAACTCGGGCCGACGGGTGGCGGCGGCGCTGGAGGTGGAGATCGCATTGAAGGAATCTTCAAGGCAGGGCGGTACGCAGGTGGCATTGCCACTGGAGGACCGTTCGCTTGGAATGCATTACGATTGGTTCCGTTAAGAGAGCACTCAACTGGAGATGATTCACCGATGAATGAGCGAATGAATCGAATCGGATTCTGGGCGCGTTTGATGATGGGTTGCGCGATGCTGACAGCCGCGGGGGCGGCCGCCGGCTGCGCCGCGATGGAGACGGTCGAAGGGAAGCCGACGGACCTGCCGACGAACTATCGTGATTTGCAGATCTATGCCACGAGCGAAGCGGACGCGGACGACCCGGGATTGATTGAGGTGACGGTGCACCTGGTGAATCGCGGCCGGCGTACGCTGCCGACCCACATTCGGCTGTCGGCAAACGCGGCGGCGGGATTCGAGGGCGCTGAAGGTTCGGTGCGACTGATGCGCGGCGCGAAGAAGACGTGGACATGCACGCTGCGCCCGCCGGATGGGATGACGTATGAGATTCTGACCGGTGAGATTGCGTTCGGCGACACGCGGGCGCGGGAGTTGCACATCGCGGTGCAGGGGGCCGATCCGGAAGGTGATATCCCGAAGGGCGTTGAGCGGATCGATGAGAAGGCGCGGGTGGTGGGCACGCATGCGCCGCGGCTGCAGATTGACTGGTGGCAGAAGCATCGGAGTTCGAGCATTCATCCGGACCAGCGGGTTGGGCCGCTGATCACGCTGGCGGAAGCGGGCAAGACGGACTACGTGATTGTGGCGGTGGTGATGCCAAGCGCGGATGACGGAGGTACGTTGTCGCTGGATGAATGGGCGGCGCGAGAGGGGCTGCGGCCGGGCGAGGATATGCTGATTGGTGCGGTGCGTGATCTGCAGCGATGTGTGTCGGTGATGAGCGGGGGCGGCGAGATGCGCGTGGAGCGGGGGCGTGCGGCGGGGAGGCGGGCGATCGTGCTGGCGTTGAACCCGGACGTGGATTGGCCGCACAATGATTCGTATCACCTGAAGACGACGCGGGACGGTGATGTGCGCATCGAGGCGGGCGAACTGGACGGGTTGCGGCAGGGGATTTACGGGTTGCTGACGGGGCATCTGGACTGTCACTGGTTCATGCCGGGGGAGATGGGTGAGGAGATTCCTCAGCCTGAGGGTGGGCGCGTGGTAATCGGGCAGATCGACGAGCGGCGGAGCCCGACGTTCTTTTCCGGCTTCGGCACAAGCTGGGGTAGTCATCGGGACTGGGATTGCCGGAATCGCTCGTACATCAATCGGGGGCGGATGGTATACGGGCATGCGTGGACGGGTTTTGTCAGTGAGGCTGGGTACGCGTATGACGAGTTTCCGGACATGTGGGCGCGGGGGCGCGACGGCAATGTGTTGATTCGGAGGCACTCATCGGGGTCCACGAACTTCTGCTCGACGAGTCCGGAGGTGATCGAGATCGTAGCGCGGAAGGTGAACGAGCGGCTGCGCGATCCCAATGCGCTTGTGACATCGTTGGATCCGAATGATTACGCGCCGATGTGTTTGTGCGATCGTTGTCTGGCGCTGGACGCGTCGTACGGCGTGACGGAACAGGATGGGACGTATGTGACGGATCGGCTGATTCATTTTTCCAATGAGATATACGATCGCATGGATGAGGAGAACAAGGAGAAGTTCCTGGGGATATTGGTTTACGCGTTCCAGATTGAGTTGCCGACGAGCGCGGTGCCGCATCCGAATCATGCGGGGATGGTGTGCAACATGGGTTGGACGTACGACCACACGCGGCCGTTCACCGATCCGACGGACCCGACGAATCGGGAGTTTTACGAGTTGATCAAGGGTTGGGGTGAGTTGCTGGGTCAGTTTGGGTATTACGATTATTACGGGCACTGGGCGCACTTCGGGCCTTGGGGCCAAGTGCAGAAGATGCGTGAGGATCTGGTGGCGTTTCGTGATCTGGGGGGCACGTATTTGATGCTGGAGTGTCAGCCGAACTTCCCAATGGCGGGGTTGAATCATTACATCTCGGGGCGGTTGTCGTGGGATGTGGATGCGGACGTGGACGTGTTGCTGGAGGAGTTCTTCACGAAGTTTTACGGCCCGGCGGCGGGGCCGATGCGGTCGTTCTGGATGGACATTGAGAAGTATTACGCGCTTCTACGGGCGGGGCCTCACGGCGCGGAACGGGTACGGCACACGCCGGGGATGTGGGAGGCATTGCGGGCGCATCTGGATGAAGCGCAGGCGATCACGGCATCGCTGCCGGCGGAGCAGAAGCGGTTCGCGGATCGCATTGAATTCACGCGTGATGGATTTGAAATGGGTTGGCGGCAGTACAATTTCGAGGTGAGCTACACGTCGCAGAAAGCGGATGCTCAGGAGACGCTGGCGGCGGCGGATGAGCACCTGATGTGGCTGACGCGCATGAAAGAGAAGTACGCGCCGGGGACTTACTGGCCGACGTATCTGCCGAGCTACTACTACGCGCGGGTGGAGAAGCCGTTTGCCGAGGCGAAGACGAAGGCGGCGGAACGGTTGTCGGCGGGAGGGTGATTCGGTGGCGTGGCGGGGGCCTTACTGCTCGGGCGATTGATTGCCGAGGGTGTGGTCGATGACGGGCTGGGCGGCGCGGAACAGCTTCATATGCTGTTGGATTTCCTGTTCCATGGTTGGGTCGGGGTTCTGTGCGAGTAGTTGCAGGGCGTGCTGTGATACCTCGATTGCCCGATCAAATCGGCCGCCCGATGCGTAGGCGGCCGCGAGCGTGTCGAGAATCCCGGGGTCGTTGAAATTGGTGAGCCGGGTCGCGTGCTGTGCGTATTGAATGGCCTGGGGGACGTTGCGGATATTGGCATCGGGGTGAGTGGCGAGGATCCAGGCGAGATCGTTCTGGATCTCGACGCTTTTGGAATCGAGTTGGGCGGCCCGTTGGAAGTGATAGACCACCTGGTCGTATCGCCCGAGCTCCCTGAGCGTTCGGCCGAGATTCTCGTGGAACTTGCTGAACCCGGGCATAAGCGCCAGTGCTTCGCGGAACACGTCGGCGGCGGTTTCGTAGTCGCCTTCTTCCATGAGGACGTTGGCGAGGTTGTTGTGGACGACGGGGACGCGGTGGTCGACGGCGATGGCGTGGCGGTAGAGGGTTTTGGAATCGCGCCAGGTGCCGACCTGTTGGTAGGTGAGGGTGGCGGCGGCGGTGAGAAGGGCGGCGACGAGGATGGCGGCGATCACGCGGGGGGCGGGGCCAAGGGATTTGAGTCGAATCAGCAGGTCGACGGCGGCCCAGGTGAGAATGATAAACAGGCCGACGAAGGACACGTAGGTGTATCGGTCGGCAATGCCTTGGCCACCGACCTGCAGGAATCCGATGACGGGCAGGACGGAGACGAGAAACCAGAGCCAGCCGACAATGCCATAACGATATCTGCGTGCGACGAACAGGAAGCCGACGGTAATCGCGATGAGCAGGGCGGCGGCACCAACAATCTGAAGGGTGGAGAAGCGCGGGCTGCCGGTCATGTAGGGCATGTAGGGGTGGGGATAGAGGAAGGTCAGGTCCACGGGCCAGAACATTTTCCCGATGTACTGGACGTAGGCGACGACGGCGTGGGCGAGGCGGTCGCCGAGACTTAACACTTTGAAGGCGACCGAAGCTTCCTTGTCGCTCTGGACAAGGATGGTGCCGATACCGGTCGCAAGGGAGAGGGCGAAGAAGGGGATTTTCTCGAGGGCCAGGTGTTTGAGAGTGTGCCGGGGTGGGGCTGGTCGCTGAGGGTTCGTGGGGGATGCGGCGAAGCCGATCCATCGATTGAAGGGCCAGACGTCGAGCAGCACGAGCAGCACGGGGAACATGACGACCATCGGTTTGGCCATGAGGGCGCCGGCGAACAGGATCAGGGCGGCGATGTATTTTTTCCTGCCGCCGCGTTGAACGTGGCGGGTGTAGGTCCACAGGGCGAGGAGCATGAGGGCGGTGGACAGGACGTCCTTTCGTTGTGAAATCCAGGCGACGGATTCAACGTGCTGGGGATGCAGGGCGAACAGAGCGGCGACGACGGCGCTGCGGATCGGCGCGGCGGTCATTGCTTCGAGCACGAGAAACAGAAGTACGACGCAGACGATGTGCCATGCGACGTTGACGAGGTGGTGCGCGCCGGGCCGATCGACGCCGAACAGCGTGCAGTCGATCATGTGGGAGACGCCGGTGAGGGGATGCCAGTTGGCGCCATGTTCGGATATGAAGGCCCATGCAATGCCTTGGAAAGTGAGGCCCTTAACGACTTGCTCGTTCTCGAAGACGTAGATGGGATCGTCCCAACTGACGAAGTCAAAGGTCGCGACCTGGGCGTAGACGGCGGCGGTGGCGAGGGCGAGGGCCGCGGCGATGGCGATGCGCCATCGGATTGAACGGTGCGTCGCGGATATGACCGGATCATTGGGCATGGAAGAAGTGTCGGAATGCGCGGGGGAACCGGCGGTCATGATCCGTCGGCGGGCGATCGCGGGACGCGCTTGTCTTGGCGGTAGAGGTTGAGGCGCTGTCTGATTTCAGACATGAGATCGGTTCTGAATTGCTCGGTTGCAATCTCCAGGGCGCGCTGCGCGGTCTGAGTCGCGCCGTCGAAATCGCCGTTGGCGGCCTGTGTGACGGCGAGGGTGTCGAGGAGGCCGGGATCGTTGGGTCTGATCCGGCAGGCGAGGCTTGCGAAGTGGGCGGCTTTGGCTGTGTCATCTTTGGTTGCATCGGGGTTGGTCGCGAGGAGCCAGGCAGCGCTGTTGAGTGCCTCGGGCCACTCGTCGTTCAGTTCCGCGGCTCGGACCATGTGCCCGGTGGCGGCGGCAAAGTCGCCGAGCCGTTTGGTGACCTGGCCGAGTCGATACTGAATCATCGCAACCTGGTCCTGGTCTTCTTTCGCTTCGGCGAGGCGGAGATGCTGCAGGGCGAGGTCCATCTGGTCGTGGCCGGCGTACCACATGCCGCGGGCGAACGCGGCGGGGGCGAATTTGCTGATGTCATACTTCGAGGCGGCCCTCCAGTTGGGGACGGTGGGGCCGCCATCGGCCAGGAGGTACATGGTGCTGGTTTCGTAGAGAGCTTGTCGCTTGCGATCCTTCTTGTAGGCCTCGAAAACGGCATCGACGGCGCGTTCGGTCTGGCCGTCGAGCCGGTAAGCGGCGGCGAGGTCGATCAGGATGCCGCATTGGTTGGCGAATGAGTCGGCGGCATCGATGGCGCTGAGATAATTCTCAATAGCCTTCTTATAGGATCCCTTGTTGGCGTATGCTCCGGCGAGGGTGGCGAGCAACTTGGCCTTGTTGGCGGGTGAGGCGTTGTGCAGCGCCAGTTCGGTGTACTCGGCGGCCTTAATGAGATCGCCTCTTGCGCCGGCGATCGTGGCGAGCCGCGCCCAGCCGTCGACGTATTCGGGGCGCAGCTCGATGAGCTGCTTGAACGCGGATTCCGCTGCATCGAAATCACCGTCTTCAAGCAGATCGTTTGCGGCGAGGGACTGTTCGTGAAACCAGACGAGCGGCGAGGCGGCGTGCAGTTCCGTCGCCTTTGCGTACAGGTCCATTGCCGAGACGACGGATTTACCGCCGCCTGCATAGTCCATGGATTCCAGCCTCTGGATGGCGTCATCATCGACCGGCGCGAGGCTGACGATGTACTGTTGGCCGTACTTTTTAAGGAACTGTCGGAGTTGCTCGTTCAACTTTGCGACGGTCTGCGGATGGGCGGCGGCGACGTTATTGGATTCGGCGGGATCGGCGGCGAGGTCGTAGAGTTCCGGGGATGGGCCGTGGATGTATTTCCATTGGCCGTCGATGAGCCCGAGCAGGGGCCCGGCGGAGTAGGTCATGGGGGTGACGGACTCGCAGTAGAACGTCCGGGGATCGACTTGGAGATCCGGATCGAACAAGAAGGGCGAGAGATCTTCACCGTTGGTATCGTCGAGGGCGTTGATGCCGAGGACGCCGCAGATGGTGGGGGCGACGTCGACGATGCCGACGGGTTCGGTGACGCGGTGGTCGGTGAGCGAGCCGGGGGTCCGGATGATCATGGGCACGTCGATGACGGGCTGATAGATGAGGTAGGAGTGGGTGCGCTCGCCGTGGGATCCAAGCATCTCGCCGTGGTCCGCGACGACGATGACGATGGTTTCGTCGTCGAGGCCGAGGCTGGTGAGTTCATCGAGGACGCGGCCGACCTGCTGATCCATGTAGGCGATCTCGCCGGCGTAGAGGTTGTCCTTGAAGCGAGAGCGGAACGGTTCGGGAGGCTCGTAGGGATCGTGAGCGTCGTAGAAGTGCAGGAACATGAAGAAGGGGAGATCGGCGTTCTGCCGCATCCAGTCGAGGGCACGATCGACGGTTTGGCCGGCGACGCGTTCGTTGTTGTGGACTTCGGCGTCGCCGCCGAGATGGTCGTCGTAGGCGGCGAAGCCCTGATCGAGGTTGAATCGGGAGTCGAGGACGAAGGTGCTGATTAATGCGCCGGTTTCGAAACCGCGCCGGCCGAGGATGTCGGCGAGGGTCGTGTGGTCTTCGTGGAGTTTGTAGGTGAGGTTGTCGTGGACGCCGTGGGCGGGCGGGTCGAGGCCGGTCATCATGGTGGCGTGGGAGGGAAGCGTCATCGGGGCGGGGGCGTAGACAGTTTCAAACAGGACGCCCTGGGCGGCGAACTGATCGATGTTCGGGGTGATGGTGCGGGTATTGCCGTAACCGCCCAGATGGTCGGCGCGGGTGGTGTCGAGTGAGATGATGATGACGTTGCGAGGTCTGGGGTGGGCGGGTTGGCTGAACCAGATGATGAGGCCGATCGCGACGACGGCGACGGTCGCGGCACCGATCAGAATTCTGCGGGCCTTACGGGTCATCTGATGTTCATTCTCGTTAAGGCATCGCGGGTGAGCATTACCATGATATCGTTCAGGTCAGGCTGCGGCGTGACCATGGGCAATCGGCGAATTGCCTCGGCGAATCGCGCATGGTCCACGCGAGTTATCGGGATTTGGTGGAGGCGATCACCAGTATCCGGCGTCGTGGATGCGGCATCGCCTGACGTGCGGTGCCGCGCTGCAATCATGAGGGCCACACGCACGCCTCATGAACGATGGTTTCAAATGTGGGCGCGGCTGGTTGCGGGCGTGGATTGGTCTGTCAGCCGTTGTGAACGACAGGCGCGGATCACCAATACCAGGCGTAATAGTCCTTCATGCGTGCCTTCTTATCCTTCGGCAGCCGGAAGTGATTACCCCTCATTCTGTTCTTTTCGGCCATCTGGAACCACGCGACGCTCCCATCGGCGTGGAGGCGGTTGGCGCCGCGCCCCTGTGAGGGCCAGATGGACCTGCCCGTCTTGTTGGTGACCTTCTCATCGCGGTGGCAACTGGGGTCGATGAACCCCGACCCGCCATAATACCAGCCGGGGTAGGAGTTGCCGTCGTTGTAAGTGGTGTCGGAGACGTAGACGGCTTCGCTGGGGGGCATCTCCGGGTTCTTGATCTTAGTGCCCTGATGCTGACCCCAGGCGACGATGACGTCAAGCGAGACGAACAGGCCGAAGTTGTTGGGCCATCGGTACCCGTAGGTGGGCTTCTGATCCACCCTGCCGTTGCCGGTGCCCCCGGTGTATTTGTAGTTGTTGCCATTCAAACCAGAGGTGCCGAAGTGATACCAGTGAGTCTTTACGATTTTGTAGCCGGTATCGGGTGTCATGCTGGGGCATTGGCCGGCCTCGAGGGTATAGCCGTAGTCGTTGAGATCGTCGTTAAAGACACCGTACTGGTCGCCTCGATAGCCGCCGGTGCCGGGGAGGATGCCCATGGGCATGTGGTCGGCATCGCCACTGGGCAGGATGCCGCTTGGGCGATCGAGGGCGATCATGTGGATTGAGCTGTGCTGAGTATTGAGGTTCGAGGCGCATACGGCGACCCGCGCGGATTCGACCGCATTCTTAAGCACGGGCAGGAGCAGCGCCATGAGGATCGCCATGATGGCGATCACGACAAGCAATTCGACGAGGGTGAATCCGCGGCGTGATCTGGTTTTAGCCGAAGTTGTAAACATGGATTGATCCTCCATGGTGCGTGAGTTGGGTGCCGACACACGTGCGTGCGTGGCGGCTAACTTCTCTATATGTTATCGGCGAGTTGTGTAGCGGTCAACACGATGGGCGAGATTATGGGACGTGAATCGGCGTGGCAGCCTCTGAATACCGGTTCACGGGGCCCGGCTTCCCGCGCGGCGTCAGGCGGCCGCGGGAAGCCTGACCTGGCAGATTGCCTTGGCCCGAGTGCCGAGCCAGCAAGGCTGGGACGGGTCTGCTGACGGGGGTCACCAATACCAGGCGTAGAAGTCCTTCATGCGAGCCCTTTTGTCCTTCGGCAGCAAAGGATGGTTGCCCTTCATCTTGAGCTTGTCGGACATCTGGAACCACGTGACGCTGCCGTCTGCGTGGAGACGGTTGTTGCCG
>NYZD01000162.1 GCA_002685935.1 Planctomycetaceae bacterium | reverse complement strand
GCGGTGTCCAACACACGCGTGATTCGGCAGATTCTGGGGATCGACCGCGCTTTCGGCGCGGATATGGTACCTGTGAACGCGATCGAGGCCCCCGCCGCCCCACCGATGGCGGCGTCGCCAGTGGCGTCGATTGAGCCCGAGATTCCCGATGCTCAGACGCCCGAAGTGAGCGTTCCAGCTCACCAGATGACACCCGAACAGCAGGGCATCGCGTTGAATCAGCTTGACACAGAACATGTTAAGATCTGCACACACTGTCACTTACATGAAAGCCGCACGAACACGGTGTTTGGCGAGGGGGCCGATAACGCGGATCTGATGTTCGTCGGAGAGGGGCCGGGCGTGGATGAGGATGCCAAGGGTCGGCCGTTCGTGGGACGGGCGGGGCAACTGCTGGATAAGCAGATCGCCGCCATGGGCCTGACGCGGGAGCAAGTCTACATTGCCAATACCGTCAAGTGCAGGCCGCCGGGCAATCGCGTGCCCACACCGGACGAGGCGGATCATTGCCGCGGGTATCTGGATCAGCAGATCCAGATCATCGCACCGAAGGTCATCGTCTGTCTGGGTGCCACGGCGGCGAAATACCTGCTCAATGACATGAAACTGGCGATTACCCGGGTCCGGGGGCAGTGGCGGACCTACCGCGGCATTGACCTGATGCCGACGTTCCACCCGGCGTATCTGTTGCGGCAGTACACGCAGGACAATCGGCGGAAGGTGTGGTCGGACCTGCAAGCGGTGATGGAGCGGCTGGGACTGCCGGTTCCGAGCCAGTGATCGGCGATGGGTGTTGCCCGGTGAGCGGTACAGCGTTAAAATCGGGGGCTCGACTCACCGTGAGAGAATAAGCATGTATGCGATCATTGAGGACAGCGGCAGTCAGTTCAAGGTCAGCGAAGGCGATGTGATCGACATCGACCGGCGGGAACTGCCTGAAGATTCAGCGACCATCGCGTTTGACCGCGTGCTGTTGGTCGGCGACGGTGACGACGTGAAGGTCGGCGCCCCGACTTTGGACGGCGCGAGCGTCACGGCGGATGTGCTGGGTGAGAAAGCGGGCGAGAAGCTCATGATCATCAAACACCGCCGCCGCAAGGATTATCACCGGAGGGTCGGCCATCGCCAGAAGTACCTGAGCGTGAAGATCACCGCGATCAAGGCCTGAATACCACGCCCATTTAGGATTTCATCAGTTGCGCCGTCCATGAATCATCGGGCGGTGTTTTTCTTACTCCCCACTACTGCCGGCCTGATCCCCATGTGGCGCGGTTATTCACTCAGAACGCTGCTGTTCATGATCGCCGGTCCACTGCTGATGGATCTGTCCAACGTCGTGGTCGGCGCGTGGATGAACATCTCAACGGTCCATCAGGACATCGCCCCGCGCACGCAGATGTGGATCGGGACACTCGGACCGGCGTCTTTCTGCGTGGGCGCGATACTCGCCGATCGACTGCATACGCCCCGCACGGCCCTTCGGAACATGACGTTAATCCTGCCGGTCGCGGCGGGACTGGGGATCGCCCCACTGTATTATCAGGAGTTGTGGTTCTTCATCGTGATGTCCGTGGCCATCGGTCTGATGGCATCGCAATATTTCCTCGGATTTCAGTTCGCGTTGGGCCACGTGCGGCCGTTCCGGTTCGTCGCCTGGTCCGTGGCGTTCTACAACATAGCTTGGGGGTCAGGCTTTTCCATTGGATCGTTCCTGGGGATCTGGGCCGTCACGTGGAACAGAAACGTGACGATCGCCTACATTCTGGCCATCAATGCGCTTCACCTCGTGATCATTCTGGCCGCGCGCTCCGCCGGCGTGCGCCACGACGACGACCATCAGATCGTCCACCAGATCGACTCCACGCCAAGCCATCGGCGGGCGGCATGGGTGTGCGGCTTCGTCACGTCCTTCGTCGTCGTCGGCACGACCAGCGTCCTGTGGCTGCACTACGGGGAGGCGATCGGCCTCGACGCCTATCAGATCGCATTGGGGTCATTCTTGATGTTGGCGCCGATTCCGATTCTTACTCCCGTTTGGGCACATTTCCGCATGAAGGTCACCCGACCGGGTCTGATGATTGCGACGCTTCCCGTTCAAGCGGCCGCGTTGATCGCCGTGAGGGCGATCCCCGGCGATCGCTGGCCTCTGCAACTGATTCCCCTGTGCGTGATCGGGGCATCGGCGTCGATGGTGTACTTTCAGTCGATCTACTACGCCAATGCCGACGAGCAGAACACCACCCGCAGTGTGTCTGTCAATGAGGCCATCCTGGTGGTCGGATGCATGGTCGGCCCGCTCGTGTTCGGCTTGGCCGCATGGGATGACCGAGTGTCTTACCGACCCTACATCATCGGCGCCGCGCTCGTCATCGTGGCAACAGCGACCGCCTCGGCAATATGGCATCAGCGCGGTCGGGGTACTGCCACTCAGCCTCGGTAGGTGCAGACAGTCTTACCCGTCTCCCACACCCTGACACACGCCATCGATAAGCCAATCGCGGCGACGGGCTCAATCAACAGGTCGTAGATCACCTTGGCGATGTGCTCGACGGACGGATTGATGTCGGCAAACTCTTCGGTGTCCCGGTTCAGGTGCTTGTGGTCGAATCGTTCGGTAATCACGCGGTCGACCAGTTCATCGATCTGCTCGACGCTGGCGATGCGGCCGGACGTATCGAGCGGACTGCGGACGGTAACTTCGAGTCGATAATTGTGCCCGTGCCCGGAGGGGTTGTTGCACTTGCCGAAGGTCTGGCGGTTCTGCTCGTCACTCAGGGACGGCACGTGCAGACGATGGGCGGCAGAAAACTCATACTGTTGGCTGACCAGCACGTGGTCCATTTGACCGGCCTCCATCTGTAGAGCATACGTCGGCGTGAGTTGCAGTGTGACGTTGATGATGCTCGGATCGAGATGATCCGCGAGACTGCGCAGCAATTGCTGCATCAGCGACCCAAGTGCCGTGGCCGGATCCGTCGTTGCCTCGGCGATGACTCCCAATGCCCGCTGTCGCACGGCCTGGTCGATGGCCTTGATATTGAGCAGATAACCGGTTCTCGGGTCTGGTTCGCCGGTGCAGGTCACGTGGATTTCGTAGTACCGTCCCAGCCCGCGCATGGGCGGCCAGGCGGCGAACGAGTTGTTGACCGGCGCGTCATCGGCGACCGATCCGTCGGCGCCAATGGCAAATCGCACGGTGCGGGTCAGTTCAACAGGCATGACGGCATGCTAGGGCGGTCGCGACGGCGGCGAAAGCCCGGTTGGAGCGACATGGACCAGCGATTATGCTAAACCGGATGCCGGCGACGGAATCGCAGCCCCAGGCCATCCTGATCATCCGTCCCAGTGCTTTGGGGGATGTGGCCCGCTCCGTCCCGGTCGCCGCGAGCTTGCGACACGCCTATCCAGATGCTCAAATCGATTGGCTCGTCCGAGATGATTTCGCCGACGTGGTGCGCGCCCACCCAGCCGTGGATCACATCATCGAGTTCCCGCGGAAGCAACTGCGGCGGTGGTGGCGTTCGCCGGCGACGGCGGTGAAGCTCATGAGATATTTGCGTGAACTGGCCCGCCGCGGGTACGACACGGTGTACGATCTACAGGGCCTTTTTCGCAGTGGCGCATTGTCACATCGGACCGGTGCGACTCGGCGCGTGGGATTTGCCAACGCGCGTGAAGGGGCGGCGATGTTCTACAACTATCGGTACCGAATCGATCCGTCGCATCACACGGTGGATCGAATGCTTGGACTGATCGAGGCTGACGGCGTCGAGATGGTTCGGAACATGCGGCTCTACGTGCCGACGGCCGACCAGCGATGGGCTGACCGGATGTTGCGCGAACACGACATTCAAGACCGTCAGTTCGCGGTGGTGGCCCCGACGTCCCGGTGGGAATCGAAGCGCTGGCCGATTGAGCGGTTCACTGAGGTATCAGACCGGCTGCCGGAACTGGGGATTGAGGCAGCGGTGGTGGTCGGCTCCCCCGGGGAGGAGGCCCAGGCCGCCGGACTGCTGGCGCTGCGGGGTGCCGGTCGACTCCGCGTGGCCGATCTGGTCGGTCGCACGAGCGTGGGTCAGTTGATGGCGTTGATCGAGCGATCGGCGGTGGTGCTCTGTAATGACAGCGCGGCGCTGCACATCGCGGTGGGTCTGGGGAAGCGGGCGGTGGCGGTTTACGGGCCGACCGATCCGTCATTGGTCGGGCCTTACCGGTATGAGCGGGGATGGGTGGGCCCCCCGTCGACGGTGTCGGCGAACTACAATTTCAAGCGACTGGATCAGGCGATCATTTCGACCGTCTGTGTGGATGCGGTCTGGTGTAGGATGCAGCAGGTGATGAACGCACCGGGGCCGGCATTGGTCCATGATCAAGCGCCTCAGGGGAAGAGGCCGGCGACATGAAACGACGTGCACGATACATCCGGGCTCGACTGCGGCGATTCGTGCTGCTGAATATTTTGCACGTGAACGACACGCCCAACCGCATCGCGTGGGGCGCGGCCGTCGGTATGTTTGTCGCTCTGACGCCAACGTTCGGCGTACAGATTTTCCTGGTGCTGGCGCTCACGTGGATTCTTCGGGTCAACAAAGTGGCTGGCTTTGCGATGGTGTGGGTGACCAACGCCGTGACGATCGCGCCGATCTATACGCTTCAGTATATCTTGGGCGCTTTCCTGATGGGCGAGGGGTTTCAGCTGCGACTGATCTCGTATCCGGGGAAGGAGAGCCCGGGCTTCTGGCAGATGATCACTTCCCCGTGGCAGACGATCCAGGCGACCTGGACATCGATTGAAGAGATCGCGATTCCGCTGTGCGTCGGTTCGCTGGCATCCGCGACCATCTGGGGGTTATTGACGTATTTCGTGGTTCGCATGGCGGTGACACAGCGACGGCTGCGTCGTGCGGGGATTGATGTGAAGGGCATTAGCGCGCATCCGAAACCCGACCTGCACAGCACGCGCCAGATCGCGTGCGAGGGTGATGTCGCGGATCACGATCATACGCCGGCGCAGGATCAGCCGGATGAGCACCAGGGAGCGGCGTGACCATGGCGCCACCGTCGCCGCATCGGCTGATTCTGGCCAGCGCGTCGCCACGCCGCGCGACGCTGCTGACCGACGCGGGATACCGCTTCGAGCAGATGATCGCGCACGTGGATGAAGGGGTGGTGGCGCTGGATGGTCTGCCCATCATTGAAGCAGTCAAGACGCTGGCAAGCATGAAGGCGGCAAGTGTGGCTGAGCAACTGGATCAGGGCATTGTCATCGGCTGCGACACGATGGTGGTCGATGACGGCGCCGGTATGGGTAAACCCACGGACGCGCCCGATGCAAGGCGGATGCTTGAACTGTTGATCGGTCGACCTCATCAGGTCGTCACCGGCGTGGCCATTATCGATGCCGATTCAGGTAGACAACTTATCTTTTGCGATGAGGCGATGGTGACGATCAGCGCCCCGCCACCGACCGAATTGGATCAATACCTCAGCAGCGGGCAGTGGCAAGGCAAGGCCGGCGGTTACAATCTGGCTGAGTTGCAGGACCGCTGGTCGATCAACGTGGTGGGTGATCCGACAACGGTGATCGGCCTGCCCATGCAGAGGCTGTCCGAAGCGCTCGATCAGATGACCCGTGGGACGGACATCTCATGACCAAGAAATGCAGACCGACGACTGAAGCACCGCAACGATCCGCTTCCGCGAGGGTCCATCAGGTCATGTCCGGGCGTGATCGATCATTCAAGGCGCGCATGCTGCGCTTCGCCGGCGACCTGGCCGAACCGTTTTACGCCGCTTCCGTGCGGCTGAGAAATCTGGCGTTCGATCGTGGATGGCGCAAGACCCAATCGGCCCATTGCCCGGTGATCAGCGTGGGCAATCTGACGACCGGGGGTACGGGCAAGACGCCCGCGGTGATGTACATCGTGTCGTTGCTGCAAGCGCATGGTCTGTATCCGGCGGTGATCCTGCGCGGGTATAAGGCGGCGGATCACTCGGAAGGTGATGAGGCGGCGCTGTTGCGTCAGCGGCTTGATGTACCGGTGATCGTCAACGCGAATCGCGTCGCGGCGGCGGCACACATTCAGTCCAGTCATCCCGAGGTCAATTGCGTCGTGCTCGACGATGCGTTTCAGCATCGCGCCATTGCGCGCGATGTGGATCTGGTGCTCATTGATGCAACGAATCCACTGGGTTACGGCCGGCAATTGCCGCGCGGCATGTTGCGCGAATCGCCCAAGGCACTGGGTCGCGCGACGGCAGTGATTGTGACGCGTGCGGACCATTTGGATCACGACGAGATGCAGAAACTGGACGTGCGCATCCGCCGGCGCCATCGCGCGCCGCCAGCGGCGCATACCGTGCACGACTGGACGGAGATCGTGGACGATTACAACGACATGGTGAAGGAGGATGGCGCATGCGTGGTGGTGCTGTGCGGTATCGGTAATCCCGATGCCTTCCTGCGCGATGCGGCTGCGCGCTTCGAGATCGCTGCGAAGATGTCCTATCCGGATCATCACGCGTTCGGACCGGATGATGTGCGCGGCGCGATCGACGCGGCGGAACAGTACGGCGCTCGGGCGATTCTCACGACCGAAAAGGACTGGATGCGGCTGCAGAACATGATCGAGGCGGTCGCCGAAAATCCGCCCCCGATCTGGATGCCGCGTGTGACGCTACGGTTTCTAGACGGGAAAGAGGCCATCGATCAACTTGTGTTGAATGCGGTTTTCGGCGAACGTGATTCAGATTGATCACGATGGGCGAGAGTGCAATTAGATGAAGCGACAGCTCGTTGATTTCATCGACGGATGGCAATCGCGGCGCGTGATGGTCGTCGGCGACTTCATGCTCGACCACTACGTCTACGGGAATGCCGAGCGGCTCAGTCCCGATGCACCGGTGCCGGTGCTGAGTGTCGAGCGCGAAGAATATCGCCCCGGCGGCGCGTCGAATGTCTCGATCTACCTCAAGGCCTTGCACTGCGACGTGTGGTGCGTGGGCGTGACGGGCAAGGATGCCGCGGCACAAGAACTGCAATCGCAACTTGAGCATGAAGGTTGCAGCACGCAGGGATTGGCGGCGGTGGACGGTCGCCCCACTTCCGTCAAACAGTCGTTCGTCGGCCTGGCGCAGCACCGGCATCCGCAAAAGATGTTTCGGGCCGACTTTGAGCGATCCGAGCCAATCAGTGCATCGATGTCCGGAAAGTTGCTGGACTTCGTGGCCGGCCGGCTGAATCAGGTCGACGTGCTGTGTTTGGAGGACTACGACAAGGGCGTGCTGAGCCAACCGCTGTGCCGGGCGCTGATCGATCTGGCACAGGAGCGCGGCGTACCGGTGCTCGTGGACCCAGCGGCGATTGAAGATTACTCGAAATACACGGGGGCAACGGCCATCACGCCGAACCGCACCGAAGCCGCGCTAGCGACCGGGCTGTCCGTGCAGAATGACGCGGAGGTCCACGCGGTGGCGACCCATCTGCGAGACACGCTTGGTCTCCAAACCGTATTGATCACGCTGGATCAGCACGGGGCGGTGCTGCTGGAAGCCGACGGCGCACCGCAGGCCGTGCCGACGACCGCACGAACGGTGTACGACGTCAGCGGGGCCGGTGACATGGTGCTGGCGGTGCTGGCCGCCGCCCGCGCCAACGGCGCTGACTGGACCACGGCCGCGCAATTGGCGAACGTCGCGGCGGGCCTGGAGGTCGAACGGTTCGGCGTAGTGCCGATCGCCCTGGAAGACATCCACGTCTCCCTACTCCAGCTCAACGGAGACACGATGGGCAAGCTGCGCACGCTTGACCAACTTCACAGCGAATTGAACGCCTATCGCAAGCAGGGCCGCAAGATCGCGTTGACGAACGGGTGTTTCGATATCCTGCACGCCGGTCACATCGATATGCTGCGCGGCGCGCGGGCCACGGCGGACCTGCTGGTGCTCGCAGTGAACAGCGACCAATCGATCCGGGCGATCAAGGGCGCGAACCGCCCCATTGTCACCGAAATCGAACGCGTGAAGGTGCTCAGCGAATTGGAATGCGTCGACTACATCATCTTGTTCGGCGATGGTTCCGGCGGCGAGCAGGACACGCCGCGCCCACTGCTTGATGCGCTGCAGCCCGATGTGCTGGTCAAGGGCGGCGATTACCAGCACGATGAGGTGGTGGGTTGGGAGATCGTTGAAGCCTATGGCGGGCGTGTGGCAACGATCCCGCCGGTGCCGGGCGTGTCAACGACGAACATCGTTGAACGCATCCGCACGCAACACGATGACGGTGAATCCACCGGATAGACACGACCGACCCTTCACTGCTAATCCGCCGTCGCGACCGACCGCGCGGAACTATCAGAATCACTGGACGGCACACCCAGATAGCTGAGCGTCTGATCGACGACGGCTCGCGCTACGGGTGCCGCCACGGTTCCGCCGTAGTAACCGATCTCAGGATCGGGCTGATGTACCGCGACCACAACGACAATGCGCGGATCGTCAAACGGCGCGCCGCAGATAAAGCTGGCCACGTACTGATCGCTCTGGTAACCACCTTTGATGCGATCGGGGATCTGCGCCGTACCCGTCTTGCCCCAGATCGAATACATCGAACTTCGGCCCCGGCGACCGGTACCCTCTGTGACTACACGGCGCATCACGTCGCGCAGGTGGTCGGCGGTGGCTGAATCGACAGCCCGGGTGAGAATCGGATCGGCCGCATCGTTCGCAAAAACACTGGGCGTCACGATGTGTCCGTCGTTGGCAAAGGCGCTTAGACCGCGGGCAAGCTGGAGAGGCGTGACCGCGATCTCCTGGCCCATCGGCACGCTGGTTTCGGAGTAGTGATTCCATTCTGCCAGCGGATTGACGATCCCCACGGACGCGCCGGGCAGCTTCGCGCCGGTGGGCCGACCAAACCCGAATGCGCGGACCGCCTCGTACATGCGCAGAGCGCCCAGACGCTGCCCGATGATCGCCATGCCGATATTCGAGCTTACGACGACGACATCGTCGGAACTGACTTGGCCGTGCGGCCGCGCGTCGTGAAGTCGGCGCCCATACGCCGACACATACACGCCCGTATCCGTGCAGTCAATCTGATCCTCGGTACGCACCACGCCGTGGGCCAGCGCCGCGGCGAAAACGAACGGCTTGAACACAGACCCCGGTTCATAGGGATCGGTCACACATTGGTTACGTCGCCGATCCGCAGGGGTGACGCGCAGGTTGGACGGATCGAAAGATGGCCAGTTGGCCATCGCGAGGATTTGCCCATCGGTCGCGCTCATGACGATGCACTGCGCCCGCTGGGCCTTGAACTTCTCGCACGCGGCGGCAAGTTCCGATTCCACGGCGGCCTGGATCACCATGTCAATGCTGAGTCGCACGGCGTCGCCATCGGTCGGTGGTTGATAGGTCCCGCCGTCAATCCAGACGGCGCGGCGAGAGGCATCGCGCAACACGCGCATCGACCCGCTTTGGCCGGTCAGTCGCGTGTTGAACTGGTATTCCAGGCCGTCGAGGCCGATCTGTTCATCGCCCACGGCGCCGATGAGCTGGCCGGCCAACGGACCGTGCGGGTAATGGCGCACCGCGCGCGGCTGCCAGGCGATTCCGGGCAGATTCAGATCACGCACCTTCGCCAATTGTTCGTCGCTGAGCAGCGGGGCCAGCGGCACGTAGCGCGTCCGCCATCGCCTATCCAGCGCCCGACTGATCGCCGCGGTATCCAGTTCCGCGGCATGGGCAACGTGAATAGGGAACTCGCCAACGTTCTCAATCAACATGGGATCGGCGAACAGCCGATGACCCACACGCGAAGCAGCGATCACGCGGCCCCGCCGATCGAGCAGTGACCCGCGCCGGGCAGGAATCGCCGCCAACCGGTCCCTGGCTTCGGCGCGCCCGACAACACGTTCCGTCGGTCGATGCTGCAACTGCCCCACACGCCCGAGAATGACGAGCAATGCGACCGTGAACGACCAGGCAAGCACGCCTGCCAAGACATTGGACCGGCGCATGACCGATTCGGTTGGCGCAGCACGCGGCGCCGCCTTCAGGATGGAGCGATCTTCAGCGATCATGGCGCGGTGCGGTCCGTTGCGCCGGCGTAGGCGAGTTGACGATCAGACTCGCGTTCGGCTGTACCTACCGGCTGAAGCGCGATCGACGCGGATCGAATCTGCCGCCGCAGATGCGGAAGCCGAACCGCCTGGGAAGCCTCGACCTCGGCCCGCCAAAGCTCCTGGCGCAACGCGCTGACCTGCTGATGGAACTCAGCATTGCGATGCGCTTCATGCAAACGCTGCGATCGCATGATCAGCAAACCACCGAAGAGGCCGGCGAGGACGATGGTCATGGTGATGAGTTTGCTGAACATCAATAGGACGTGCGGGTACGAATCATGCCGGGCGACGCGGCTGGTGTCGCCGGGGGTGGATCAGCGTTTGGGTACTCGAATTGTCATCCCGATCTGCAACACGTTGGGATCACTGATCCGATCCTTGTTCAGTTCGTGCAGCTTCGTCATGGCGCGCTGCGTGCCGTAGAAGCGTTGCGCCAGATGCGAGAGCGTGTCACCGGATCGAATCGTGTAGCTGTCGAGGCGTGATGACTCAGCAATGCGCCGAGCGCGCGTCCCACCGCTCGTAGCGGTCCGCGTCCGATCCGCCGATACACGCCCGGCTGTTGCCGACGGCTCAGAATCCGGCAATGGAATCACGAGCCGCACACCGGTGCGCACAAAGTTGGGATCGCGAATCACATTTCGATTGGCCTGATATACCTTCCGCCACAGCGACGCTTTGCCGTAGTAATGCCGAGCAATGGTCGATAGATTCTCATTCTCGCCAACATGATGGATCTGAGCGGCCGACCGAGTGGGGTTTTCGCTGCGATTGGCCGTCACGCGCGGAACGTCGGTACGGTCCTCATCGGAACGATCTGAGAACCTGGGCCTGGGCGAGACCGCCGCGACCGGGTTTGGGGGTTGCGACGGCATCGGATAGACGCCTTGCCGGTGCCGTGTTCCCAGAAGCGGCCCGACGGGATCTCGAGAGTCATCGGAGACGCCAGGCGAACGTCCACTCGGATCGGTCCAATTCAGATGAGGGTTGGAACCCGGGGGGATTTCGCCAGGTTGAGGGACGGGCCGATTGGTGCGCGGGGACACGGCCATCAGGTCATGGTTGCCGTCGGCGATTCGACTATCGAGTGGATTGGCGCTGCCGCCGGCCAGATCGGTCAGACCGGGCCCGGTTTGCTGACCGGCTCGGGACAGGTAGTCACTGACGAGAATGGCGATCAACAACACACAAGCCATCCCCACAAAGAGGCCGATCTTGGTCTGTTTGGTCATGTCGTGCGCGTCCGTGACACTTACGCCGCCGTCCTTGGCGGCATGGGGATTATAACGGCACCGAATCACTCGTGGGCGTTGCCAGCCGGCGAATCGCCCTTAATTTTGCAGATCGGCTGCGCGGGTTCGCCGCGCGCTGCGCTCGTGATGCGATCACGGGTTTGGTAGTGAGCAGTTCGACCATTCCCTGTTTGGCCCAATCGCGAAACGTATGTTTGACCGGCCGATCCTCAAGCGAGTGGAAGCTGATGATCGCCGCTCGTCCGTTCGGTCGCACCAGTCGCGGCAACGATGCCAGCAAACGCTCCAGCCGTCCGATCTCGTCGTTCACAGCAATCCGGAGCGCCATGAACGTGCGGGTCGCCGGGTGAATCCGCTGGCGCTTCCCAGCCACGCCATAAGACCGCGCACAAATCGCCGCGAGTTGTGCTGTATTTTGGATCGGCGACTGCCGCCTCTGTTCGACAATTTTTCGGGCGATCTTTCGACTGTAGCGCTCCTGCCCGTAGCGAAAGATCAGATCGGCCAGGTCGCGCTCGTCCATGCGGTTCACCAGGTCGGCCGCGGCTTCGGATTGGCCCGGGTCCAACCGCATGTCCAGCGGGCCCTCATGGGTGAAGCTGAAACCGCGCATCGGGTCATCAATCTGGTTGGACGAACAGCCCAAATCCGCCAGCAGCAGGTCCACGGCGTCCACGCCAAGTCCGGCCAACACGCCTGGGGCCTCAGCGAAATCGCGGCAGACCAGGTCAATCTGGCCCGGCAAGACATCCAGAAGGGGGCGACAGAAATCAAGATTACCCGCATCGAGATCGAGACCGATGTACCGCCCTTCCGGTCCGATCCGCGGCAGAATCTGCTGAGCGTGACCGCCGCGTCCGACTGTGCAATCCAGCACAACCTGGCCCGGCTGGGGGTCGAGCAGCGCCAACACCTGTTCGACCAGCACGGGCAGATGCCCGGCATCGGTCGCGTCGTCCGTGGGTTCCCGATTCGGCTCGGCCATGGTGATGTAGGTTAGGTGAACCCAACGAAGATTGCCGAGCCAACGGTCAGGCCGCACAAGAACAGGCCTTCGCAGGCGATCATCGCCTGGGCGAGGAGACGCCGACCCGAGGTCCACGCACCTTGGCCGGCTGGAATCCCAACAACGGGCTGATCTTCAGCATCGGCACGGCCATGATGAACCCGATCACCGCGGTGTACACCAGACTCAGCGCTCGAATGACCAATTGGTTGACGGCGGACCAGCCGTCCGGTGGTGCATAAACAACGACGCGAGCTGTCAACACCCCGGTGATGATCAGATGGGCCGCGCCGCCACAGATCAGAATGAGAAAGACGTAAGTCAGCGGGTGACGCCGCAGGACCGAGCCACGCAATTGAAGCGCCACGTACGCCGCGCCCAGGTAGCCCAATGTGTAGGGACCGACGAGGGACAGCTCGTCATGAACGGTGGTCAGATCAAGTAGCAGGCCCAGGATGAACCAGGCGATCGTCGTCGTCCGCGCCGGTGCGTGCAGCGCCACCAGCACGGCCAGGATCAGCAAGAAACGTGGTTCGACATTGCCGAAGTTCGTCGGCAGGGCCAGCACAGTGCCCAATGACGACTGAAACGCCAGGAATAGATACGAGAAAACGCCGAAAACCCACCAATTCATGGCGTTCCTCCCGCGTGCGGCTCGTCGGCTTCTTGCTTGGGCATGACGATGCTGACGGCACTGAGATGCCGCAATCGGACCAGCGGCTCGATCACGACACGCTGGCGCAGCGGCGCATCCACCGACGTCTTCACGTCGATCACCTCGCCGATGATCCAGTGCTGCACGGATGCCGGCCAATCCTTATCCTGCAGTCGGGCAAAGTCTTTGACATGGATCGGCAACGACCCATCCGCCTCGTCATAGACAAGGCGCTCTCGGCGTGTGGCCCTGAATTGACACGGCGCACGATCGAGTGCGGACCAATCCCCCTTCACGTCGCGTGGCGTGATCACCGCGGAAATGACACGCCCCGGACGCGTGATCAGCTCAAATGTGCTCACGCGACTTTGAACATCGATGATGCGGCCGACGACCGACGCCCGATAGAGCACCGGCTGCCCCACGGCCAGGCCGTCGCGCGAGCCCTTGTCTAACTTCAATGTGGTGGAAACCGGATCCGTCGACTGTCCGATCACGTTGGCGCGGGCCAGATTGTAACTGTCGCCGCCGAGCCGTTGCTTCTGGCCTCGAAGCTCATGCAACTCGTCTTCCAGTTCCTGGATACGTCCGATCTGATTGGCGATGATGTTGTCCTGCTCGCGCAGGCGGGCATCGATCAGCGCCATGTCTGCCTCGGACGACTCGGGCGACGAAACTGTTTGCCGAAGATGCAAGCCCATGACCCGCAATGGATAGACGACGGGGCTCACCGCATCGTCCAGAATCGCGCCAACCGGTCGCGCGTAGACGCACCATCCGGCCGGCAACAACGCAAGCACCAGCAACACGACAACCGCGATGGCCGTCGCTCGTCGGAATGTCAGTGGGGCAAGGGCCATCGCGGGAGATGCAGCTTAAACAGCGGTCCTGGGCATTGTCGCTTGGACGAGCGGTGTGCTACAGCTCGTCAAGATCGTTCTCCATGCTCATCCGCCATTCCTCGATGTTCTCCAGGTAGATCGACGTGCCCCGGGCCACGCAGGTCATCGGATCGTCGGCGACACGGACATCCAGACCGGTGGCGCCCGCGATGACCTTGTCGATCCCCCGCAACAGCGACCCGCCGCCGGCGATCATCACTCCGTTGTCGACCAGGTCGGCGGCCAGCTCCGGCTCAGCCCGTTCCAGCGTGCGGGTGACGGTATTGACGATAGCGCTGACCGGCTCCTGAAGACAGTCTCGGATCTCCTCGGAGGTGACCACGAGTTTGCGCGGCAGGCCGGAGATCATGTCGCGGCCGCGCACTTCGATGGTGGTTTCCTCGCCGATCTGCGCCGCCGATCCAATCTCGATCTTGATGCGCTCGGCGGTCTGCTCGCCGGCCATCAGGTTGTAAGTCTTCTTCATGTGGTTGATGATCGCCTCGTCCATGTCATCACCGGCGACACGCACCGACGTGCACTCGGCAATGTCGGCCAGGGACATGATGGCGACCTCGGTCGTGCCGCCGCCGATGTCGACGATCATCGAGGCGGTCGGCTCGACGATGGGCAGATTCGCGCCAATACCCGCGGCCATGGGCTCTTCGACCAGGTAGACGCGCCGAGCGCCGGCCCGCTGAGCTGAATCGAGTACCGCGCGCTTTTCGACCGCGGTGATACCGCTCGGTACGGCGACAACAACGCGCGGTCCGACAAAGTGATAGCGGCCCTGCACCTTGCGGATGAAGTAGGCGAGCATCGCTTCGGTGATTTCAAAGTCGCTGATCACCCCGTCCTTGAGCGGACGGATGGCCGTGATCGATCCGGGCGTCTTGCCGAGCATCTCTTTGGCGACCCACCCGACAGCATTGCCCTTCTGTAAGACTTTGTTGGTGCCTTTGGTCACGGCCACCACGGATGGCTCATTGAGCACGATGCCCTCACCGCGCACGCAGACAAGCGTATTGCACGTGCCCAGGTCGATACCCATGTCCACGCTGAACCAACCTAGAAGATTGTCAAACAGCAAGGCCGCCCTTTCTGAATCGTCGCGTCGTGACGGTCAGGATCGCCGTCGGGTCTGCTGCGTCGAGATGCGTCGTGTGCCCGGCGGGCCCTGATCCCGCCGGGCCGGTCGCGGGAAATTAGTTTGCCGAATCGGGTCGTTCCAAAATAAAAAACGGATTGTTGCCGCCGCCCTCGATCGCCGGCGACGACTCCGTTTGCGGAATCCCTTCACCCGTCAACTCAATGTTCTTCATCGCCACAAACGCCACACCGACCGCCAGCAGAATGGTCGCGATCAGCGCGAGCACCGTATACACGTTGCTGGGCGGGCTGCCTGTGGCCGGGACATCGGTGAGATTGCCATCGAACTGCGTCATGTCAGACCTCTATCTGTCGGCGAAGAACGCGCCGGCCGCGATTGCGGGGCACCGGCATCAGCGGCCGCCGGACCAGGCCTCCTGATTTACGGTGATCATGCGACCTTCGGGCATCAGCGTTACCATCGCGGCCGATTCGTTCAAATCCACTTCCTTGACCACCGCATTGGCGATGAAGTTCAGACTATCGTCGTGGATCAGGAACTTCATGCCCTCGCGCACATCGTCGTTGCTGCCCAGGTTGATCACGACAAACGTGTGATCGCCCACATGCTTCACCTGCTTCACCGTGCCGCGCAAGTTCGGGCCGACGAATTCGATGTCCGGCTGGGCCAGGCTCTCATCGGTATCCACCGCAAGGGCCGCGAATCGATCACGCAAGGTTCGGTTCTGGTCTTCGAGCGACCGAATCTCTTCCTTGTGCATGCGCGTGAGATCTTCAAGCGATGCGAGCATCGTGCTCATGTCGCGGAGCGTATTGTTCAGGCCGATATTCTCTTTCTGGAGACGCAACGTTTCATCACGCCGCCGCACAATCTCAGCTTGTTGCAGCGCTGTGATCTCCGTGGACTGACTCAACGATGAACTCAGTCCGACGAATTCCGCCCTGATGGCCGCGGCCTGGTTCAGTGCGGCCACGCGCAGGATGTCAGCTTCGATCAGATCCGTTTGCAGATCGCCGATCTGATTGGTTAGGTCAGCCTTGGTCTCGGCCAGAGTGCGCCGCAGTTGCTCCAGATCGCGCAGTATGCGGGCGTACCGCGCCTCGGCCTCCTGGGCCTTGGTCTCGGCCAGATGAATCCGCGCTCGGGCGTCGATGAGGTGCTGCTTGTAGGTCTGGGGGTTCATCGTGAGCGGCACGACCATCGCGACCATCGCCACGGACAACACCGTCACCAGCACCACGAATACCTTGGTGAGAATGCTCACAGTCGCCTCCCGATCCCCGAAGGGGTAGGGGTTGGCGGGACCGGGCTCGGCCCCGCTGGGTGTGGGGGTGCGGGCCGCCATGAGGCCCGTCACCGGCACATATCGTAACCGATGTATCTACCGCCGCAACCGAGGCATGTCAACCGGCACGTCGGCGGTCGATCCGGTCCGATGGCGAGGGGCGATCCTTGGGGCGCGGGGCGGATCGCCGAAGCACCGACGCCGCCGCGTGGACGCGCACGGTTGGCTCACTGTCGGCCAATTGCCGCTCCAGCCACGCCAGCGTCCCCTGATCGCGATGCCAGCCCAACACCCAGGCCGCCTGGGCCCGAACCGCGACATTGGCGTCTCGCATCCAACGCATGACCGTCCCGGTGCCCCGAGTGTTGCCCATCCGGGCCAGGGCTCCGGCCGCAGCCAGTTGCACTTCGGCTGATTCAGCGAACTCCGGCGGGTCGATCCGCAGCATCTGCTGCAGGGCCTTGATCATTCTCAGATCCTCGACCGCGCCGATCGCGGTGATCGACAGAGCACGCACCTCGCCGAACTGGCTATACGCGCCCGCTCGCAACGCGTCGAAAGCCGCGTCATCACCGAGTACCGCGATCGCCTCGGCAATCTGTACACGCACGACCGATTCCTTCTCGACCTCCACGCGTCGCAGCGGACTGGCCGAGGCGCGCTTGAGCATCCGAACGGCACTTTGGTCACCCACCAGAGACAGCAGGTGGGCCACGTTGCCGCGCAGGACCGGGTCCGGCCGCATCAGTAGATCGGCCAGCGGCGTTAAATCAACCGGCTCACCAATCGCATGCAACGCATAGCGTGCCGCAGCCTGAACCGATCGGTCCGGGTCGCGCAGGAGCAGTTCGATCTCTCTGGTAAGTGACTTGAACTTCAACTGACCCGCGGTGACGGCAGCGGCATAGCGCACGGCCGGATGGCGATCCCGCAACGCGCGGTGCACCACCGGCAGCGCACGGCCGGGCACGAACTGAAGTGCCTCGACGGCGTTCGTCCGGATTTCGGGGTTCTTATGACTCGCCGCCGTCATCAGCGTCGACAGCGCCCGTCGTCGCAGTGCGAGCGCGTCGACGGCAGCGGCGGGGGACGCGGCATCTGTCGCGTCAGTCGATCGCGGCGCGGCGACGCCGAATGTGGGAAGCGAGACCACGATGGCCAGCAGGCCAATCACGCACAGGTTGCGGGTTCTGGATGGCATCAGTTCTGGGTCCGTTTGAAAGTTGATCGCCCGACCGCCCACACGATGCCGAGCATCGTAATCCATGCGCAGCCGGCGGCAAAACCGTCGCCGATCGTGCCGAACAGTGTTTTGCGCGGGTCGCGAAGCACATCCGCGGTCGCCACGCCCTCGACCAGTTGAGTACGCCCGTTGACCGTCACACGTTCTGTGATTCGCCCGGCCGAATCGATGAATCCGCTGATACCGGCGTTGACGGATCGGGCCATGGGCACACGATTCTCCACGCAGCGGAAGCGGGCCATCTGTTCGTGCTGCGGGCCCTCAGCCGACCCGTGGTACCACCCCTCGTTGGTCAGGTTCACCAGCAGATCGACCGCCTTATTCCCATTCTGGTACGCCATTTTCCGGCATACATGGCTGACCACGTCCTCAAAGCAGATCGGCGCCGCGACGCGCCACGCCGTATCCAGATCATCGACCGCAAACACCTGATATCTGGAACCAGCCCGCAAATCAGGCTGGGCCTCGGACGGGACGAACACCGAAATAACGTTGCTGAGCGCGGATCCGCGGCCGCCGGGGATGTATTCGCCAAACGGGACGCGGTGGATCTTGTCGTACCGATCCACGATCACGCCGCCGCGGTCGACCAGGTAGGCTGAGTTGTATCGGTGCTCAGCGGTGATGAAGATGGCTTGGTGCCATCCCTTGATGCGTTCGGTCTGCCATTTCTCATGGGCGTGAGCACCAACAATCAGGTAGGCGCCCGCCTGACGGGCGACCTCGCGCAGGCGGGTAATGGCGTTCATGGTCACCACACGCAGAGACAGGCCATGATGCCACGGCTCAGACCACTCGATCGATGACCCAAGCAATGCCGCAGCCTGATTGCCGGCATCCTGTGCCTTTTGATTCAGCGAACCCGGGACCATCGTCTCCGGCCAAACGATCAGTGCAGGCTGGTCGTCAACGGCCGAATCGGTCAGACGGACCAGATCGTCGACGATCGCACGCTGCTGATCGACTTCCATCGCCATTTTGTTGGATTGCGGAATGTTGGTCTGCACGACCGCGACGCGAAGCGTGGGACCGATCACCTCTTGGCTCAGCCGGAACAGACCGTAGGCAGCCGAACACCCAAGCACGACCGCCCAGCATAGAAGCCCGATCCGTAGCGACCGGGCCAGCCGCGGCTTGCGATCGGCTTGGGGCGTAAACATCGGTCGCGTGAGCAGATCGCACAGCAATCCCGCCGTCATCGCCGGGAGGAACGACACGCCATACGCCCCGAACAGATCCGCGATCTGAATCAGCCACGTGGGGTGACTGTGGCCGAGGCTGAACCACGGAAAGCCGTTAAACAGCACCGAGCCCCTCAGGTACTCCAGCCCCACCCACACCACGGGCACGCCCAGCACCATGGGGACGGGCGTGCGCAGGAAGATCACCCGAATGATCAACAGGTACGCCGCCGGATAGAGCCCGAGATAGATCGCCATCGCCACATACCCGGGAAACGTGATGTGCGACAGCCACCACGTCATCGCCAGCCACCAGATACAGCCGATCAGCCAGGTGAGCCATACGAGCCGCACCACCGGCACGCCGCGCAGGGCCAGGATCGTCAGAGGCACAAGTGCCAGGTGAGCCGCGGGCCAGAAGTTGATGTGCGGATACGCGACGCCGTAAAGCACCCCCCACACGACCAGCAGGACAAACTGCGAGCGCCAGCGGCGCAACCCCAGGTCGGACATGCGAACGGTCGGTGACATCTCGGCGATTATGTTAACGTAATCGTGTTCGGTGATCGGGCGCGGCGTCCGGATCACACCTCACCCCGTCCCGGTAACGGACCTGCGATGAACCAGCCCCTGGCCACGATTGCCGACGTCCAGAAACACATTCACGACCGCTACTACCAGACCGATCAGGCCCGCGGGACGGCGGCGACGTTCTTGTGGTTTATCGAGGAGGTCGGCGAACTGGCCACCGCATTGCACGGTGACGATCGCGAGAACCTGAGCGAAGAATTCGCCGACGTGTTGGCATGGCTGTGCACGCTGGCCAATATCAATGACGTGGACCTGACCGAAGCGATCCACAGGAAATACGTCGACCAGGGCGGTCCGCCCGGCCACAAATAGGATTACCCCTCACCCGTCGCTGCGGTTCTGCTGATAGAACACAACCGCGCCGACCAGCAGGATCGCTGAGATCGGCAGGCAGCACAGAAATACCCACGCCATCGTGTCGGCGTCGCCCTGATCAGCCAAGGGGACCGACAAGCCTGCCAACACCGCCAAGGCCCAGAATCCAGGGATCAGAAGCAATACCCCCACCGTGATCAGGATCGGCACCGCCGTCCGTTTCAGATCATTCGATCGGCGACGGGCGCCGGCGCTGCGTGGCGATCCGGTCCGTGTCGGCTCCTGATCCGACACGGCCGGCGCATCCTGGATCGAATCATCCACGTCGGCCGGTTCACCATCCAACATCGATTCCAGCGCATCGGCACTTGATTTGTGTGCGTCGTCAGTCATGGTCTTGGCGCATCGGCATCGTGTGCATCTGCCGTTTGGTGAAGTCCTGCGCGACTTGAGCCGCGACGGCTATCAGCGGGTCGTCGCCGGCCAGTGCGCGACCCAAATAATCATTGATCACCCGGACATTTCCGCGCGAGGGCGACGAAAATCTCGCGATGCCCAGCGTCAACGTCGCCTCGATGCGAAACGATCGGTCGGCATCGTGCTCGGCCACCTGCAGCAGATCCGCAGCGTGTGGGCTGGGCGAATGCACCAACCCCCGCTTGGTGTGCCACGCGTTCCGGATCTCGGTGATCGGCGCGAGGGTCGATCCGCCCAGGTACCCGTCGTTATCCACACGTGCCGTGGTGAGCACGTCCATCGCGTCGACCGCCTCTTCCATGACGCTCAATCCGTCGAAACGTGGCTGCAACCGATCGTTGTGCTCAAACAACCGCACGCCGAAGGTTAACAACGCATTGGCTGCGTCAAGCCCACGCGCGGCATCGGTCTGCCGGGCATACGTCGCCACCAGCTGCGCGATTCGGGTCAGCGCCTCGTCGTATTGCGGGTTCGCCGCGGGTGTCATGGGAACCTGTGCATCCAGGAAACCATGCCGCGTTCGCCGCTGACGCATCGCGGTGATGAGGTGATCCACGATCTGTCGGACCACGGTCTGATCCGCGGTCCCCCCCACCAACGCCCGCTGATTGTCATTGAAGAGATCGACCGCCGCCAGATAGCCGTCGGCCGCATCGCCGTCCTCGGTCGGTTCAGCCACATTCAACAGACTCGGATCAAGTGAATGTCGGGCCAGGATCGCGTCGGTGATCGCGCCGGTCGGTCGATCCGGTTTGCCTCGAAACAGCAGCACTCCCACCGCCACCAACAGGAGGACAAAGATCGCCGAGATGATCACACCCAACTTCATGAATGGCCGCCGACGTATCCGAACGTCGGCGCAGTCCTCTGGAGGTCACGGGTCATGCCGCACAGCTTACTCAACCGGCCCCCGACAGAAAAACCGCGCCAACTCGCGCCCACACGCAAAAGTCGCACCGGCCAAACGACGATATTGGACATGACAACCGGTGCGAAAGGCCCCATCAGAACAAATCTGGCGGTTGGATCGCCCAAAACGGAGACACGCGCATGGTCAGTCAGCATGAAGACGGCACGATGGAGTTCGTTTTCTTCCGCCCCGCGGCACGGAGTGTCACGCTTGCAGGCGACTTCAACGACTGGCAGGCCAATCAGCACATCATGGCGCGTGATGAAGCAGGCTGGTGGCATGTGCGGGTGAAAATGCCCCCCGGCGAGTATCGGTTCAAATACCGGATCGACAATGCGTGGTGGGAGGCCGATTTTGCGGCCTACGGCGTCGAAAACGACAAACACGGCGGCTGGAACAGCGTTCTGTGGGTCCAGACCCCCGCCGAACCCGTTGCCGCGCCCCTGCGTATTGCTGCATAGCCGAGCTTCATTCAGACTCTCCTACGAAACATGGATCGTACGACAAACGCCACCTCAGAGGGTGGCGTTCGTCGTACACCAAGCCGGTATCTGACCATGGAGAGTCGACAGCCCCAAGCGGTCACGCCGCAGCCGTATCGCCCTTGGCAGCCGAGGTTCCAAGCTCAACGACCGGTAACGACTCGCCCTTCCGCTGCTGGTCTTCGGCCAGCATCCGAGCCGCTTCGGGGTCTCGATAACGCTTGAACAGTCCCGCCTTGATTGTCGCGGCCAGCCCGCCAAGGCGATCGAACGTGTGGTTCACCGCGGTCGGCTCGTAGCCACAGTGGACCATGCACTGCTGGCAGGCAGTATTGCCCGACGCCCGGCCGAAGTTCGCCCACTCGGTCTCGGTCATCAGCTGCTCGAACGTGTCGCAGTAGCCATCCTGAATCAGGTAGCACGGCCGCTGCCAGCCGAAGATGTTGTAAGTCGGGTTGCCCCAGGGCGTGCATTCGTAGTCCTGACGCCCCATCAGAAACTCCAGGAACAACGGGCTCATGTTGAATCGCCAACTGGGCTTGCGGTTCGACAGGGCGGTCCGGAACAGGCGATTGGTCCGCTGACGTTCCAGGAAGTTATTCTGATCCGGCGCCTTGGGGTACGCATATCCCGGGCTGACCATCATGCCCTCGACGCCCAGTTCGGACATCTCATCGAAGAACTCCCGCACCTCAGCGGCATTGGCGCCGTCAAACAGCGTCGTGTTCGTCGTGACGCGGAATCCCATGTCGACCGCCATGGCAATCGCCTCGGCGGCCTTGTCATAGACCCCATCCCGACACACCGCGAAATCGTGGTTCTCCCGCGTGCCATCCATATGGACCGAGAACGTCAGGTGTTTGCTCGGGCCAAACACGCCCTTCTCGAGGTTCTGTTTCAGCAGGATCGCGTTGGTGCACAGGTAGATGTACTTCCGCCGAGCGATCAGCCCTTCGACGATCTCGCCGATCTGCGGGTGCAGCAACGGCTCACCGCCCGGAATCGACACGATCGGCGCCCCGCATTCATCCACGGCATCAAAGCACTGCTGCGGGGTCAGATGCTGTTTGAGAATATGGGCCGGATACTGGATCTTGCCGCACCCGGCACACGCCAGATTGCAGCGAAACAAGGGCTCAAGCATCAGCACCAGCGGATACCGGCGACGGCGGCGGAACTTCTGTTTCAGGACGTAGGTGGCCACCGTCCATTTCTGCGACACCGGTATGCCCATCCTTGCAGCGTCCTTTCGTGGCGGATCGGTCCGTCCCGCCACCGCTATATCGTGTGTGGATCGCGAATCTACATCTATATCCTACGCCCGATACGCCCGATCCCAAAATTGGTAAACCAAAGCGGCCGATCCGACGTAAAGCCTTTCGAGGAGTGGCCGCAGGATGACCGAGTCTTATAATGACCCTAGCCGTCGCACATGGTACCCCCCGCATGACCGCAGCCAACCCCGCGGACCACGACCAACTCGCCGATGAGCGATTGATCGAACAATACCAGCAAGGCCAACACGAGACGTTCGACGTGTTGGTCCATCGTTATCGGCAGGAGCTGTTCCACTTCCTGTCTCGATTCCTCGGGGATCGAGCCGCCGCCGACGACGTGTTCCAGGATACGTTTCTGCAGGTCCACATATCCGCCGATACGTTCGACACCAGCCGCCGGTTTCGGCCGTGGCTGTTCACCATCGCCGCAAACAAGGCCCGGGATCACCTGCGCAAGAAGGCGCGCCGCCCGGCCGCCCCACTGTCCGCCCCCATCGGCGGTGACGATTCGGGGCAGACTTATGTGGACCTGCTCGAAGCTGATTTGCCCATGCCCCATGACCTGGCGGAATCCGGCGAACTGGCCGATCGGATGTCACGTACGATCCAGACCATGCCCGACCACCTTCGTGAAATCCTGCTGCTGGCGTACTTCGAGAAACTCTCGTATGCCGAGATTGCCGAAGTACTTAGCGTGCCCCTCGGCACGGTAAAAAGCCGGCTGCACGCGGCCGTGGGTACTTTTGCCGATCGCTGGAAATCACAGAACCCAGATGGTTCTGTAGCGTAATAACTGTTGGCCGAACAGGCCGTTGAAAGGTAGAGCCAGTACCCCAATTCGTGTGAGTCTTCGAGCATCATGAGTGAATCAAGTCTCGTCAGTTTGTGTCCGGCCGATCAGGAAGCGCTTGATGCGCTGGTCGACGCCGGCTTTGAGCTTCAGGCCGTCCCCGACGATTTGCAGCCCCGCGCCGAGCGATTGATGCAGGTCTTGGGCCTGCTCGATCACCTGCCGGCGGAATCGACCGGCGATCTGCTGGTCGCCCGCACGCTGCAGCGCGTCAACGAAGCCCGGCAACAGCAACGTTACTCTCAGCAGATTCAGGATCTCAATACCCCGCGTAGCCTGCTGCGGTGGCCGGACCTGATCGCGGTGGCGGCGGTGATGCTGATCGGTGTCTCGATCGTGCTCACGACGTTCAAGCAGGATCCCGCGTCGGCCAATCAGATCGCCTGTGCGACAAACCTGCAGGGGGCCTTCAAGGGGCTAAGCGCATACGCCAACGACTACGGCACACTGCCCGTGATGCGACTCAGCTCCAGCGGCCGGTGGAATCGTGTCAACACGTTCGACGACGACGGCTCCACACAGTCCAATTCAGCCAATCAGTTGCTCGCGGTCAATACCCAGCACGTCGACCTTGACAATCTGGCCTGTCCGGAGAATCCCAACGCACTGCTGAAATTGCAGCCGGAGATGCGGGACTTCCACGACGCACGCCAAATCAGCTTCAGTATTCAGAACATGTTCGGTGCCGAGAAGCCGCGTATGGACGGCCTGCGCATGGCAATCCTCTCTGATCGGAACCCCTACTTTGCCGGCGGCCGTTTCAATCCCAACAGCGGCGATGTCTCGCCCAACCATCGGCGTCAGGGCGGGCAGAACGTGCTGTTCACCGATGGTACGGTGTCGTTCATCAAATCCGCTAACACCGACGGGGGCGACAACATCTGGCATCAGGGCAACGTCAAACGTGCCAGCTACAACGGAACCGAACTGCCGAACAACAGGTTCGACGCATTCCTCGTGCCCTAGTGGCGCGTCATTCTACGACTTTCGGGTATAGACGTTTGAGTTTGATGCGGGCGTCGTCGGTCGTGAACTGCCGGTCGACGCCGATCTGTCGGGC
>NYZD01000161.1 GCA_002685935.1 Planctomycetaceae bacterium | reverse complement strand
GATTCGGCAGAGCGCTTTATATTGTTTGAAGCATGGGATGCCGGGGGGCGGGTACATTTACATGTCGAGCAACAGCGTGTATCCGCCGGTGAAGGTTGAGGATTACCTGTTCATGCTGGATGTTCGCAAGCAATACGGCAGGTACGACCGGCCGGTGGAGATACCGGGGTGAGGCGGCGGGGGGATTAGACAGCTTCGAGGACGGCGTCGAGTTCGTCGATGGAGGCGACGCCGACGAGGACGCTGTCGATGTGCTGGTTTTGAAGGATCCAGGCCGTCGCACGGGTGGTCGACGCGGTGGGGCCGGGGGGTTGAGTGAGCTCGTGCCAGGGCCCGGCGGTGAAGGCATAGATGAAGCTGAGTTCGTCTTCGAGGGACTCAGCGATGACGGGGGATAACTCCATCAGCGTTCGTTCGGTTGTCGCGGTCCAGTCGGTTTTGAGCTTGTGATCCCAACTGGCGTATTGTCCGCCGAGGGCTTTCATGGCGAGGACGCCGGTGCCGGCTTTGGCTGACCGTTCGATGCCGGGGGTTTGGGTGCGGTGGACGTAGTTGTAGATGACGAGGTCGGCGTCGGCGCCTTCGATGGGGCCGTGCGCGGCGTAAGCGTCCTGATCTTCTTCAAAGTGGCGGATGAGGCAGAGGGCGCGGACTTTGCCGGCCTGTTTGAGTGCGTCGATGGTCTCGGGGATGCGTTGGTCTTGTGTGTAGTGGTTGTGATGAACACGGAGGATGTCGATTGCATCGCGGCGGAGGTGCGTCAGGTTTTTCTCGACGGTGGCCTGGATATCGGCCGGCGCTCGGGCGCCGCTCTTGAGGGCGAAGTAGCGGTCGTCGCCGGGGCCTCTGAGTTCATCGGGGAGGTGGGCCTCGTCACCGTAGCCGGTGTCGAAGAGATTGATGCCCGCTTCGGCGGCGTGTCGGTAGACGCGTTGCTTCTGGTCGGGGGAAGGGACGCCGGCGGCGCCTTCCCAGTAGTGGGCGATCAGTCCGCCGATTCCGACGGCGCTGAGGGTCATGCCGGTCTGTCCGAAGGTGCGGTATTGCATTTGTGGATGCTCGACTTGTCGTGGCGGGTCAGTCGGTGATGTTCAAGAGGCGGGCCATGTTGTCGCCAAGGATCAGGGCCATGTCGGGTTCGGGGATGAAGGTGCAGTGGGTGCGGACGGTTTCGAGGGCGTGCTGGTAGGTCATGAAATCGCGCACGGGGGGATAGTCCGACGCCCAGCAGAGGCGGGTGGGGCCGAAGTGTTCGTAGAGTGTGCGGACGATCCACATGGTGTCGGAATAGGGATACTCCCAGCGGACGTGGGAGATGTAGTGGAAGCCGGAGAGTTTGATGTGGATGTTGGGGACGGCGGCGGAGGCGAGGATTTCGTTGAGGTTAGGGTGGGGTGGCTGCTCGGTGGCTCGGGCGCCGGCCATGTGGTGGCAGAGGAAGTTGATGGTCGGAAATTTCCTGGCGATTTGGCGCAGGGCGGGCTGGCCGTTGACGCCGATGGCGAAGCTGGCGATGAGATTGAGTTCGGCGGTTTTCTCGAGGAAGGCGAGGCCATCGTCGGATTCGAACCATTCGTAATCGCTTCTGACGTAGTGGGTGTAGCCCTTGAGTTGGTAGCGGTCGGCGGCTTCGGCGAGCCGGTCGGCGGCGCCAGGGGTGTGGTAGGTGTCGGTCCAGGCGCAATCGACATCGGCGAACTGAATGATGCGATCGGGATACTGTTTTGCGCACCGCAGGCCGTATTCGTTGTTGTCGGGGTTGAGTTCGATGCGGGCGCAGACGAGGACGGCCTTGTCGACGCCGTTCTTGTCCATTTCCCAGAGCAGCTGCTCGACGCGTGCGCGAGACTCGTGGTCGGGCACGGGCGGTTCGTAGGGCCAATACTCCCAGGCATGTGAGTGGCAATCGATGATCATGTCGGTCTCCTGCGATGGGCGGCGGCGGGTTGTATCAGAAGAGGGCCGCGGCTGGATCTCATTAGTGGACGCCTTTCCGGCCGCGAATGCAACTGTGCGCGGCGTGGGGGGTGGGCGCGTTGGATCGTTTGGGACTCGACGCGCTGGCCGGAGGAGGATAGGTTGGCTTTGCTCCAGGAGCGGCAACGATGGCTGATGAGCGCCCGAATATCGTCCTGTTCATGACCGACCAATGGCGCGGGGATTGCCTGGGGATTGAGGGGCACCCGGTATTGCAGACGCCGCACGTGGATTATCTGGGGCAGAGCGGGGCGTCGTTTCGGCGGGCGTACAGCGCGTGTCCGAGTTGTATTCCGGCGCGGCGGAGCCTGATGACGGGCACGGCGCCGGCGGCGAACGGGATGGTCGGGTTCACGACGGACGCGGATTGGAATCCGGCGCACACGCTGTCGGGCGAACTTTCCAAGGCTGGGTACCAGACGCAGCTCGTGGGGAAGCTGCACCTTCAGCCGAACCGTCGGCGGTATGGATTCGATCACATGCTCCGCGCGGACAGTTATCGCGGGGCGGAGAACGACTACGTCGATTGGTTGAAGCATGATGTCGGTCGACGTGAATACGATGCGGGCCAGGCGCACGGGGCGACGTCGAACGGCTGGGTTGGTCGGCCGCACGTTTTACCGGAGGAGCAGACGCACACGTTCTGGTGTTTTGATCAGGGGATGCAGTTTCTGGAGCGGCGTGATCCGTCGTGCCCATTTTTCTTGAACATCTCGACGATCGATCCGCACCCGCCGCTGACGCCGCCGGGGTTTTACTACGAGCGATACATCGGGCGCGATCTGCCGGAGCCGATCGTGGGCGACTGGGCGGAGGAGACGATCGCGGACTGGGGGGTGTCGTTTGACGGGCCGACGCGCGGGCTAAGCCCGGATGCGTCGGAGATTCATCTGGATGCTGAGGCCATGCGATGCGCGCGGGCGGGGTATTACGGGCTGTGCAATTTCATCGACGATCAGATTGGTCGTTTCATGCAGTCGTTTGCGGGGCGGTATCCGAACACGCTATTCATTTTCACGTCGGACCACGGCGAGATGCTGGGCGACCATCACCTGTTTCGCAAATGTTTCCCGTATGAGGCGTCGGCGCGTGTGCCGATGGCGGTGCGCGGGCCGCGCGACTGGGATTGCCCGGACGGCGTGGTGTGCGACACGCCGGTGGATTTGCAGGACATCATGCCGACGTGTCTGGACGCGGCGGGGGTTGATATTCCGGAGATGTGCACGGGGCGGAGTTTGCTGCCGATCATTCGCGGCGAGACGGACCGTGTGCGCGACACGCTGCACGGCGAACACGCGGCGTGCTATCGGCCGGGCCATGCGATGCAATTCCTGACCGATGATCGCTACAAGTACATCTGGTACACGCAGACGGGGCGGGAGCAGTTGTTCGACCTGTCGAACGATCCGGATGAGGTCCACGATCTGGCGCGGACGGGTGACGCGGCGGGGCGGCTGGATCCGTGGCGCAAGCGGATGATCGATGTGCTGAAGGATCGGGGGGAGGGGTTCACGGACGGGCGGGAACTGGTGGCGGGTCGCGAGCACGGTCTGTTCGTGGCGGGATACGATCCGAATGAGATGCATGGTTTTCTGTGATTGCGGTGTTCGCGGCGCTTCGGGCGGATGTTCGACGCCACGCCGATCAACGTCAGTGCGAAGAGAATGGGGAACACGATGGTGAACGCGACGAATCAGGATCACTCGGCGTCGATGATGTACCGGCGGTGCGGGGACGGGGGCCCGATGTTGCCGGCGATGTCGCTGGGGTTGATGACGGTATTCGATCAGGGGATGGAGGTGGCGCGGCAGGTGATTTGCCGCGCGCTGGACCGGGGGGTGACGCAGTTTGATCTGGCGGCGGGGTATCGCAGTGAGCTAGGGCCGGCGGAGGAGAGTTTCGGCGAGATCCTGCATGGCGAGTTGGCGGGGCATCGGGACGGGCTGATCATTGCGACGAAGGCGGCGTGGGCGGACGGATCGCGTGAGGCGATTGTGGGGCAGTGCGAGGCATCGCTGCGGCGTATGCGGGTCGATCACGTGGATATCCTCTATCACCATGCGCCGGATGAGGATACGCCGATCGAGGAAACGGCGGGGGCGTTCGCGGAACTGATTGGACAGGGGAAGGTGCGGCATTGCGGGATCTCGAACTACTCGGCAACGCAGACGGAGGCGGCGGTGGCGGCGCTGGGGGCGGCGGGTGTGAAGTTGACGGTGCATCAGGCGAACTACAACGTGCTGAACCGCTGGATCGAGGCGGACCTGCTTGATGTGCTGAAGGAGGCGGGCGCGGGGTGCGTGGCGTTCACGCCTTTGGCGTCGGGATTGCTGACGGATCGCTTCTGCGGGCAGGGCAGCGAGGGCACGCGAGGGCATCGGTACTTTGATGCGATGGTGAGCGCGGCGGAGGCCGGTGAGACGTGGTACGGCCATTTTGACGGCGGCGACGCGGGGGGGCAGGTGACGGAGCGGGTCGGCGCGCTTCAGGGGATCGCGCGGCGGCGCGGCCAATCGCTGGAGCAGATGGCGCTCATGTGGACGTTGCGCGATGATCGGGTGACGAGCGCTTTGTTCGGGGCGAGCAGTGTGGGGCAATTGGATGCGAATCTGAACGGGTTAAGTGGGGTGCCGTTTGGCGCCGACGAACTGGCGGCGATTGACGCGATTGTGCGGCCGTGAGTGGTGGCGGCGCTGCGCGTGACTGATGCAGCGAGTGCGGGCTGACGGTATGGTGTAGGCAGTTCCGTGTTCTCGGCCGAGCAGGCCTGTGGAGTGCAGCAGATGGATCAGATCGCGAAACGCGAGTTGGGGCGTACCGGTGTGCAGGTCAGCGCGTTGGCGCTGGGGGGAGTGATGTACAACTTTCTGGATGACGATGCGGCGGCGGCGGTCGTGCATCGGGCGATCGATCTGAGGATCAATTACATCGACACGGCCAACAGCTACAAGGACAGTGAACGGAAGATCGGTCTGGCGCTTGGCGATCGGCGCGACGAGGTGTATCTGGCGACGAAGACGGAGCGGCGGGATTACGATGCGGCGTCCCGTGAGATTGATGAGAGTTTCGAGCGTCTGCAGGTGGATCGTATTGATTGTCTGCAGATCCACGACATGCACAGCGAAGAGGATCTGGCGACGGTGATGGGGCCGAACGGCGCGCTCAAGGCGATCGAGCAGCGTCAGCGGGAGGGCTCGATCCGGTTCGTGGGGGTGACGAGCCACGTGAACCCGGACGTTTTGGCCAGGACGCTGGAGGCGTATCCGTTCGACACGATCCTGACATCACTGGGTGCGTTGCATCATGCGGTGCGGCCGTTTTACGACACGATCATGCCGGTGGCCGAGGCGCGGGGCGTGGGCGTGCTGGCGATGAAGGTGTTTGCGTATGGGTTTCTAAAGGATCACGCGGAGCGGGCGCTGCGGTTCGTGATGGGCCTGCCGGGCGTTGCGAGCGCGGTAGTGGGCGTGGATGACGTGGCGCAGATCGAGGCGAATGCGGCGGTCGCGCAACGGTTTGCGCCGCTGAGCGATGCGGAAAAGGATGAACTACTCGAGAATGCGCGCGCGATCTACGAAGCGCGGCGCGACGAAGCGTGGTTCATCCATTCGGCGTGAGCGGGGCGAAGGCGCTGCGAGCATGCGCCGGGGCAGGGGGCGCTGCGAATCAACACCAGGGGATTTCGGCGACGGGGACAAAGCGGCGGACGCTTTTCCACATCGTTTCGGCCTGGCGATAGTGTCCGCGCTGGTAGAGGGGGCAGTTGGTGCCGGGCGGATCGATCCACACCACTTCGTTGCCGCGGCGGATGATCGTGTAGGGGCGTTTTTCGATGATGACCCGATCGGTACGCTCGGGCATGGGGAAGGTCAGGGTTACGGTTTGTCCAGCTTTGAGCGGCCCGATTTGTGCGTGGCGTCCTTCGAAGGTGAGGTCGCGCGGCTTGTCGTCGACGGTGCAGCGGGCGTCTTCGGGCTGGGCCCATTCGGGCAGGCGGATGTTCAGGTCGAGTGGTTGTTTGACTTTGACGTCGACCCGGCCGCGGAAGGGGATGTGGCTGTGGACGTCGGCCCACTGGGAGGCACGGTTGAGCAGGAGGTTGACGGTGAGTTTGCCGTCGGTGTGGGTGAGGATTTGCTGCCAGACGTAGTAGACGGCGCGGGTGGCGTTGCCGGTGCAGCAGTGCATGATGGACCAGCCGTGTCCCTGGACGAAGTCGTTGGCGGAGGGCCAGCCGGAGAAGGAGCCGACGGCGCGTTCGATGACGCGGTCGGTGGTGCCGTACTCGGGCGCCCCGCCGCCGGCGGCGGGGAGCGGGGCGTGTTGTCGGTCGGCGTGCTGCAGATGTCCGTCGGTGAGCCAACCGGTGTCGGTGAGTTGGCACTCGGAAAACTGGTTGCGGACCCAGCGATCGACGTCGTCCCACTTGTCGTCGCCGAGGAGGGAGAGTTTGAGCGCGGCGGCAATCATGTCGGCGACTTCGCAGATTTCCGAGGAGACCTGTCCCTCGCCGTAGTGTCCGCCCTTGTAGTCGAGCCATTCGGGGAAGAAGCCGACGAGCGTTTCGCCCTGGGGCACGGCGTAGTCGTATGCTTTGCGGGCGAGCGCGAGCAATTCCCGGTCGCCGGTGGCCTGCACGGCTTCGAGGGCGGCAAGAATCTGGCAGGTATGGGCGTGGAAGTGGATGTCGTGATCGGCGCCATCGGGGAATTCGCAGTTGAATTCGCCTTTGGGGCCGAAGTATCCGGAGTCGCGCAGGACATAGCGCATGAGTCTGGCGGCCATCTCGCCGGCTTCGTGGTCGCCGAGGGTGCGAGCGCATTTGGCGAGTCCTTCGGCGACCCATCCGTTGTAAGCGGCGCGGATCCCACGGGGCGGGGCGGCGGGCCTGGGGACTGTCTTGCCGGGCTCAGCGGCCAAGCCGGGCAGGTAGGCGACGTCGCCGTCGACGATGCAGAAGTTCATGAGGCCGCGGGCGAGACGGCGGGCGGCATCGGCCCAGGGGCCGTCGGGATCTTTGAGGGCATAGACACAGAACCCGCCCAGCGCGCGGCCGGTCGGACACATGGAGCACCAGTGGTCTCCGGTGGGTAGCGGGTCGATGGCCCAGGGGTTGGGTTCGTCGGGCAGTGCCCAGGGGCGGCCCTTGATGGGGATGTAGAGCAGCCCGTCGGGGCCCTGCATTTTGAGGTAGGTCTGCATGAGGCGGTGTTCGACGTCGAGGTTCTGCGTGCTGCCGCAGGCGGTGCGGTCGAGCGGCAGGGCCTGGAGGAACTTGGCCTGGACGTGGTCGTCGACGGAATGGTACATGGCGGGTTCGCGGGCGAGCAGATCGATGATCCAGTACATCTCGTCGTCGTAGTCGGGGTCGGTGGTTTCGGTGAGGGCGTTAACGCAGAGGCGGGCACGTTCGGCGAGATCAAGCGTGGCGGGGACGAGGTCGTCGTAGGACTCGCCGTCGTAGATTGGGGGCGCGACGGAGGGCGGCTTGGGGTTGATGTAGTTGAGGGCGACTTTGTCGGGGCTGGGCTTGGTGTTCATATCGCGTGCTGCTTGTCTTGTGGGCCTGTTGGAGGAGGGGAAACTCCGATGGTCGGCGCGGGCTTCATTGTGGCCGGGCCTGGCTCGGTGAACGTCTTGCGGGGGCCAAGCAGGCAGTATACCCAGCGATCGTCTCAGCGGGATCGAAGCGTCTGGGCGTCGTGGGCGTTGCCGGTC